>CAIXHE010000174.1 GCA_903919205.1 uncultured Opitutaceae bacterium | reverse complement strand
CTCATGGAGGAGCGCCGCCGGATCGAGCTCCTCTCGCGCATCCGCGTGCGCATCGTGGAGGCCGCGGCGGGCGCCCCGGACGCGGGCTCCCTGGCCGGCTCGAGCGAGGCCGCGTAGGCGCGGATCCCTGCAGCGCCGCGCGCGAGCCCCTTGCCATGACACCCGAGGCCTTCCGCAGGATCGCACTCGCGTCTCCCCTGTGCTGTCGAGTCCGCGCATAGGCGCCGTCCAGATTTTCGATGCGGAGGAAGGGGGTTCGCAACGCTGGGTTACCCGGATGGCGGATCCGGTAGGGTCAACATCTCACCCGATCAGCAGCGGTGCTTCGTTAAGAAGGCGCCCGGTGTCTTCGCCCTGGCGAAGGGCGCTTGGGGACGATCCGGCTCCACCCTCGTTCGACTCGAATCGGCGGGGAGTGCGGTCGTCAAGCCAGCGATTCCTGCGGCGTTCAGGAGCGTGGCCACTCCACGAAAACGCCGCTGACCCATCAGCGGATCCGACTCTCTCATCAGGCACGCCCGGAGCGGGGCGCCCGGCGCGCCCTCGTGGATGCGGGTCCATTCAACGTTCTCTCGGCTTCGGGCTACGGTCGCCGGCAACCCGGGAACCGGCGTCAAAGGCTTTGGAAGAGAGCGGGCAAAGGCGGCAGACCCGGGCACCGCGCGGCTGCGCGGGCGGGATATCCTGGAGGATACCCTCTCCGCTGTCCGGTTGGGCTCGCACGCGACCGGAGCGTTGGCTGCGCGCGCATTCGGGCATGCGTCTGCTTCGCACGCATGGGCCTTGCGGGCACACCGCTCCCGCACGCCGCCTGCCGCATCGGTGGTCAAAAAAAATTCGGCTTCGGTGTTGACAGAGCCTTTATGATGACTACTACCTTGTGACATAAAGGTAGCTTGATCCAAGAACCCTCGTGAGCATCAACGAAAAGTTCAGCGCCATCCGCAAGGGCCTCCTCGAGTTCCTCGTGCTCAAGGTGATCGCGGCCGACAAGGTCTACGCCGCCGACATCCTCGCCCAGCTCTCCGGCACGGAGTTCGCGACCCAGGAGGGGACCCTCTACCCGCTGCTCAGCAAGATGCGGCGCGAGGAACTCGTGGACTACGAGTGGAAGGAGTCGGAGGCCGGGCCGCCCCGCAAGTACTACAAGCTGACGGCCAAGGGGGCCGAGCAGCTGCGCGAGACTTCCGAGTATTGGCAGCAGATCAGCAGCACCGTGAAGGCCCTCGGGGCCAAGACCTAGACCCTAACCCGCTCCCGCCATGAACAAAGTCATCATCATCAACCTGAATGGGAACGCCTACCAGCTGGAGGAGGACGGCTTCGACGCCCTGCGCGCCTATCTCGACAGCGCCGGCCGCCGCCTCGAGGGCAACCCCGACCGCGACGAGATCATCGGCGACATCGAGCAGGCGATCGCCGACAAGTTCCGGTCGCTGCTCGGCCCCGCCAAGACGGTCGTGCTCGGCCGCGAGGTCGCCTCCGTGATCGCCGAGATGGGGCCGGTCGAGGACGCCTCGGGGAGCCCGGGCGCGCCGGAGGCCGGAGCGGCCCCCGCGGGGGCGGCCGCACCCGGCACCGACGCCGCCCCGGGCGTCCGGCGGCTCTACCGGGTCCCCGAGGGCGCCATGCTCTTCGGGGTCTGCAACGGCCTCGCCGCCTACCTGAACCTCGACCCGTCGCTGATCCGCATCGCCTTCGTCATCCTCAGCCTTCTCTACGGGGCGGGGATCTGGATCTACCTGCTGATGGCGCTCGTGATCCCGAGGGCCTCCACCTCGGCCGAGCGGGCCGCCGCCTCGGGGATCCCGTCGACGGCGCAGGAGTTCATCCGCCGCGCGCGGGAGGGCTACTACGAGGGCATGAAGACCTTCGGCGACCGGCAGGCCCACCGCGAGTGGAAGCGGCGCTTCAAGCAGCAGATGCGCAGCGCCGGCGACGACCTGCGACGGGAGTGGCGCCAGAACCCGCACCGCTGGGCGTTCGCCTGGCACCTGCGCTGGGCGCCCCGGCCCGTCCCGGGCCCAGGCGCCTGGGTGCTGTACCCGGTCCTCTCGCTCCTCAGCGTGGTCGCGACGCTCTTGTTCCTCGGAGCGGCGTTCTCGCTCCTGACGACCGGCGCGGCCTTCGGGATCGCGGTGCCCGTGGGCGTTCCGACGTGGCTCGCGCTCGTCGTGCTGTTCTTCCTCTTCCAGATGGTGCGCCTGCCGCTTCGCGTGATGCGCTACGCGGCCGTGCTGGGCGGGCACGACGGCTACCCCCACGCCCCGATCTTCCACTTCTGGAACGGGATGATCTGGTTCGCCTTCTTCCTGGTGGTCGCCTGGTACGCAGGCCACCACCCGGCCGGCGTGCACGCCGCGCTGGCGGCGCTTCCCGAGCAGTTCCACCAGGCGGTGCACGCGCTGAAGGCGTGGTGGGAGAAGCAGTAGGTCCGCGGAGAAACGGTTTGAATAAAGGCCCCGGCGGGTTCCTCGTGGGGGTCACCCCATGAAAACCCTGCTGCTGGCTCTGCTCACCTCGGCCGCCGCGTCGGCGGCCTCCGTCTCCGACCACCTGGGCCTCGAGCTCTGGAGCCTCCACGCGCTCGCCGACAAGAGCGGCCCGCAGGCCGCCCTCGCCGAGACCGAGGCCCTCGGCTTCCGCTACGTCGAGGGCGGCCCGCCCGCGGGCATGAGCGTCGACGCCTACAAGGCGGAGCTTGCGCGCCACCGGATCGAGATCGTGAGCATGGGCGTCGACTACGCGGCCCTGGCCCGCGACGTGTCCGCCTCGGTGGCGACCGCCAAGGCGCTCGGCGTGCAGTACGTGATGCTCGCCTGGGTCCCCCACGAGGGCGACACCTTCACGGAGGCCGAGGCCCTGAAGGCCTCCGGGGACTTCAACGCGTGGGGCGCGGCCTTCCGGGCCGCGGGCATCGGCTTCACCTACCACGCCCACGGCTACGAGTTCCGGCCCCGGGCCGGCGGCGGCACGCTCTTCGACCTGATCGCCCAGAGGACGAACCCCGAGTTCGTGAACTTCGAGATGGACGTCTTCTGGGTCACCCACGGCGGCCAGGATCCCGTGGCGCTCATGAAGAAGTACCCCACCCGCTGGAAGATGATGCACGTGAAGGATATTCGAAGGGGCGCCCCGACCGGCCTCTACACGGGCCACGCCCCGGCCACCGACGACGTGGTCGTCGGCACGGGCCAGGTCGACTGGCCCTCCGTGCTGGCGCAGGCGCGGGCCGTGGGCGTCGACTGGTACTTCATCGAGGACGAGTCGACCGACCCGATCGGCCACATCCCGAGGAGCGTCGCCTACCTGGCGACGGTGAAGCCCTGAGCGTCCGCCCGAATCCCATTGAGTTCCGGGCGGGCCGGTGTGAATTTTCCCCGGTCCGCCGCCCCACCCCGGCCGGCCCCCCTTTCGTACCCCCCCCTATGAAGACGCGCCTCGCCGTCCCCGGTCTCGCCCTCGCATGGGCCGCGCTGCTCGCGGTCCCCACCCGAGCGCTCGCCGAAGCCCGGTTCACCCACATGGACGTCGCGGTCTCGACGCACGACCGGGGCAAGGCCGCCGACGCGCGCCTGGAGATCCTGATCGAGCCGGCGGGCGGCGGCGCCCCCGTGGCCTACCTCGACGTGCAGGGCCAGGAGCTCGCCCCGAACACCGTGGTGCCGCAGTTCGTGCAGGCCGCAGGGACGGGCTTCACCCGCGACGAGCTCGGCCATGAGGAGGTCGTCGTCCGCGTGACGCAGGCGGGCCACAGCGCCTGGAGCTTCAGCATGGACATGGTGCTGCACTTCGACGACGGCTCGCAGGCCCTGGTGTCGACCGGCGACCTCTCGCTCGGCGGAAGCCGCGACCGCTCGGTCCTGCCCCTCTCGCTCGCGACCGTGGCGACCCCCGGGATCATCGGCGGCATGGAGAAGTTCGCGTTCCGGCTGCTGAGCAAGGGCGTGCCCGACTCGCCCCAGGACGCCGCCCGGGCCCAGGCGCGGGCCTCGCGCCCGGCGACCAAGGACTTCACGCACATGGACGTGGCCATCTACACCCACGGCCGCGGCAAGCCCGCCAACGCGCGGCTCGAGATCCTGGTCGCCCCGAGCCCCGGCGCGGAGCCCGTGGCGTACCTGGACGTGCCTGCGGCGGAGTTCGCGCCGGACTCGACGGCCCAGGCGAGCGTGCCCTCGGCCGGCGCGGGCTTCACCGAGAAGGATCTCAAGCACGAGCAGGTGTTCATGCGCGTCACCTCGCCGGAGTATTTCCGCTGGAGCTTCTCGTACGACGTCATCCTTCACTTCGGCGACGGCACCGAGGCGCTGCTCAGCTCCGGCGACCGCTCGGTCTCGAGCTCGGGCGGCCTGGACGGGGTGCCCCTCGCCCTCTCGACGGTCGCCCACCCGAGCCTCCTCGGCGGCGTCGCGAAGTTCACGTTCCGCGTGATGGGCGGCCGAAAGGTGGCCGAGACCGAGGCCCCGCAGGCGCCCGCCCCCGCGGCTGCGGAGGCGACCCCGCCCGGTTCCGCCGCGCCCGCGGCCGCGCCCGCCCCTTCGCTCGCCCGCGCGCGCGCCGGGACGCACGCGTTCACCGAGCTCGCGCTCCTCGTCAAGTCGGGCGACCGCGGCAAGGCCGCGGACACCCGCGTCGAGATCTCGGTGGTGGGCGACGACGGCGGCCCCGCGGCGGCCTACCTCGAGGTGGCCGACCAGGCCTTCGCCCCCAACTCGAGCGTGAGGGAGGTCGTGCCGGCCACCGGCCCCGCGTTCACGCTCGCGGATCTGAAGCACCGCAAGGTGCTGGTCCGGGTCGCGCCGGGCAGCCGCGGCAGCTGGTCCTGCTCGATGGACCTCTTCGTGCGCTTCGGCGACGGGACCGAGGCGCTCTGGAGCACGGGCAAGCTCGTGCTGAACGAGGTGAACAGCCAGGTCGTGATCCCGCTCGGCGACGCCACGGTCGCCAAGCCGGGCATCCTCGGCGGCATGCAGAAGGCCGGCTTCGGCCTCCTGAACGCCATTGGGCACTGAGCGGCGCCCATGCGCAGGTGGCCGATCCTCGAGTGCACGGTCCTCGCGGCCGCGGCCTCGGGCCAGACCCCGACGCCGACCCCCACCCCGGATCCCGACGACCTCTACGCGCTCGGCCAGCAGATCTTCGACCAGGTCGCCCCGCCTGAGGTGAAGGCGCAGTACGACTTTCCGACGCGCGAGCAGTGGGACGGTTTCGCCCGGCGGCTCGACCGCGCGCTCCAGGGCGACTCGCTCGAGGCGCTCGCCGATCTCGAGCCGGAGGCGCGGTCCGCCCTGCCGGCGCTGCGGGCGATCCCCGGCTACGAGGACTACGCCGACTGGCTGGAGGGGAGGATCGACGAGATCGACGCCGCCCGCCAGGCGGTCGCGCAGGCGCGCAGGCCGGCCCTGACGCCGCCCCCGGCGCAGGCGGCTGCGCCCGGCGTCCCCCTCTACGGTCTCTGGGCCTCGCGCGTGCACGGGCGACCGCTGCCGAGGAACGCGCCGGAGCTCATGCCGCGGCTCAGGGCCGCCTTCGCCGAGGAGGGCGTGCCCCCGGAGCTCGCCTGGCTGGCCGAGGCCGAGTCCTCCCTCAACCCCTCCGCCCGCAGCCCGTCGGGGGCCGCCGGGCTCTTCCAGCTGATGCCCGAGACCGCGCACCTGCTGGGGCTCTCGACCTTCCTGCCCGACGAGCGCACGAGCCCCGAGCGCGCGGCGCACGCCTCGGCGCACTACCTGCGCATCCTCTACGGCAAGCTCGGCAGCTGGCCCCTGGCCCTGGCGGCCTACAACGCCGGCGAGGGCCGGGTGCGCCGGGCGCTTGCCGAGCGCGGGGCCGACACCTACGCGGCCATCGCGTCCTCGCTCCCGGCGGAGACGCGGATGTACGTCCCCAAGGTCTGCGCGCTCGTCGCCCTTCGCACGGGCGTCGTGCCCGGGTCGCTCGCTCCGCCGCGCACCTGACTCAGTCCGCCCGGAATCGGCGGACGCGCGTCCCGTAGAATTCCGAGACGTAGATGTTGTCCCTGGCGTCGACGTCGACCTTCCAGAGCCCGTTGAGCGGCCTTCCAAGGGCGGGGACGCCGTCCGGGGCATCCGCGTTCGAGCGGTTTCCCATGAGGGTCGCAAGGTTGCCGTCGAGGTTCACCCTGCGCACCAGGCTGTTGCCCTGATCGGCGATGTAGACCCGGCCCTTCGAGTCCACGGCCACCTTGAGCGGGGCGTCGAGGAGCGCCTGGGTCGCGGGACCGTCCCCGTTGTAGCCCGATGAGAAGACGACGCCGGCGATGGTGTGGATGGTGCCGTCGGCCGTCACCTTGCGCACCGCGGAGGCGGGGCTGCATTCGCAGATGTACACGGTGCCCTGGGCGTCTACCGCGACGCCCGTCGGGAAGACAAGGTCGGCCTGCGTCGCGGGGATGCCGTCGCTCGTCGCGTCCGAGCCGCCGCCCGCCACCGTGGTGATGAGGCCCGTCGCGGCGTCGATCCTGCGGATGGTCGCGCTGCCCTCGTCGCAGATGTAGATGTCGCCGGTGGTCCTCGACAGGGCGACGCCGCTTGGCGTGATGAACTCGGCCTGGTCGGCGGGCCCGCCGTCGCCGCCCGTCCCGAACTGTCCGCTGCCGGCAAGGACGGCGATGGTGTCGTGCTCGACGTCGGCCACGAGGAGCTGGGCCTGGTTCTCGCTCGGGATCAGCAGCCGGCCGCCGCCGGCGGCGACAAGGTCGGTCGGCGTGTCGATGTGTGCCAGGGAGAGGGCGCCCGGGATCCCGGCGAACTGCGGGATCCCGTCGCCGGCGAGGTTGGAGATGCGCCCATGGGAGGCGCCGACGCGCAGCAGCCGGCCGAAGGCCTCCTCGGCGACGTAGACATCCCCCTCGGGCGCCACCGCCGCGAGCGGCGTCGCGAGCGTGGCGGCGGGGGCGGGACCCCGTGCCCCGGCGATCGGACCGGACTGGTCCTGACCGGCGGCCACCGTGATCGGGCCGCCCACGGTGAACGCGTAGAACTGGTGGGTCGACGCGGAGGAGACGACGACGGCGCCGCTCGCGGCGTCGATCGAGAGGTAGCCGGGGTTCGCAAGGGACGTCGCCGCGGCCGGGGCGCCCTGGGCGGGCGGTGCGAACACGCCGTCACCGGCCACCGTCTCGATGTCGCCGCCGTCCCTGAAGCGGCGGACCCTCTGGTTCTGGGAATCGGCCACGTAGATCTGGCCCAGCCCAGGATCGTAGGCGAGGCCGCTGACCGACAGCGTGGCCGCGAGCGCGGGGCCGCCGTCCCCACCCCATGCGCTGTTCAGGTAGCTGCCGGCGACCGTGGACACCGTGCCGCCGATCGTGAATTTTCGCACGACCGAGCCGTACTCGGAATAGTAGATGTTGCCGGCGCCGTCGTCCTGGAGGTCCCCGGTCGGGGCGCCCATGTTCACGTCGGTCGCCGCAACCCCGTCCACGGGGGCGGCGCCCGGCTCCCCGGTCCCGAGCACGACGTCCACGGTTCCCGACACGGACCCCGAGGCGTCCACCGTGTAGCTGAACCGGAAGATCTGGAGGGCGCCCGAATCGACGATCAGGAGCTGGTTGCCCGGCAGGCAGCGCATGGAGGCGAGGTTCACGAACCGCGGGTCGGAGGCCACGGTCTGGATTGTGCCGTCAACCGGGTTGACCGCGCGCAGGACCACGTTTCCGGTGTCGGCGATGAAGATGACGCCGTGGGAGTCCTGCACCGCGTCCTCGGGGAAGTTGAGGGTGGCCTCGGTCGCGGGCCCGCCGTCGCCCGAGTAGCCGATGCCCGCGCCCGCCACGGTCGAGGACGCGCCCCCCACCGTGAACTCGCGCACGCGGCTCGCGATCGGGTCGGTGTAGAGGAACGCGTGCCCGGGCAGCGCGTGGCAGGAGTAGGGGGCGTCCACGAGCGCCTCGGTCGCGGGCAGGCCGTCGCCCACGCCGAGCGCGCTCACGTGGCCCGCGACGGTCGCGAGCAGGCGGTTGTCGAGGGAGAAGGGACTGGTCTGCGCATGGCCGGAGGAGG
Source organism: uncultured Opitutaceae bacterium (assembly GCA_903919205.1). Classification (GTDB taxonomy): domain Bacteria; phylum Verrucomicrobiota; class Verrucomicrobiia; order Opitutales; family Opitutaceae; genus Palsa-1447. Next base: position 14,717 of record CAIXHE010000174.1, on the reverse strand, counting down.
CGCTGACGCGGACGATCACCTGCCCGTGGGTGAAGTTCCTAGGGTCTAGGTCATGGAAGGAATTCCAGACGAAGACGTGGCTCGCGCCCGAGGGGTTTGACGAGAGCCCCCGCGTGCCGTTGCTCGGAGCGCCCGTTGCCTCCGTGGCCTCCTGGAAGGGCCCCTGGGCGCCATTCACCGAAAAGGTCACCCGGATGTTCGCGTGCCCGTCCTCGGCCTTCGGGGAGCGCAGGGCGTAGTGGATCGACACCCGGTCGTAGCTGGGCGAGTGCGGGGTCGCGATGCTGGACACGACGACGGAGGGGCTTGGCTGCGGCCCCGCCGCGGTGGCGGCAGCCTGCGGCAGGAGGAGGGCGGCCCCCAGGCGGACGGCGAACGCGGCCGCCAGGGGATGCCGCAAAGACTCGGGTAGGTGAGGCTTCATGGCTTTGGTATCCTTTCGGGTTGGGCCCCGGGGGCTCCCGGGATGCCGAACATGGATGCCGGGCCCGGGGTCGGCCTCGACCCAAAGGGAGCAAAGCGCTCGGCGCCGGAGCGAACGGCCGGCCCCTAGAGCAATCGGGACTTGAGGGCCTGGAAGCGCGCCCGGCCCACGGGAAGCCTGACGCCGTTCCTCAGCTCGGCCTCATGGACGCCGCCCTCGTGGGCGTGGAGGCGGCTCACCTCGCTCCAGCGCACGAGGTAGGACTTGTGGATCCGCTCGAAGGACGGCGGAAGCACCGCCTCGAGGGCCGACAGGGTCTTGCCGTGAAGCTCGCGCCGGCCGCTCGCGAGGACCAGCTCGGAATACTTGTCCGCGCCCTCCACGTAGATCACGTCGTCGACCGCCACGAGCTCGATGCGCCCGAGCTTGCGGACGCCGAGGCAGCGAGCCGGCCCGGCGGAACGCCCCCCGGGCATCGCGCGCCTGAGCGCCTGCGCCAGGCGCTCCTCGGTGAAGGGCTTGGCGACAAAGTCGATGGCGCCGTAGTCGAGCGCGCGCAGCGCCTGGTCCGTGCTCGCCGAGACGACGATCGTGTGAAAGGAGCCGCACACGCTGCGGGCGAGCAGCTCCATCCCGTCGCGCTCGTGGAGCCTGAGGTCGAGGAGCATCACATCGTAGGCGCTGCGCTCCGTGGCGTCGCACGCGGCCTCGAAGCTCTCGGCGATGGTCGCGCCCTCGAGCTGTCGACCCAGGATGGACCCGCAGAAACCCTGCAGCCGCCGCGCGATGGCGGGCTCGTCCTCGACGATCAGGATCCTCACGAGGGCCCTCCTCCCGCAGGACCGGAGCCTTCGAGGTCGATCACGGTCTCCCATCCCCCCGGCACCTCCCTCTGCTCGAGCCTCCAGCGCCCCGGCCATCCCTCCTCCAGGCGCACGCGCACGTATCGCAGGCCGATCCCTCCGGTGCGCGCCCCGGACGCCTCGCTCACGGTCCCCGGCGAGACGAACGTGTAGCGCACCCGCCCGCCTGCCGTGTCCGACCTGAGGGTGAAGGTCGTCGCCCCGTTGATGGGGCGCTGGTGGGAGAACCCGTTCTCGATCAGGGTGAGGAAGAGGGCGGGTGGCACCCCGAGGGCGACGTCGGCGACGGAGGCCACGAGCCGCCAGGACCGCTCGGTGCGCATCGACATCACGCGCAGGTGCGTCTCGCAGAGCTCGAGCTCGCGGGACAGCGGGATCGACCTGAGGCCCGCGATCGCGCCCAGCGCGCGGAACTCCTGCGCCAGATCGTCGATCAGCCTCACGGCGACGCGGGGCTCCTCCTCCACGATCTGGGATAGGGTCGTCAGCGTGTTCATGAGGAAGTGGGGCTGGAGGCTCTTCTTTAGCAGGTCGATCTCGAGGCGCGCGGCCGACAGCTTGGCCTCCTCGGCCTCCCTGCGCCCGCGTCGCAGCGTGGCGGCGAGGGACACGAGGAATCCGAAAAGGGTCGGAAGGATCGTGGCCAGGAAATGGGTGCGCGCGAAGTTGACCGGATCGCGGGCGTAGAGGCACAGGCTGAGCGCAAGGCAGGCGCACAGAAGCCAGGGCGTGACGCCCCGTTCGCGAGCCGCGTGCCACACGCCGAGCCCGATGGCGGCAAGGAAGGCGAAGCTCCACGGGTCGAGCCTCCACGCCTCGCCGGGGATCCCGATCGGCACCGGCCCGTTCCACCAGGCGAGCGCACCCTCCACCAGCACAAAGGCCCCCATCGCATAGCGGGCGCGCAACGCGCCCAGCTGGATCGCCGCGAAGGCGACCATGCAGCCGGCCGTGGCCACGCTGGCGACCTGCGAGGCGCACCAAAGCGGGTAGGACCAGGAGTACGGAAAGGGATAGACGTAGCGCCAGAGGCTGAGGCCGACGATGGAGGCGCCCCCCATGCAGAGGCCTGCAAAGGCGAGCAGGGCGGGCAGGCGGACCGCCGTGAGCCAGATCACGAGTACGAAGGCGCCCGTGACCACAAGGGCGCCGATCGCCATCGCCGGGTAGAGCCTGCGCTGCTCGTTCACGAGGGCCATCAGGTCGGGACGCACGTTCAGCACGACGATCCGCTGCAGCGTGTCGGGGCGGTTGAAGTGGTAGGTCGACATGCGAAGGGCGATCAGGTGCTCGCCGGGCCCTAGGAGCGCCCGGGGAATCTCAAAAAGAGAGAACAACGGGCCCGCAACCTCGGCGGCCCGGCTCGCGCCCGGCGCCCCCGAGCGGTGGACAAGGACGCCGTCCCAGAACGCCTCGCTGGCGGCGGTCGCGGTGAGGGACACGAGGGAGGGCATGGGATCGGCGTCGCCCCGTGAGCGCGTCCGCAGGCGCACCCAGAAGACGCCCTGGTCCTTCTTCAGGACCTCGTAGCGGTCGTCCGCCACCGGCCATCGGCTGTCATCGAAGGAGGGCTGCGACCAGCGAGGGTCGTCGCCGACGGCCATCCTCATCTCGCTCTGCTCGATCGACGCCGGCACCACGTTTCCGGCCATCTTCTCGCCGTCGAAGGGATACCACTCCGCGACGGGCTTCCAGACGCGGGGCTGCGGCGGGGGGGGCTCCACCGCAAGCGCGATCCCAACGGCGGCCACGAGCATCGCCGGCAGGCCCGCCGGGACACCCCGCACCCCACGCCCGTTCGTAGCTTTCATGCGCGACAACGACCCGTAGATCTCGGGCGCGCCGGGGTCCACATTGATCTTGAGCCGCATACGCCTGCTGCGAGCCGTTGGCTCCGGGAATTGGCGGCTTTACCCGCGGCGCGGCGGCGCTAGCCTGCCCGTCAGATCCATGGCCCGGATCCCCCGGGCCGCCCCACCCCATGAAGACCCACCTGCTCCTCACGACGCTGGCGCTCGCGCTGGCCGCCCGCTGTCCCCTCCGCTCCCAGGCCCTCCCCGAGGCGAAGCCCGAGTCGGTCGGCCTCTCACCCGAGCGCCTGGCCCGCATCGGCGCCGCGGTGCAGCGCGACGTCGACCAGAAGAACATCGCCGGCGTCGTGACGCTGGTCGCGCGCCACGGTAAGGTCGCATGGTTCGACGCGCGGGGCTCGGCCGACCGCGAGGCCGGCAAGCCGATGCAAAAGGACACGATCTTCCGGATCTGCTCCATGTCGAAGCCGCTCACCAGCACGGCGGTCATGATCCTGCTCGAGGAGGGGAGGTTCCTGCTCGAGGACCCCGTCTCCAAGTACCTGCCCGAGTTCAAGAACCCCAAGGTGCTCGTGACACCCGAGCAGGGGGAGCCGTACACGATCCCCGCCAAGCGCGAGATCACGATCCTCGACCTCCTGCGGCACACCTCGGGGCTCACCTACAACTGGGACCCGAAGCTCGGCCAGCTCTACAGGGACGCCCATGTCTCCTCCGGCCTCGAGCCCTACAAGGGCACGATCGCCGACAACGTGAGGAGCCTGGCGGCCGTGCCGCTGCTCTTCAGCCCGGGCGAGAAGTGGAACTACAGCCTGTCGATCGACGTCCTCGGCCGCCTGGTCGAGGTGGTCTCGGGCATGCCCTTCGACCAGTTCCTGAAGACCCGCGTCACCGACCCGCTCGGGATGAAGGACACCGGCTTCATCGTCAGCGACGCGCAGCTGCCCCGGCTCGCGGCCGTCTACACGTACTATGACGGCAAGGGTCTCCAGCGCTTTCCGGCGGCCGGCATCACCGAGGGGCCGTTCTCCTACACGGACGACTACGTGCTGAAGGGCCACACGCTCTTCTCGGGCGGGGCCGGCCTCTTCTCCACCGCGGGCGACTACGCGCGCTTCTGCCAGATGTTCCTGAACGGGGGCGAGCTGGACGGGGTGCGCATCCTCAGCCGCAAGTCGGTGGAGCTGATGACGCACGACACCCTGGGCAAGATCGGGCCCGAGCAGGGCTTCGGGATCGGCTTCGGGATCAGCGGCGTGAAGGCGCCGCTCACCGAGCTCGGCAGCCCCGGCCAGTACGGCTGGGGCGGCTTCTACGACACGCTCTTCACCATCGACCCGAAGGAGGACATGATCGTCATTGCGCTCGCCCAGCTGCACCCGACCGGCGGCGACGTGATCGAGGCGGTCGTCCAGAACCTGGCCTACCAGGCGATCGCTGACTAGGGTCGGGGCTCCCCGGCCCCGTCTCGGCTCAGTTGGCCGTGACAAGAGCCGGCGCGGCGGGCCCCACCTCGGTGAACTTCACCGTCCTCGAGAGCTGCGCCGGCCTGTCGCCCTCCGGCAGGACGCGGGCCTCCACGCCGTCGATCTCGGCGTAGCCGATCACCATCGTGTTCACGCGGTGGCCGCCCGATGCGCGGCCGGGCAGGTCGAACTCCCGGCCCTGGTTCAGCCACACGCGGCGCGCGGTGAGCCCGCTGAACCAGCGGTCGGGGCCCAGCCCCTTCGGGTCCTCCGCCTCGACCAGGTCCGTCGGGACCCATCCGTATCCGGGCAGGAAGTACTCCGCCCAGCACCGGTAGCCAGGGTCGACGTTCTTGCCCTCGTTCGCCTCCTTCAGCCGGTAGCCCATCTGAAGGCGCGCCGGGATCCCCCGGGCGCGGGCGAGCGCGATGAAGAGCGAGTGGATGTCGGTGCAGGTTCCGCCGCCCTGAGCGAGGCAGCGCTCGGCATCGCCCGGGCTGAACTTGGGCTTCTTCGGGTCCCTCGAGTAGTGGACGGTGGAGCCGGCGACCAAGCCCAGGAGCAGCTTCGCCTCGACGGCCGGGTTGCCTTCCGCCCCGCACGCCTTCTCGGCCATCGCGGCGATGGCGGGCGTGACGCCCATGTGGGGTGCCTCGGTCGCGAGGTCGTCGGCGAACGCACGGCGCACCGAGTCGGTGATCGGCCCCACCCTTGAGGGATCCACCGCGACCGAGACCGACCGGCGCCGCACCGAGAAGGTGACGCTCGCGGACAGGACGGGCGAGGACGGGAAGGCCACCTCGGTGAAGAGGAAGCGGTTGCCGCGCCCGGGCTCGGTCACGATCGACCAATTCCCGGGGACCGCCGCGGCAAAGTCGAGCACCTGCTGGTTCGGTTCGTCGCCGGGGATCGCGATCCACCACCTGACGGTCCTCGAGCCCTCCGGGATGCCGGACAGGGTGACCGTTTGCTCGACCCGGTAGGTCGTCGCATCCGGCTTCCCGGGCGGCGGCTCGGAGGCAAGGCCGCCGGCTGCGAGGGTGACTGCGGCGAGAAGGGGGGCAAGGGATCGCATGGGCGCTCTGTTTGGGGTGGACCGACGCTGCGTACTGGGGCGCCGAAGTTCTCACGGGCGAAGGCCCGGCCCACAACGCCAATGGGACCAGTCCGCGCAACCGCGCCGCAATATGCCCGATAGGCGGGGCGAATGGCCCGGCCGACCGCCGCGGGGCTAGGCCGGGCGCTGCGGCGACTTGGGGTTCTCGCCCGCGCGCAGCGAGATCTCCGCGCCCTCGCGGCCGAGCTCGAGGCACTCGAAGAGGTTGCGCACGCACTGGCCGAGGCGGTCCCCGCCGAAGCCGCCGCGCTCGATGTGGTCGACCAGCCGCCGGCCGAGCGTGGCGGCGCGCTCCCGGATCTGCGCGCTCAGTTCCGCGGGCGGGTTCTCGTCAAGGTCGAGGCACGGGTCGAGGAGCGAGACGAGGGCGAGCGCCGCCCTGCGGGCCGCGACGGCGTCGGCGCTGTCTCCGGGGCCCGGCCCGGGCAAGAGCGGCACGATGCGCCGCACGACGCGGCCGGCGTGCGGCAGGTTGAGCGCCACCTTGAAAAAGGGCCGGTCCTCGAATCCGGGTCCAATCATGCAGGACGATATGGCGGCCGCCTGCCGCCCGCGCAAGATCTCGCCGCGCCGGTTTGCCAGGGCCCGGTGCCGGCGCTAGCGTCGCCCTCGTGACGCCCCGCACAAGAGCCGCGCTCCTCCTCATCCTCCTTCCCGTCGCCATGGCCGCCCAGCAGGCCTTTCCCCCCACCCCCGTCGGCACCTGCGAGCTGAAGACCCTGCCCGCGGGCACGCTCCTGCGCACGGGGCACGCCGGCGACTACTTCACGGACGCGGGCGGGCTCTTCATGCCGCTCTTCCGCTACATCTCGTCCCACAAGATCGACATGACGACGCCGGTGGAGGCGCAGGTGGAGCCGGCCACGATGTCCTTCTGGGTCGCGCCGTCGGAGCGGGCGAGGGCGACCTCGAGCGAGGGCGCCGTCGCGGTCGTCGACGTGGCCGCGCGGCCGGTCGCGAGCGTGGGCGGGCGCGGGGGCTACACCCGGGAGCACTTCGAGGAGGGCCGCGAGCGGCTGCTCGCCTGGCTCAGGGGGCGAACCGACGTCGAGGCCGCGGGACCCGCCTACGCCGTCTACTGGGACGGTCCCTTCACGCCGTGGTTCGCCAAGCGCTACGAGGTGCACATCCCGGTGCGGGTGCGGGCGCCGGGTAGCCAGGGCCTCAGCTCGGCTTCAGCACCATGACCGGGGCGCTCGCCCGGTAGGTCACGGCCACCTGCCAGTCGGCGTAGGTGGGAAAATGGAGGCGCATCGCGCGGACCGCCTGCTGGCGAAACGTGACCTCGATCAGGCTGCCCTGCCCGGGCCAGATCTTGAAGTGCGCCCGCACGAAGTTCCAGCCGCCGCCCTTCGCCTCCTCCACGTGACCCATCGTCGGCTGCGCGAGGATGATGGCCCCGAACTGCGACCACATGCCGAGGGCGATGCTCTGGACCCGCTGGGCGGCGAGCACCGGGTCGACGTCCGGGGGCACCTGCACGTCGGCGTAGGCGTCCATGACGCCGTGCGGGAAGCGGCTCACGTTGGCGATCAGCCGGTTCGGGATGAACACGACCTGGTTGTAGAAGTTGACGACCTTGGTGAAGCGCATGCCGATCTCGGTCACGCGGCCGATGACGCTCGGCGAGTCGAGGCCGTCGATCTCGACCATGTCGTCCACGTCCATGGCGTCCCAGAGGATGAGGGTCAGGCCGATCACGATGTCCTGCACGAGGCCCTGCGAGCCGAAGCTGATCGCCAGGCCCAACACCGAGGCGCTCGCCAGGTAGGCGGTCAGGCTGAACCCGAACTCCTGCAGCACGAGGCCGATCGCCAGGAAGTAGAGCAGGAAGATGACGCCGCTCACGACGAGCCGCGTGACCGTGATCACCTTCGGCTTCTGAAGCCGCACGCCGAGCCTTCCGTGATGGGCGTGCCCGCGCAGGATCACCCACTCGCTGAGGCCGCGTACCGCCTTCACGACGACGTGCAACAAGATCGCGAGCCCGAGGATCAGCACGATGCGCATGCTGACCGACGACTCGTGCACGAAGAGACTGCTGTAGAGCCGCCCGATCATCGTGTCGGGCGGGGCCGCGGCCAGCGCGTGGCCCGGGGAGAGGACGGCCGGGGTCATGGCGCGAGGAAGCCGCGGGCGCCTGGGCGCCCGCGGCTCTCGGAGGGATGGCGCCGTCGCACGTGGACGCGCGCGGGGACCCGGTCAGGGAGCGACCAGCTCGTCGACCCAGTAGCCCTGGCGGCGGTAGGAATCGTGGAGGCGGCTCTCGTAGTCGCGGGTGATGAGCGAGGCGGAGGTGTACTCCGGGGACGAGCGCACGGACTCGCGGGAGAGGGTCGTGAAGACCTTCGACTCGAGCCAGCGGACGCTGTCGATCCACTTGGGCGAGATGAGGACGTGGCGGCCCGGCATCCAGTTGTGGGTGTTCACGACCAGGTAGCGGATCGCCCAGGTCTCGTCGTCGATGATGAAGTCCTCGACGTGGCCGATGTCGCCGTCGGAGGCCTGGACATGGTAGCCCGTGACCGCGCGCGTGCTGCGCAGGTTGTGGTCCCAGTGGCCGGTGACCTCGCCGGGGGGTGACCAGGTGTCGGGGTCGCGGTTCACGTAGGGATAGCCGCCCCAGCTGTACGGGCCGTTCCAGTAGTTGGGCCAGCCGTAGTACCCATAGTAGCTGTCCTCGAATTGCTTCGAGACGGGCTTGTCGGTGGAGAGCGCGGGGCTGGCCGAGATCTTCTCCTTGGTCAGATTGATCATCACCTGCTCCTTGTCCGGGTCGACGCGGTCGAGCGCGTACGGGGAGAGCAGGACGTGCTTTCCGGTCAGCCAGTTGCCGGTGTCGGCGACCAGGTACCGGACGGTCCAGTAGCGGTCATCAAAATAGAATTCGCGGGCGCTGCCGATGTCACCATCGAGGCTGTGCAGCTTGTAACCCTTCAGAGTCTTTGCGGCGATTAACATGGGAATGTCGTGGTTGGGAGTGATACGTGCGGTCGGATTAGGGATCACCCTACCCCTCAGGCGGGTCGCCGGCCATGGGGTGTAGACCGCCCGCGTAGGCGCGGGGCCTGCCCTCCGATTGCAAACTCGGCGCCGCGCCGTCGCTCACGCAGGCCGCGGGCGGGGGCCTCGCGGGGCACCTGAAGCCGATCCCACGCATGCGCAGGGGCTAAGTCTCTCTGCCCCAACACCTGGGGCAGGCCCCCCTGTGCGGTTCAAGGGAGGGCTCGTTCGTGTCGATAACCTCCATGGGCCCATCTTGTCATGTCCCACATCCACTCCCTCCACGATCCCCTCAGCAACGCGACCCAGTACCAGGCGTACCTGGCGCGTCTGCAATCCGAGCGGACGGACGACGGGGAGACGCGGGTGCGCAGGAGGGCCCAGGTCAAGGGATTCACGCTCGCGGTGGACCCCGACGCCTCCGGCAGGGAGGAGCCCGGCCGGGATCCCGAGGGCGAGGAGCGCCCGCCGTCCGGGGACGAGGAGCCGCCCGGGGACGCGTTCGGCAAGCATTACGCCTGAGCCCGCGCGATTCCGCGCATTCGTCACCGGTCCTCAACCGGACTGACTCATTTTTCGGGTACCGTGGGGTCCGATGACCGCCGGACTCATTCTTTTTCGAAGCCTGAGGCTCGCCGCCTGCCTCGCGCAGGGTGCATGGAGGATCGCGGTGCGGCGCCACGACCCCCTCCAGGTCGCGCATGAGACCTCGCGCAGGATCGCCGGCGTGATGGGCCTGGTGACCGACGTGGGCGGCGAGGTGCCCGCGAGCGGGCTGATCGTCTGCAACCATCTCGGCTACCTGGACGTGGTGGTGCTGGCGGCCCAGGCGCCGTGCGTGTTCGTGGCCAGGCGCGACGCGCGGGAGTGGCCGGGCTTCGGCTGGTTCCTGCGCAGGATGGGCTGCATCTACGCAGAGCGGGAGAGCCGCTCGAACGCGGGCCGCACGGCGGCCGAGATCCGCGCGGCGCTCAGCCTCGGGCGGCGCGTCGTGCTCTTCCCCGAGGGGACGAGCAGCGGGGGAGCCTCGGTGCTGCCGTTCCAGTCGCCGCTTCTGGAGACCGCCGTCGGCCGGCCTGTGGCGGCGGCCGCGCTCGGCTACCGGCTCGATCCCGGTGAAGGCGACCCCTCCGAGGAGGTCTGCTACTGGCGGGACATGGCCTTCGTGCCGCACCTGCTGCGCCTGCTCGGCAAGCGCCGCATCCATGCGGCGCTGCGGGTGGAGTCCTTCGAGGCCGTGGACATGGACCGCAAGGAGCTGGCCCGCGAGCTTCGCCGCCGCGTCGACCACCTGCGCTCGCCCGCGGCCGCGCGGCCCGCGCGACGGGTGCACCGCCTGCGCCGGCGCGACCTCTTCCGGTTCTCCCGGCACGCCCTGCGGGGCTAGCGGGGCCGGGCCCCGCGGGAAGCGGGGGGTTGGGGTATACCCGGTGTAAAAACAGGGGGTTCCCCCTATGGGCGGATTTTGGGCGTCCACGTACGCTTGGGTCCACGCCGCGAAACCTCGCGTGCCGATAATGACCCATACCGAGCCGCCATGAAACACCGCCTCCTCGCCTTCTTTGCCGCAGTCGCCCTCGCCTCGATCGCCTCGGCCCAGCACGTGAGCACCGCCTCGCTCGTGACCGTGGTCGCGTCGAGCGCGTGGAGCGAGGCGCCCGCCGGCGCCTGGGCCAGCCGCGCGGCCATCCCGGCGCCGAGGACCGGCGCGGGTTCCGCGTGGAAAGCGGTCCTTTCCGATCCCAAGGCGGCCAAGGCGCTCGCCTCGGCCAAGAAGACCCCGCCCAAGCGGGGCGCGGTGGCGCTCCCGCGCGTGGCCGCTTCCCTCGGCAGCCTCCAGATGCAGGGACCCTCATCGGTCGAGGCGCCCTCCATGGTGGCGTCCCGGGACCTGGCCGCCAACGGCCTGACGGCAATTCCCGAGCCGCGCAGCTATGCCGCCGCCCTCGGCGTCCTCTCGATCGGCGGCGCGGCCCTCGGGCGGCGCTGGCGCGCCCGGGGTTCGACCTGAGGGTCCCTGCCACGCAGCCCCGCGCCTGCGTGCGGGAATGGAAAGGCGTTCCCGCAAGGAATCGGGTTGCCGCAGGGCTCGGCACGGGCAAGACCCTAGTGAGTCCACCCCCGCAGGCCCTCAGAGGGCCCGGGGAGGCCCCCACCCCATGACGTCCCGAGCCCGACTGCGCCTCCTCCACCCCTCGCTCCTGTTGTCCCTTCTGTCCGCGGCAAGCGCGGCCGCCGAGGCCCCCCACCGGTTCTTCTCGGACGACAGCTTCTGGAACCAGCCGATTCCGGCGAGCGCGGAGGTCGACCCGCGCAGCGGGCGCTGGACCCGGCTCCTCGAGACCGAGCCCAGCAAGCAGGCGTGGCTCATCAACTGCGAGGACTGGACGATTCCCGTGTACGAGGTCGACGGGACGACGCCGCTCATCAAGGTCGGCCTCCACTCCCTGAACGCCGACGAGAAGCGCACGTGGCACACGTCCCGCGATCACTTTGGGCACGGACCGGGCTTCGACCTCGTGCCGATCCCCGCCGAGGCCCATCCCGACCCACAGGGCGACGCGCACCTGGCGGCGGTGGACTGGAAACGGAACCTTGTCTGGGACATGTGGTCGCTCGCCAAGGGCACGGACGGCCGGTGGACCTCGGCGACCGGCATGGTCTACGCCGCCGACGGCCCTGGCGTCTTCCGCACCCAGGACCTGGGCGTCGTCGACGGCGAGAGCGTGCATTTCCACGGGCCGAGCCGCGCGGCGGGCGTGCCCGCCGTCGCCGGGCTCATCCTGTACGACGAGGTGGCCGCGGGGGAGATCCGCCACAAGATCGCGGCCGCCTCGCGCTTCTGCGCCTACAGGGAGTTCGTGTTCCCCGCGGCCTGGACCGACGGCTTCGTCGAGGGAGGCATCCCCGAGGGGACCGTGATCCAGCTCGACCCCGCGCTCGACCTCTCGAAGTTCCCGCTGACGCCCGAGGAGCGGGTCGTCTGCGTCGCCCTCCAGCGCTACGGCATGGTGCTGGTCGACATCGCCCAGGGCCAGCCGATCTACGCCGAGGGCCTCTGGGGACATCCCGGCAAGTCCTGGAAGGGCAAGCTGCGCAAGACCGGCGGACTCTCGACGATCCCCTACAGCGACTACCGGATCCTCCGGTCGGGCCCCGTCGTCCACCAGGGCGACGGCCGCTCGAAGTTCGCGCCCGTGTGGTAGGAACCCGGCACGAGCCCGCGAGCCCCGGCCCACGCCCATGAACCGACGCACCTTCCTCTCCACGAGCCTCGCCACCCTGGCCGCCGGCGCCGCGATCCCGCGCGCGCTCGCCGACGGCGCCTTCCAGAAGGCCGACGGCATGGCCTACGCGCCCCGCGGCAAGCCGAACCCCGTCGTCGGGCCCGGCGAGTTCGTGTTCGCGGCCGTGCACCTGGACCACGGGCACATCAACGGCATGACGAACGGCCTCCTCGAGGCCGGGGCGACGCTGCGCTGGGTCTACGACCCGGACCCGGCCAAGGTGAGCGCGTTCCAGCGGGCCTACCCCCAGGCGAAGGCGGCCCGCTCGCTCGACGAGGTGCTCGGCGACCCCGACGTGCGCCTGGTCGCGTGCGCGGCGATCAGCAACCTGCGGGGCCCGATCGGCTGCAGGGTGATGGAGGCCGGCCGCGACTACTTCTCGGACAAGCCCCCCTTCACGACGCTCGAGCAGCTGGCCGAGGCCCGCGCGACCGCGGCGCGCACCGGCCGCAAGTTCATGGTCTACTATGCCGAGCGCCTGCACAACGAGGCGGCCATGGCCGCGACGGACCTCGTGGCCGACGGCGCCGTCGGCCGCGTGATCCAGGTCGTCAACCTGGCGCCGCACCGCCTGAACCGCGCGGGCCGGCCCGCGTGGTTCTTCAACCGCGCCGAGTACGGCGGGATCCTCTGCGACCTGGGCAGCCACCAGTTCGAGCAGTTCCTCGCCTACTCCGGCGCAAAGGACGCCACGGTCGCGCGCTCGTCCGTCGGCAACTTCGCGAACATGGACAAACCCGAGCTCGAGGACTTCGGCGACGCGTGCCTGGTCGGCGACAACGGCGCCGTCAACTACGTGCGGGTGGACTGGTTCACGCCGGCCGGCCTCGGCGCCTTCGGCGACGGCCGGACCTTCATCCTCGGAACGACGGGCACGATCGAGCTGCGCAAGTACGTGGACCTGGCCCGCGACCCGGTCGGCGACCACGTCTACATCGCCGACCAGCGCGGCGAGCGCCACCTGGCCGTCTCGGGCAAGGTGGGCTACCGCTTCTTCGGCGAGCTGATCCTCGACTGCCTGCACCGCACCGAGCACGCGATGACGCAGGCCCACGCCTTCAAGGCGGCCGAGGTGGCGCTCCGGGCGCAGGCGCAGGCGGTGCGGCTCTCGCCGCTCGCCTGACGGGTTTTTCCGCGTCTTCTTGCGTAGGGATGAGTTTTGTTTTTGAAGCGCCCCGGCGCGCCTTCCCAGGCTCGCCCCTGCCCCGCCGCCACCGGACCATGCCCACCCGCACCCTCCGCGCCTGCCTCGCCCTCGCTTGGCTGCTTCTCGCCGGCCCGCTCCTCGCCGTCTCGGCCCAGTTCGAGACGGCCGTCAAGGCCCGCATCGATCCCGCCTACGCCGTGGTGCTGTTCGCGGACGGCCACAGGACCCTGATCCCGATTTCCTCGCTCGGCGCCGAGGACCTGGCATTCCTGAGGGAGCTCAGCCTCTCCAGCCCGCTCGCCCACGGGAACTCCCGGGTCACGATCGTGAAGGAGCCGGTGCAGGTGAAGAAGACGATCGCCACGAACACGCTCGAGGGCTCGCTCGAGACCGTGCAGCTGAACCCCCCGAACATCGAGCGCGACCAGATCGGGGCGACCTGCATGGTCTACGCCCGCGTGCACTGGCTCGATATCGCCGGCTTCTACATGGACAACGTCGCCATCTACAAGGTGATCAACAACGCGGACCCGATGGAGCCCTGGAAGAGCCCGAGCTACTACCCGAACCTGATCGTCATGATGACGGCCTTCACGCCGCAGCCGATCTTCCACACCTGGTCGCCCAAGTACGAGCCGTTCGAGTGGGTGCGCCAGGAGATCCGCAAGGGCCGCCCCGTCCTCGCCTCCTTCCCGCGGGAGGTCTGGCAGGACCTGCCGCCGGGCTTCGTGGGCGAGCATCCCTGGTCCGGCGGCAACGTGGGCCACCAGGTCGTGATCAACGGCTTCACCTGGAACCACGACACGCACCAGGGCACCTTCCACATCATCAACTCGTGGAAGGGACTGTTCGAGTTCGACCTGAAGACCGAGGCCGCCGCGGGCTCGCTCGTGGTCGAGCAGAGCCTCTCCCCGAAGGGCGAGGCGCCCGAGGCGGCTGCGGCGGTCGAGATCGGCCGGGTCACGCTCGTGAAGGTCATCGGCAAGACGAACCTCTACGAGGTCCAGACGAAGACCGGCGTCGAGCGCGTGGTGGCCCCGGACGAGGCCTCCGCACGGGCGATGCTGGGGCCCTGATCCCGCGTCCACGGCTTGCCCCTTCCGAACCCACGGGGCTCGAGTCCACATTTTGCTCGCCGCCGCAAACGGCCCCTAATTTTATTTTACGATGAGACGAGCGCTCGTTGCGTTGCTTCTTGTTCCCAGTTTGGCCCTTGCTGATACTCAGGCCGCCCTCGATGACCTTCGGACAAAGGCGGGAGCCGGGGACGCCGCCGCCGCCAACAGGCTGGGAGAGATCTACCTCAACGGCGAAACCGTTCCGGTGAATGAAATCGAGGCCGCGCAGTGGTTCCAAGTCGCGGCGGCCAAGGGCCTGGGCCGGGCCGAGTACCATCTGGGAGTGATGTACGCGACCGATCGCATCATGGCCGATAGCAACACGCCCGCCACGGGCTTTGCGGACCCGGAGGATGCGGTCTTCTGGCTGCGCAAGGCGGCGGACCAGGGGGAGCTCGACGCCGTATGCACCCTGGCCCAGATCTATGGGGCCGGATACGGCGTCCGCAAGTACATGGACGAGGGGCTGCGCCTCTATCGG
>CAIXHE010000173.1 GCA_903919205.1 uncultured Opitutaceae bacterium | reverse complement strand
CGCGATCCCGCGGGTCGTGTGCATCTGGGGATCGAAGAACATCTCCACATGGACGACCCCCTCGCCGTGCAGCCGGCCGAAGCAGGCGAGCGCAACATCCCGGAAGTCCTCCCGGGTGTGCATCGCCGAGAGCATCTCCTCGTAGACCTCGATGAAGGTGTTCAGGTCGGTGGCGTGCCGCAGGCGCTGGCGGACCGCGTCGGCGTCCGCGTAGCGCCGCGGGAGGCCGTTTCGGGCTGCGAGCGCCAGGTATTCCTCGGGCTCGAGCGAGCCCTCGAAGTGAAGGTGCAGCTCCGCCTTGGGCAGGCCGTTGATGAACGCCTGCGTGGGGGCGCCATGGGCGGAGGACAGGAGCAGCCAGCACAGGACGGCGGTGGACGCCGTGCGTCGCAGGAGGGAGCGGTCCATGGCCGCCCGGGGAGCACGGGACGTGCCACCCCCCGGGCGCGAGCCTCAGGATGCCCGTAGCGCCGGGGCAAGCGCCGACCCGAGCAGGTCGATCGCCTGCATCAGCTTCGCATGCGGAAGCGTGGCCACGCTCATCTGGAAGCTGATGCGGGAGATCCCGCCGAGGGCGCGGCTGTGCTCGAGGACCTTGGCGGCGACCTCCTTCGGGTCGCCGACGAGGAGGGCGCCGTGCGCGCTTCTGAGCGCCTCGAAATGCCTGCGAGTGACCGGTGGCCAGCCCCGCTCGCGGCCCACTTCGGTGAAGGTGCGCGCGTAGCCCGGGAAGAAGTCATCGACGGCCTGCTGCGTCGTCTCCGCCACGTAGCCGAGGGCGTGGACCCCCACCCGGAGGCGCTCCGGCGAGTGGCCCGCCTGCCTGCCCGCCTCGCGATAGAGGTCGACCAGCGGGCGAAACCGACGCGTCTCACCCCCGATGATCGCGATCATGAGCGGCAGCCCGAGGGCACCCGCGCGAACGAAGGACTCGGGCGTGCCGCCGACTCCGAGCCACACGGGGAGCGGCGACTGGAGGGCCCTCGGGTAGACGCCCTGGCCCGTCAGGGCCGGCCGGTGCCTGCCCGACCAGTGCACGTGCTCGTTCTCCCTTATGTTGAGCAGCAGGTCCAGCTTCTCCTCGAAGAGCTCGTCGTAGTCCTGCAGCTTGAGTCCGAAGAGCGGGAACGACTCCACGAAGGACCCGCGGCCGACGATCATCTCGGCCCGCCCGCGCGAGAGCAGGTCGAGCGTGGCGAAGCTCTGGTAGGCCCGCACGGGGTCCGAGGCGCTCAGCACCGTGACGGCGCTGGAGAGCCGGATGCGCTCGGTGCGCGAGGCCGCAGCCGCCAGGATCACCGCGGGCGCCGAGTCCAGGAACTCGCGCCGGTGGTGCTCGCCCACCCCGAATGCGTCGAGGCCGACCCGGTCGGCGTGCTCGATCTGGGCGACCAGGTTGCGCAGGCTGTCGGACGCGCCCACGGCGTCCTCGGCCGCGGCGAAGCTGTCGACGCCCACCTCGATGGCCCGGGTGGCGGGGCCCGCCGCCGGGCCGGTCTCTTGCTGGGGGAGGATGTTCATGTTTATCTTTACATCAATATACTTGATGCCAATATTTATCAAGTGAAACCAAAACGTCGACCCGCAGGCGCCGGCGCGGCCGCCCCGGGCGTGCACGCGTGGCTCGTGATGCTGAAGGCCTTCCACGCGATCGCGGCGCGCGCGCGGCTCTGCCTCGAGGAGGCCGGTCTGTGCGACTCGGACTTCCGGGTGCTCGAGGTTCTGCTCCACAAGGGCCCCCTGCCCGTAAACACGATCGGCCCGCGCGTCCATCTGACTCCCGGTTCCATCAGCATCGCCGTCGACCGCCTGCACGCGAGGGGCCTGGTGAGCCGCGTGGCGGCCCCGGGCGACCGCCGGGTCCGGCTGGTCGACCTCACGCCCACGGGGCGCGCCTTCATCCTGCCGGTATTCGGGGCCCACGCGCGGGCGGTGTCCGAGATCTTCGAGGTCTTGTCCGCGGACGAGCTCGCGAGGCTCGAGGGCCTGCTCAAGCGCGTCGGCCTGCGCGCCGAGGCGCTCGGCGGCACCCGCTGAGGCGCCGCGGCACGGGGCCTGCTACCCGGATGACCGTGACCCTGCACCGCCCCTACCTTGCCCTCCTCTCGGCCCTCCTCTGCTCACCCTTCGGCCTCGCGTTCGCGCACGACGCCTCGGACGAGCTGGTGATCGTGGACAACGACTGGAACGCACCGGGAAGCTACGTGGGTCAGGCGGCCCTCATGCCGCTCCTCGCCTCCCCGCATGTGAAGGTGATAGGGCTCACGACCGTCACCGGGGACTGCTGGCGGGACGAGGGCGCGGCGAACCTCCTGCGCTACCTGGAGGAGATCGGCGCCGAGGACATCCCGGTGTGCAACGGCGCGGTGTTCCCCCTGGTGAACACGCGCGAGCGCATGATTCATTGGGAGCAGTCGCACGGTTTCATCTTCTGGAAGGGCGCCTGGAACGATCCGGCGCACTTTCCCAGCAGCCATCCCCTGGAGCCCTACAAGGTGGCGACGCCGGTCGACGGCCTGCCTCACACCAAGGTCACGGGGGAGACCGCGGCGGCCTTCATGATCCGCCAGGTTCACGCCCATCCCCACCAGGTCACGATCTTCGAAGGCGGCCCGATGACCAACCTCGCGCTGGCAATCGGGCTCGACCCGGAGTTCGCGGGACTGGCCAAGCGCCTCATGTTCATGGGCGGCGCCGTCACCCAGGTGGGACCGGCCGACGGGTTCCACTCCGACTTCAACATCATCTTCGACCCCGAGGCGGCCCACATCACGCTCGCGGCCCCCTGGGCCTCGATCACCGCGTACGCGGAGGTGAGCGACGCCTACGTCTTCGACGCCGCCCTCCTAAAGAGGATCCAGGAGCACCGCACCCCCGCGGGCGACTATCTCGCGCGCAACTCGGGTCTCGGGCTTCCCCTCTGGGAGGAGCTCGGGGCCGCCGTCATCGCCGACCCCACGCTCGTGAAGTCGACCCTCGAGGTCTCCATGGACGTGGACATCGACCATGGCAGCAGCTACGGGCGCACCGTCGTGGGCTCGGCGACCGCGAAGCCCCCGCTCGGCGTGGCCACCGTGACCCTGGTCCAGGCCGTCGACGGCCGGCGCTTCGTCGACCAGTATGTGGCCGCGGTCCAGACCGACCTGCGGGCTAGAGCGCCTTGAGCTCGCGCTCGGCCTGCCGCTGGCAGTCGGCGTCGTAGATCTCGCGCCGGGGCATCGAGAGCACCTCACGGAAGAGCTTGCGGGCCCGGTCCTTGTCTCCGTCGGCGGCGCAGGCGCACCCGAGCGCCAGCCGGTGGGCCATCACGGTGGGCTCCAGGTCCACCGCCTTCTGGAGGTGGGCGACCGCCTCGTGGGTGGAGGCTGGCGGCAGTCCCCCGCCGATCAGGTCTATCAGGAAGCGCTTGGTCGCCCCGAGCGAAGCGACCTCGTACTCCCACTGCCCCAGCACGTGGTGGGCGTAGGCGTAGCCCGGGTCGGCCGCTGCCGCCCGCTCCGCATAGGCCTTGACCTCCCGGGCGCAGGCCAGCTTCTCGCGCACGCCGCCATAGAGGCCGAGCTTCCCATAGCACACGGCGATCGACAGCAGGGCCACCGCGTTGTTCGGGTCGAGCTCCTCGGCCCGCCTCGAGTACTCGAGGGCCCGCGCGATGCTGCGGCGGTTCGCCTCAGGATCACCGCAGACCAGCGTGGAGTCGGAGTATTCCTTCGCGACCTTCAGGAGCACGGCCACGTCGCGCGGGCGCTCGGCCGACGCCCGGAGGTAGGCGCGCAGGGCGGCCTCCGGGTCTAGGCGATCCTCCGCCGCCTGGCCCTCCGCAAGGAGGGCCGACCAGCGGGCGCTGTCGGTCGGCGACCCGGCTGAACCCGCCGCGGCGGGGCCCGCATGCGCAGGCAAGCCGCCCACGAGCCCCAGGGCCAGCGCGGCTGCGAGGAGGAAGCGAGGTCTCGGTAGGCGGGCCACCCTGACAGTACGCGCACGCCCGTCAAAGGGATGCTGCCCCTTCGCAACCGTCCCGGAGGCCCGCCTCAGCCGGCCGCAGGCTCGGCCGCGGGTCCCCCCGCCGCATTCGGGTCCGGCGGGAGCGCCCGGCGCACCGCCTCCAGGACCTCGCTGGGACTAAAGGGCTTCTCGAGCACGCCGGTGACGCCCAGCAGCGCCAGTTCCTCGCGGCGGTTGCCGTCATGAAGCCCGCTCGCGGCTATGGCCGCGAGCCCGGGCTTGATGCCGCGCAGCGCGCGCAGGAGCGCGACCCCGTTGATCCCGGGCATCATGATGTCGGTGATCACGAGCTTTACGGCCTCCTGGTTCGACACGAGGAGGTTCACCGCCTCGAGGCCGTCGGCGGCGGACAGCACGAGGTAGTTGTCCGTCGTGAGCACAGACGCGAGGGCCGTGCGTATGAGCGGCTCGTCGTCGACGATCAGGATCAACTCACCCCTGCCCGCCGGCGGCCGGCGGCCCGCCCTCGCCGGGACGCTGGGTGTGGCGCTGATCGCCGGCAAGAACACCTTGAACGAGGTGCCCTTGGAAGGCTCGCTGTACACCGTCACGTGGCCCTCATGTCCGTTGACGATTCCGAGGACGGTCGCGAGCCCAAGGCCCGTTCCCCTGCCGATTTCCTTGGTGGTGAAGAACGGCTCGAATATGCGGTCGAGGTTCTCGGGCAGGATGCCTTCGCCGGTGTCGGACACGGTGAGGCAGATGTAGTGCCCCTCGGCTGCCTTCGGCAGAAGCCCGAGCCCATCCGGACCGGCGACCACGTTCTTGGCCGCCAGCGTCAGCGTCCCGCCCACCGGCATGGCGTCGCGGGCGTTCAGGCACAGGTTCATGAGGATCTGGTGGATCTGCGTCGCGTCCGCCGTGATCGGCCACAGATCGGCCGAGGCGTCGGTCTCGATCGTGATCTCCCTCGGGAAGGTCTCGCGCATGATGGTGGCCATCTCCTTCACCAGGTGCCGTGCCTGGACGGGGCCGCGCACGCTCTCGGATCCGCGGCTGAAGGTTAGCAGCTGCTTGATGATGCTGGCGCCCCGCTTGGCGGATTGCTCGATGATGGTGATGAACCCGTCCCTCTCGGAGTGTTCCAGGTTGTCCCTGAGCATGGGCGCGATCATGAGGATCGGCGCCAGGATGTTGTTGAGGTCGTGGGCGATGCCGCCCGCCAGCGTCCCGATGCCCTCCATGCGCTGGGCCCGCAGGAACTGACGCTCGAGCCGCTTGCGCTCGGTCAGGTCGACGATGAAGCTGACCCCCTCCCTGGAACTGTCCTCGAAGACCGCGGCCCCGATCAGGACCGGCACGAGCGCCCCGTCCTTCCGGATCAGTTCCTTCTCATAGGGCACGCAGATGCCGGTGGCCGCCACCTGCTCGACCGCGCGCTTGTCCACCTCTGCAAACTCGGGGGGCGTCATCGCCCGCCAGTTCATCCGGCCGGCCGCGAGCGCTTCCCTCGTGTAGCCGACGAGGCAGAGGAACGCGTCGTTGGCGCCGGTGATAAGCCCGTTGTCGTCCCAAAACATGACTCCCTGCGCGTTCGAGTCCACCAGGCGCCGAAACCGCTGCTCGGCCTTCCTGCTCTCCGTGACGTCCCGCTGGATCGAGACGAAATGCTCGCAGGCACCCCCGGCCCCGAGGATCGGGACGATGTCGATCTCGCACCAGTAGGGGGAGCCGTCCTTGCGGTAGTTGAGGACCTGCCTCCGGATCGGATGTCGGTGCTCCAGCGCGTCGCGCACCTCCTGCGTCACCGCCCGGTCGGTTCCCTTTCCCTGGAGGAATCGGGGACTGCGCCCCATCGCCTCCGCGGGCGTGTATCCGGTCACCCGCTCGAAGGCGGCGTTCACGAACACGATCCTTGGGCCCGGCTCCTCGAGGGGAAGGGCTTCCGTGATGAGGACCACCTCGTTCAGGTTCGAGATGCACGCATCGAGCAGATCGAGCCGCGCCTCGAGCCGCTTGCGCTCGGTGATGTCGCGGATGTTGCACTGGATGACCCGGGAGCCGCCCGCCTGGTAGACGTTGCACACAAACTCGACGGCGACCCGGCCGCCGTCCTTGGTCTGGAGCGGCAGGTGCTCGTAGCGGACATAACCCGTTTCCTTGAGCCGCTCGAGGACGGCCCGGTTCTGCACGAGGTCCCGGAAGGGGCTCAGCTCCCCGATCGTCCGCCCCATCACCTCCGCCCGGGAAAACCCCAGCAGGTCGAGCAGGAACGGATTCACGTCGACAATCTGTCCGGCATCGGCGTCCAGGATCAGGATGCCGTCGCGAGCGGCCTCGAAGAGCCTCCGGTAGCGGGTCTCGGAATCCCGGAGCGCCCGCTCGATCTCCGCATCCGGATCGGCCAATGCCGAAGTCCCGCCGTAGGGGCTCGGCACGGCTCCAGCCTCCCGCGCTGACGGTGAGTTGGGATCCAGCCCCGGACTACGACGTTCCTCATTCAGGTTGCTGTTCGGCATCCGAGCCAAGGATCGGCCCGTGGGACGGCTTTCACCATGGGGCAATCACCCACCCGGCAGCCGCGTCCGTCGCCGGGGACGGTCCGGACCGCCGCCCGGGTGGCACCCCGCGGGATCTCACCCCCACGCGCCGAGAAAAGAGGCTGACGGGCGCCCGGCTTGCCTACAGGGTCGAGCCGCTCCCGACCACCCTCCCTCCCCCACCACCCGGAACGCATGCCCTCCCCATCCCAGCCCGGCCACGCCTGGAAGTTCTTCCGCACGGGCGGCCTCGACCAGGTGTCCCTCGAGACCGGAGCCGACGTGCTCGCGCTCGACCAGCTCGACCAGAAGCTCTGGGTGGCCCTCAGCTGCCCGGTGAGGGGCCTCGAGATCGACGAGAAGACCCTGGCGATGATCGACACCGATGGGGACGGCCGCGTCGGCGCGCCCGACGTGATCGCGGCGGTCAAGTGGGCGGCCTCACGGCTCAAGGACCCCGGGGATGTCCTGCGCGGCGGCGACCGCCTTCCCCTCTCCGCCATCAACGCAGAGACCGAGGCCGGCCGGATCCTGCTCGGCTCGGCGCGGCAGATACTCGCAAGCCTGGCGCGCAGCGACGCGGGCTCGATCACCGTGGCCGAAGCCACCGACACCGCGAAGGTTCTGGCGGCCAACCCGATCAACGGGGACGGCATCATCCCCCCGGAGTCCACGGACAGCCCCGAGATGCAGGCCATCATCAAGGACATCATGGCGTCGATCGGCAGCTCCTCGCGCGGGACCGGATCCTCGGGGGTCACGGCCGGCGCGATCGGCGAATTCTTCTCGCAGCTCGCAGCGTTCGTCGAGTGGACCGAGCTGAGCGGGACGCAGGCGATCGCGGTCCTGGGCGACGGCACCGACGCCGCCTGCGGCGCCCTGCGCGCGGTGCGCGCCAAGGTGGAGGACTACTTCGCCCGCTGCCGGCTGGTGGCGTACGACCCGCGGGCCCTGCCGGCCCTCAACCGCTCCGAGGCGGACTACGTGGGGCTCGCCTCGAAGGATCTGGGGATGTCGGTCGAGGAGGTGCGCGGCTTCCCTCTCGCTCGGGTGGGTGCCGGGCAGCCCCTGCCGCTCACCGAGGGCCTCAACCCCTCGTGGGCCCCGGAGATGGCCGCGCTGCGAGAGAAGGCGGTGGCCCCGGTCTTCGGGCCGGGAAAGACGAGCCTCTCCGCCGAGGAGTGGTCGGCCCTGAACGCCAAGTTCGCGGCGTTCGAGTCATGGCTTGCGGGAAAGACCGGCGGCGCGGTCGAGAAGGTCGGGTTCGCGCGCGCCAAGCAGATCCTGGCCGGCGGCGGCCGGGCCGCGCTGGCCGAGCTCGTGGCCAAGGACCGGGCGCTGGAGCCCGAGTTCAACGCGATCGGCGACGTCGAGCGCCTCGCGCGCTTCTACCGCGACCTGAGGACTCTGCTGCGCAACTTCGTCAATTTCGCCGACTTCTACTCGCCGGGCCACTTCGCGGCGTTCCAGGCCGGGACCCTCTTCCTCGACAGCCGATCCACCGAGCTCTGCATCCGGGTCGATGGGGCCAGCCCCCTGGCCGCGATGAGCCGCGCCTACATCGCCTACTGCGCCTGCTCGAGGGCCGACGGCTCCAAGATGACGATTGCTGCCTGCTTCACGCAGGGAGACGGGGAGTACCTCTTCGTGGGCCGCAACGGCGTCTTCTACGACCGCCAGGGCCGGCTCTGGTACGCGGTCGTCACCGGCATTGTCGACAACCCGATCAGCATCCGGGAGGCCTTCTGGTCCCCGTACAAGAAGCTGATCCGGATGATCGACCAGATGGTGGCCCGTCGCGCCGCCGACGCGGACGCGCGGGAGAGCGCCCACCTGGAGACGGCGGCCGTCACAGCTGCGAACGCGGACAGGGCGAAGCCCGAGCCGAAGCGCTTCGACCTGGCCCTGATCACCGGGATCGGCGTCGCGATCGGATCGATCGGCACCTTCATCGCCGCGCTCTTCACGAAGTTCGTGGACCTGCCCGCCTGGCAACTGCCGCTGGTCGTGGTCGGCCTCGTGCTCGTGATCTCGCTTCCGTCGATGCTGATCGCCGCGCTCAAGCTTCGCCAGCGCACGCTCGGGCCGATCCTCGAGGGCACCGGCTGGGCGATCAACGGTCGCGTGAAGATCAACATCGCCTTTGGCGCGGCGCTCACACGCCTGGCGACCCTTCCGCCGGGGGCGACCCGCTCGCTCGAGGACCCCTACTCCGACGGGTCCGCCGTGCGGCGCCGGCGCCTCGTCGCCGGCTTCGTGGCGATCGTCGTGATCGTCAGCCTCGTGCTCTGGGTCCGCTACATGGCCGCGCGGCTGGGGCTGTCCTTCTTCGGGGGCAACGTGTCGGGGCCCTGAGGGCGCCGGGGCCTCATTTCCAGAATCCCTCGTGGGCCCGGGAGGCCTCGTCCTCGAGGCAGGGGCCCACCACCGCCACCGCGTGCTGGCCGGAGGCGAACACCCTTCGGCATGAGAGCGAGAGCGTGGGGTTCTCAGGGTGGTTGCCGGTGAGCTTGAGGAGGTTCTCCTCCGAGAGCGCGTACACCACCCTTCCGATGTTGCACCAGTAGATCGCCCCGGCGCACATGCAGCAGGGCTCGGCATTCGAGTAGAGCGTTGCGCCGCGAAGCGAGGACGGCTCCCCGAGGCGCGCCGCCGAGGCCGCGGCCACCACCTCGGCGTGCTGGGTGGGATCGCCTTCCGGTGGAAGCGAGTTGTTCCCCGCCTCGGAGACCTTGCGGCCCGAGCCATCGACCACGATCGCCGCAAAGGGGTGTTTTCCCGCGGCCCGCGAGGCCTCGGCCAGCCGGAAGGTCTGGCGCAGCCACGCCAGGTCGTCGTCGGTGGGCTTTGATTCGTCGGGCATGGAGCTGTCCGGGGCCAGCAGCTACTATGCCGCGGCAAACCGCGAGCAATTCCTTGCCAATACACAGCGCTCGGCATCCTTGCTGGACCCCATGAGCACGTTTTGGCGGGCCCTGAGCGCCCTGTTCTTCCTGATGGCCCTAGCGGCCCTGGCCTTCCTGCTGGGATCGGACCTCTGGTCCCGGCTCGCGTTCACCCAGCGCCATGTGCAGGTGCAGGCGCTGGCGCTCGTCTTCGCGGGCACGTCCTTCATCTGCCTGCAGCTCGGACTGCGCGGCCGGTGGAGGGACACCCTGAAGGGCGTGCTCCTCGGGTTCGCGTTCGTGGTCTGGGGGGCCGAGCAGTTCCTCGCGCAGGGCCCCGCCGTCGTGGCCGCGGACTGCGTCGTGATCTCCATCTTCATCCTGGACCTGGCCCTCGTGATCGCGGGCCACCTCTGGCCGCGGTCCGGCGTTCCCGCCGCGAAGCAGGCCTAGAGGCCGGGCTGGGGCCTCAGGCGCCGAAGTGCGCGTTCTCCACCTCGGGAGCGGGCGCGCTGCGAGAGGCTGGAGGCTTGGGGGCGCGCGCAGGCGGCCTCGCGGCCGTGGACGCCCGCCGGCGCACGGGTTCGGCCGCGCGGACCTTCCGGCCGCCTTCCGATTCGGGGTGGCCCACCACCAGGTGCCGGAGCTCGTCGATCGCCACCTGCATCGCCTTGGCCTGCGAGTTGAGCTGTTTGGAGGCCGCGGCGCCCTCCTCGGCCTGCCCGGCGTTCGCCTGCGTTATGCCGTCGATCTCGGACACCGCATCGTTGACCCTGGCGATGCCCTCGTTCTCCTCCGCCGTGGCCTTGGCCATCTCGGCGATCAGCGCGTCCATCTGGAGGGCCTTGTCCAGGATGCCCGAGAGCTCCTCGGCCACCTTCACGGAGATGACGACGCCGTGGTCGCTCTTGCGGATCGCGTCGGCGATCTTAACCTCCGTCTCCTTGGCACATTTGGCCGAGCGCTGAGCGAGGCTTCGCACCTCGTCGGCCACCACCGCGAACCCGAGCCCGGCCTCCCCCGCGCGCGCAGCCTCCACCGCGGCGTTGAGGGCGAGGATATTGGTCTGGAAGGCAATCTCGTCGATCGCCTTGATGATCTTGGAGATCTCGTCGGACGAGGACTTGATGGCGTCCATCGCGCTGCGCATCTCCTTCATGTGGGCGCTTCCCGCATCGGCGGAGGACCGGGTTTGGCCCGCGAGCTCCTTCGCCTGCACCGCGCCGTCGGCCGTGCGCTTGGCCATGGACGACATCGTCTTCAGGGAGCTGCTCGACTGGTCCAGGCTCACGGCCTGCCGGCTCGAGCCCTCGGAGAGCGAGAGGCTGTAGGCGGAAACCTGCCCCGCGGCGGAGGCTACCTGCTGCGCCATCTCGGCAAGGCCGTCGGCTATATGGGTGAGGATGCGCTTCGTGCTCCGGGTGAGCGCGACGGAGCCGACGACTCCGACTAGGATCGCGGCCAGCACGCCGGCCAGGGTCCAAGACGACGCCTGTGAAAGCTGGGCCTCCGAGCCGTCGGCCGCGTCGATGGTACGCTTCAGTCCCGTCGAGGCCATCGAGCCGGCCAGTCCCCTCACCTTTTCCGCGGCGATCAGCCGAAGGCGGGCGACCTCGGCGAGCGCAACCGCCTCTGCGCGGACGGCCTTGATGGAGTCCCGGTAGGACAAGGCGTGCTTGATGACGCCGTTCAGCTGGTCGATGTCCGCCTGCTCGGTGAGCAGGCCCATCAGGTCGGCAAAATGATCCTCGATGGGCTCAAATGATTTCAGGCAGGCGTCGTAGGCCGCAGGATCGCGAAGGAACTGCGCGCGGTACACCGAGCTGCGCACGTCGTTGCCGAGGTTACGAATGTCCTCCGCGGCCGCCAGCTTCTGGAAGTCGTCGCCAAGGGATCCCGCCGCGGCACCCGGCTTGGCGTCCTTCATGACGGCGACCCGGAGGTTCGCGACCAGCTGGTTGATGTTGGCGCTCCAGGCGGCGGCCTCGTCCTCGAGCCTGGCACGGTTGGTGTTAATGACCGTGAACTTGGCCTCGGTGGCATCGATTCCCTCATCGTAGGCCTTCATGCCGGCCGCCATCTCCGCCAGAAACGCCGGCAGCTTGCCGAGTTCGGGATGCGCTGCGGCCAGCACACGCGCCTCCTCAAGGTCCTGCCGGACCAGCGCCTGAGCCTTGCGGACATCCCGCATGTAGCCGGAGTCGCCCATGATTCCGAAGCTGCGTATGCCCACCTGAATCGCAAAGAGGTGATGCTCGAGATTGCGCGAGAGATCGACCTCGGGCATATAGGCCGAGGCAAGGGTGCGCGCGGAATTGCGCACGAGGCGCATGCTGGAAACGACCGAAAAGCCGATGACCGCCGTGATCAGGATCAGCCCGAAAAACCCGAGGGCGATCTTTCGTGTGAGGGTCATCGATTTCATGGAGAAAGAGTCAAGGCGGGGATATTGATGCCGATTGTCATCAATAAGTTACAGGCCATCCCGGCCAGAGAGGCCCCTTACAGGCTCGCATTCAAGGGTGTCGGCGCATAACGAAGGGAACGGAAGGAATCTCATTCCCACCTTCAATCGGACCGGCGCTTCGACCCCTGTACTCACAAACGCGTAATACTCCGGGGGAGCCCCTGACACCCTTCCCAAAGGCCCGCTCATTCTGATGCAACACCCGCCCGAAATCTGGCTTCTGGACGACGATTCGGACCTTCGTAAGGCCTTTTCCTCCACGTTGTTGACTGATGGCTATACGGTGAAGGAGTTCGGGGATCCCTCCGAGGCCCTCGCCCGGGTCGACCTGGGCGCACCAGACCTGCTGATTCTCGACATCGATATGCCGGGGATGACCGGCTTCGAGGTCCTCCACGAGCTCAAGCGCCGGGGATTTGGGTTCCCGGTGCTTATGATCACGGGAGTCAACGACTTGGATTCCCGGGTAAAGGGCCTGGACGCCGGGGCGGATGGCTATGTGGGCAAACCGTGCAGCGCGGCCGAGCTCACCGCCCGCATCCGGTCCCTTCTCCGGCGGTTCCAGGAGAAGGCGGCGGTGCAGGAGCTGCACCTCGGAGACCTCCGGGTCGATTTTCGGTCAGTCACGGCGGACCGGGGAGGCGTCGCCGTCCGGCTTTCCCCCACCGACTTCCGGCTGCTGCACCTGCTCGGCGAGTCCCGGGGCCAGCCCATTTCCCGGGACGACATCATGGACCGCATCTGGGGGGTCGTATCGGGTGACTCCCACGTCCTCGACACTCACATCTGGCGCCTGCGCTCCAAGCTGGGCGACCGCGAGCCGGGCCATCCATGGATCGTAAGCGTGCCGGGCAAGGGATACATGATTCCCCACTCGGGAACGTGAGCGGGCCGGGAGCGTCGGCTGCGGCCGGCTGACGCGCGCTGGAACCGAACCGCTAGGCGAGGCGCGTGAGCGCCTCCCCGGAGAGGCGGCAGGTCGTCCACTCCTGCATGCGCCGAGCCCCGAGCGACTCGTAGAACCGGATCGCGGGCTCGTTCCAGTCGAGCACCGACCACTCCATCCGGCCGCAGCCGCGCTCGTTCGCGAGGCGGGCTAGGTGGAGGATCATCGCACGCCCGAGCCCGCGGCCGCGGAGGGCCGGCTTCACGAAGATGTCCTCCAGATAAAGGCCGGGCCGGGCCAGGAAGGTCGAGTAGGTGGTGAAGTAGATCGCAAAGCCTGCGGCTTCCTCGCCCTCGAACGCGAGCAGGCACTCCGCGGCCGGGCTTCCCTCCCCCGGAAAGAGCGTGCCGGCGAGGCCCGCCTCGGTGGCCTCGACCTCGTGGCTCAACTTCTCGTAGTCGGCCAGGGCGCGGATGAATTCCAGGATGAGCGGGACGTCGGCGGGCGCCGCGGGTCGAAGGTTCATGGCGCAGAGATGAGGGCGCCGGCCGGCGCTTGCAACGCCGCGGGCGCCGGCTCAGGCGCCGATGATCTTGATCAGCACGCGCTTCCTGCGCATGCCGTCGAACTCGCCGTAGAAGACCTGCTCCCAGGGGCCGAGGTCGAGCCGGCCCGCGGTCACCGCGACGACGACCTCGCGGCCCATGATCGTTCGCTTCAGATGCGCGTCCGCGTTGTCCTCGCCCCGGTTGTGGGCGTACTGGCCGTGCGGCTTCTCAGGGGCCAGCCGCTCGAGCCATTTCTCCAGGTCTGCGTGAAGGCCCCGCTCGTCGTCGTTGATGAACACGGAGGCGGAGATGTGCATGGCGTTCACGAGGCAGAGGCCCTCCGTGATCCCGCTCTGCCCCAGCGCCCGCTCCACCTCGCTCGTGATGTTGATCAGCTGCCTGCGCTGGGGCACTTCGAACCAGAGTTCCTTGCGGTGGGATTTCATGGAGCGGTCTCGGTCGAGACCTTCTGGCACGCCTGCCTCACGCTGACAACTCCCAAGGGCCGTGCTCGCGTTCGGCGGTTGACCCCACGCGCCCGGCGTCTCGCATACCCCTATGGGCTCCCTTCGCCGCCTGCGCAGGTCCGAGCTGCCGGCCGACGCCGCGCAGCTGGCACGCTTTCTCCTGGGAAAGGTCCTCGTGCACGACTCCCGCTGGGGGCGGATGAGCGGCCGCATCGTCGAGACGGAGGCCTACGGCGTCGGAGACGCGGCGGCACACAGCTTCCGAGGGCGGACCGAGCGCAACCACTCCATGTTCCTGCGCCCCGGCCATGCCTATGTGTACTTCGTCTACGGGACGTGGTTCGCCATGAATGTGTCCGCGGAGCCCGAGGGCGTTGGGGGCGGGGTGCTCCTGCGGGCGCTGGAGCCGCTCCAGGGGATCGAGCGGATGCGGACGAGGCGCACCGGGGCGACAGACCCCAGGCTGGCAAGCGGACCGGGCTGCCTCGCGGCCGCGCTCGGCATCGACCGGAGCCTCGACGGGGCGGATCTCTGCGCCTCAGGGACGCTCTGGCTGGCGAACCCGCGGCCTTGCGGCGGCCCGGTGGAGGTGGGCACAAGCGTGCGCATCGGGATCACCAAAGACGCGCACAAGCCCCTTCGCTTCTTCGTCCGGGGAAGCCCCTCGGTGAGCGGCCCGCGGTGGATGCAGGACCCCACGCTGGGCCTGGACCCACGGCCGGCCCGCAGCCGGGGGTCGGCCCCGCCGCCAAGTCTCCCATTGACCCAAGGGAAAAACCGGGGAAGTTAGGGCCCCGTGTCCCGAGCCGCCAAGAGACGCCCGTCCCTGCTGACCTCCCTGGTCGCATCCGTTGCGATCGCGCTGGTGCTTGCCCTGACGGTGCTCTCCTCGAGCCCGGACCTCCATGACAGCGTCCACGGGCACGCCAAGGGGGCTTCCCAGCACCATGCCGGGCCGCCCTCGCAGGGGGCCCTTGCGGACGAGGACGGCTGCGCAGTGACGCTGTTCAGCCAGGGCCTCGTGCTCGCGCTGGTCCTGCTGGCGGCGCAAGGCGCGCCCCGGGCGCTGCGCGCGACGGGGTATCCGATTCTCGAGCAGCTGGCCCGCGAGAAGGCCCGCTACCTCCATCTGCCCACGCAGGCGCCGCCCCTTCGGGCGGCCTGAGGGCCCGACAGAGGCAGGCGCCCCCGCAGGGAGCGCCCAGCCGGACCCGGAGGCCCCGCGGGCCTCCCAGACTCGAACAGCCGGCACGCGACGCGTGCCGCGAAGATGGGCGGCCCACCGCCGCAGCCGCAGACCCAACCTCCCCTTCCCGCAATGAATTTCAGAGCCACCTCTCCCCTCCTCCTCGCCACCGCCCTCGCTGCGGTTTCCCGCGCACAGACCGCGCCGCCCGCCGGGGCGGCCGCTCCGGTGACGCAGCTTGACCCGGTCGTCGTGACCAGCGCACTCGACGAGAGCCGCGAGCTGATCCAGCCGAGCCTCGGCGCCACCTCGTTCGTGATGAGCGACGAGCAGATCCTCAACATGCCGGAGGGCGCCGACGCGCCCTTCAACCAGGTGCTGCTGCGCGCGCCCGGCGTCGCCGAGGACTCCGCGGCCAACGGCGACCTGCACGTGAGGGGCGAGCACGCCAACCTCCAGTACCGCATCAACGACGTGCTCCTGCCGGAGGGCATCACCGGCTTCGGCCTCGAGCTGGACCCCCGTTTCGTGCAGAGCATGCAGCTGATCACGGGCTCTCTCCCCGCACAGTACGGCTTCCGGACCGCCGGGGTGGTCGACATCCAGACCAAGTCGGGAGGGTTCGCTGACGGCGGCAGCGCGTCCCTCTACGGCGGCAGCTACGGCACGATCCGGCCGAGCGCGGAGTTCGGGGGCACCGAGGGCAACCTCACCTACTACGCCGACGCAAGCTACGACCACAACGAGATCGGCATCGAGAACCCCGACCCGGGCGCAAGGCCGATCCACGACGCGACGAGCCAGTACAAGACGTTCACGTACCTGTCATACATCCTCGACCACCAGAGCCGCCTCACCTTCATGGGCAGCGCGTCGGACAGCGACTACCAGGTTCCCGACAGGCCCGGCCTTTCCGCCGGAACCGCGCCCGACGGCATGCCCTGGCTTCCCGGGAACTTCGACTCCGCCACGCTCAACGAGAACCAGAACGAGCAGAACTACTATGGCGTGGCGACCTACCAGAGGACCGCGGGCGAGCTCAACCTGCAGATATCTGCGTTCGGCCGCGCCAGCAGCGTTCACTTCACCCCCGATCCCGTCGGTGACGTGTATTTCAACGGCGTCGCCAGCGACGTGCAGCGCAAGCTCTTCTCGGGCGGCCTCCAGGGTGACTCAAGCTACGGCCTGGGAGACAGCCACACGCTCCGGGCGGGCTTCTCGTTCCTGGACGAGCGGGTGGACGCCAATTCCACCACCAACGTGTTCCCGGTCGACGTGAACGGCAATCCCGACGGACCACTCTTCGCCGTCAAGAGCGCCTCGACCCTGCGCGGCATCTTCGCAGGGGGTTACATCCAGGACGAGTGGAAGCTGACGAGCAGTCTCACGCTCAACTACGGCGCCCGGCTCGACGAGTTCGACGCCACCTTCGACAAGGAGGCTCAGCTGAGCCCCAGGATCAACCTGATCGACCAGGTGGGCAGCGTGCTGACCGTGCACGCGGGCTATTCCCGTTACTTCACCCCGCCGCCGGTGGAGAATGTCACCGGTAGCACGGTCGCCGCCTTCAACGGGACCTCCAACGCCTCCGCGACGGACCAGGACGACCCGGTGCGCTCCGAGCGCTCGGATTACCTGGACGCGGGCTTCAGCCTGCAGGCGGCCCAGGGCCTGACGTTCGGGCTCGATGGCTACTACAAGAAGGCGAAGAACCAACTGGATGACGGCCTTTTCGGCCAGACCCTGATCCTGTCGGCCTTCAACTACGCGCAGGGCAAGGTGTACGGCCTCGAGTTCACGGGCTCGTACACGCGGGGCGGCTTCTCCACCTACCTGAACCTCGCGCACAACGTGGCGCAGGGTAAGGATTGGAACTCGGCGGAGTTCCTCTTCACTCCGGCGGACCTCGCCTACGTGAAGGACCACTGGATCTTCCTGGACCATGACCAGGCCCTCACGGCGTCCTACGGCGCCGACTACGTGTGGAAGCACTCAAAGGGAAGCACCCGGGTCTATGTCGACACCCTCTACGGGACGGGCCTTCGCGTGGACTCCACCGCGCCCGACGGGAGCAACATCCCGAACGGCGGCACGGTGCCCGCGTACTACAGCGCCAGCATAGGCGCCGAGGAGACGTTCAAGATCAGCAGGAAGCACGTGTGGACGGTGCGGCTCGACGTGGTGAACCTGACCGACAAGGTCTACGAGCTGCGCAACGGCACCGGGGTCGGCGTCAACGCCCCGCAGTACGGCATGCGCCGCGGGATCTTCGAGAGCACGTCCTACTCCTTCTGACGAAGCGCAGGCCAGGGGCCCTCAGCCGGCGGCTTCGCCCCTGGCCTTCAGTTGCATGACCGCGTTGGCGACCGTGATCAGGCCGCCGCCCACGAGCAGGGACCAGGTCGCGGTCTCGTTCGCATATCGGATTCCCGCAGCCGCGGAAATCGCGGCCGGGGTGAAGAGCACGAACACGGAGGTGAAGAGGGGTTCCGCGCAGTAGACGAGCCCGGCCTCGGTTGACGAGATCCGCGGCTGCCAGCGGTTCATCAGGTTGAATGCGCCGATCGTGCAGACCACCGCGAGCACGAGGGTCAGGCCCAGCCACGCCGGCGACGCCCAGGGAGCCGCGAGCGAACCCAAGTTGGGAGCGGTGGCGAGCGCCAGCAGCGAAAACGCGGCCGCCTCCGAGGCGAACACGACCAGGGTGACCGGGCCCGGACGGTTGCCCGCGTACTCCGGCTTGCCCACCCAAAGGATCTGGCCGGTGAAGAAGAGCGAGCACAGCAGCGTCTCCCACTCGCCCCGGCCGAAGCGGAACGACCTCCAGTCGAAGTGCCCGAGGATGCCGACGCCCGCCAGCACGAGCACGCAGCTCGCCCACACGAGGAACCCCGGGCTGCGCCTGCTGTGGAGGGCCACCCAGGCGGGAATGAGGATCGCCGAGAACTGCGTGAGGAACGACGAGGTGGACGCGGCCGTGAACTGCAGCCCGTCCGTCTGCAGGAGCGTGCCCGCCGTCGTCATGAAACCGATCCCCAGGCCCTGGAGGCACTCCGCGCGGGTGGGCAGGCCGTCGGCCCGCCTGCGGAAGACCAGCATCAGCAGCGCCGCGATCAGGAAGCGGGGGGCGAGCGCCCCCGCGGCCACGAACCAGGTCCCGGCACCGGGGGCCATCCGCCGGTCGAGGTCCATGATCGCCTTGATGATCGGGAAGCTGACGCCCCAGTAGGCGGTGGCGAGCACCAGCATGAGCACCGCCCTCGTGTGCCCGTTGCCCCCGTCGTGTCCTGTGGCGGCCTTCGATTCCATCTGAACCGGGCAGCCTGCCCCGAAGCCGCGCTCGCGCCAAGAGAGAAGCGTGTTAATTCGGGGTGCCGGGGAGCGAGACGTCTCGACAACTCAGCGCCCACAAGGCACTTCTCTCGGCGCACACCCCTGCAAAATGCCGAAAACTGGAGACGACCGGCGACTGTCCAAGAAAGCGTACGAGGCGCGGCTGCCGGACATTCGGGCGGCCCTGATCCGGATGCAGGTGGAGCTCAAGTCCGCGCCCTTCCCGGTGATCCTGATGATCGCGGGCGTGGAGGCCTCGGGAAAGGGCGAGCTGGTGAACATCCTCAACGGCTGGCTGGACCCCCGCGGGTTCGAGACCTTCGCGTTTCACGAGCCCACGGACGAGGAGCGGGAGCGGCCGGCGATGTGGCGCTACTGGAGGACCCTGCCCGCCAACGGACGCATGAACGTATACGCGGGCGGCTGGTACGCGGAGGCCCTCAGGGAGGACCCGCGGAGCGCCCGCGAGCTCGCGCTCTTCGACACGATGATGAGGCGGTTCCTCTGGTTTGAGGGGCAGCTGGCGGCCTCGGGCGCGCTGGTCGTGAAGGTGTGGCTGAACCTCTCCAAGGCCTCCCAGAAGAGCCGCCTGCACGAGCTCGAGTCCGACCCGCGCACCGCGTGGCGGGTGACGCCCGACGACTGGAAGGCGCAGCGGGACTTCGACCGGCTGGAGCGGCTCGCCGCTCGCATGCGCAGCGCCACCCACCAGCCGGGGGCGCCCTGGTACGTCGTGAACGCGGAGGACCCCAGGGGCCGCAACCTCACCGTCGCGGACATCCTGCTCTCGCGATTCCGCATCCACATGCGCGCGCAGAAGCGGCTCGCGGCGGCGCCCCGCCGCAAGCGGCCGGTCGTTCCGCTGCGGCCCGCGGGCCTTCGCCGGCTCCTCTCGCTCGACCTCGAGAGCAAGCTCTCTCAGGTCTCCTACGAGAAGAAGCGGGACAAGTGGCTCGGGCGTCTCAACCGAGCCGTGCGCGCCGCCGGCCAGGAGCGCCGGTCGGTGGTATGGGTTTTCGAGGGGTGGGACGCCGCGGGAAAGGGGGGCGCCATCAGGCGCCTCACCGACGCGATCGACGCGCGGGACTTCAGGGTCATCCCGGTCTCGAAGCCCACCGACGAGGAGAAGGCCCACCACTACCTCTGGCGGTTCTGGCGCCACGTGCCCCGCGCGGGAATGGCGACGATCTACGACCGCTCGTGGTACGGGCGCGTCCTCGTAGAGCGCATCGAGGGATTCGCCACCGAGGCCGAGTGGAGGCGCGCCTACAAGGAGCTCAATGAATTCGAGCGCGAGCTCACCGAGCACGGCGTGATCGTCCTCAAGTTCTGGCTGCAGATCAGCAAGGAGGAGCAGCTGCGGCGCTTCCGCTCGCGCGAGAAGACTCCCTACAAGAGCCACAAGATGAACGCGGAGGACTGGCGCAACCGGAGGAAATGGGGTTCCTACGAGGTGGCGGTGGGCGACATGCTGGCGCTCACCAGCACGCGGACGGCGCCCTGGCACCTCGTGGCCGCGAACAACAAGCGCCACGCCCGGCTCGAGATCATCAAGACCTCCTGCCGCCAAATCGAGCTGGCGCTCGGGCTCTAGCAGCCGGGCGCAAAAAAGCCGCCGCGGTCACCCGCGGCGGCAAATTCGATATCGCTAGCGAAAATCAGGAAACGTGGTTGGAGACCAGCTTGGTCATCTCAAACATGCTGACCTTCGACTTGCCGCCGAATACAACCTTGAGGGCGGCGTCGGC
Source organism: uncultured Opitutaceae bacterium (assembly GCA_903919205.1). Classification (GTDB taxonomy): domain Bacteria; phylum Verrucomicrobiota; class Verrucomicrobiia; order Opitutales; family Opitutaceae; genus Palsa-1447. The sequence goes on along the minus strand of CAIXHE010000173.1, from coordinate 15,611 downwards.
GTTGATGGACCGCTTGTCCTTCTTGTCCTGGAGGCCGTGCTTCTTGATGTAGTCCCAGAGCTTCTTGGTGAGCTCCGTGCGGGGGAGGGCCTTCGAGCCAACGATGGCTGAGAGCGCTGTGTCCGGCTGTACCGGCTTCATGAATGCGGCGTTTGGTTTACGAGCAGGTTTTTTGGCCATAGTGATTTTGTTTTAGGGTTTTTTACTCTGTACGCAATGTCTTTATAGAGGGAAAAATTGCCGTTTTCCGAGTAAAATCTTCGTGGGTCCCGGCAGGGACGTCAGGCCCTGTCGTCGACCTGCACGAACTGCCGGTAGAGGGCCGCGTAGTGCCCGCCCCTCGCCAGCAGCTCGGGATGGGTGCCGCGCTCGATGATCCGGCCCTGGTCCAGCACGAGCACCAGGTCGGCGCCGCGGATCGTGCTGAGCCGGTGCGCCACGACAAAGCTGGTGCGCGCGCGCAGCAGGGTGGCGAGGGCACGCTGCAGGCGGTCCTCGGTGAGCGCGTCGATCGAGCTGGTCGCCTCGTCGAGGATCACGATGCGCGGGTCTGCAAGCAGCGCCCGCACGAAGCACACGAGCTGGCGCTGGCCGACGGAGAGCCCGGAGCCGCGCTCTCCCACCTGGGTGTCCAGGCCGTCCGGCAGGTCCTGCAGGATGTCGAGGCATCCCAGCCTCTGCGCCCCCAGGCGCACGTCCTCGGCGGTCGCGTCGGGCTTGCCGAGGCGGATGTTGTCCATCAGCGATCCGCTGAAGAGGAAGTTCTGCTGCTGGACCATGCCCATCTGCCTGTGCAGGGAATGGCTTGTGACCTCCCGGAGGTCGCGCCCGTCGACCAGGATCTGCCCGGAGGTCGGCAGGTAGAATTTCGAGGCTAGGTTGATGATCGAGCTCTTGCCGCTGCCGGTGTGGCCCACGAGCGCGACGGTCTGGCCGGGCTCGACCGTGAAGTCCACGTCCTGCAGGACGAGCTTGGCCGGATCGTATCCGAACGAAACCGAGCGGAACTCGATGCGCGCCCCGACGGGCGTGGACACCCCGGGCGTCCGCGGGTCGGGTAGCTCGGCGGCGCCCGGATCATCCTGCCAGTCCGGCTGGGTGTCGATCAGTCGGAAGATCCTCTCGGCGCTGGCCATCGCCATCAGGCCCTGGTTGTACTGGTTGGCGATCACCGTGATCGGCGAGAAGAAGATGTTGGCGAGCAGGAAGAACGTGATCAGGTCGTCCGCGCGCATGGCCCCGTGGAAGACGCGCCAGCCGCCGAAGATGAGGAGCGTGGCGACGAAGAACTGGCTGTTGAGCTCCAGGATCGGAGCGATGACGGCCGAGGTCCGCGCCAGAGCGATGTTGAAGCGGGAGTGGTCGGAGAGGAGGCTCCGGAAAAGGCCGGCATTGGTGTCCTGCCTGACGAAGCCCTGAGTCACTCGGATCCCATTGACCGACTCCGCCAGGGTGGCTGTCACGCGGCTGAAGCTCTCCACGGAGGCGCGGGAGAGGCGGCTCAGCTTCATCCTGAAGTGGTTGTTCACCGTCCAGAGGAGCGGCGCCATGCAGACGATCACCAGGAACATCCTCCAGTCCGTGAAGGCCATCACCACCGCGGCGAAGAGCATCTGACCGAACTGGATGGCGCTCACCCAGCCCACGTCCTGGATTCCGACCCGGACCGCCTCCACGTCGCTCGTCACGCGGCTGATGATCCGGCCGAGCTTCACGCGGTGGAAGAAGCTCATGGGCTGGCGCATCGTCTTCTCGAAGATCTCAGAACGGAGCCCGTTCACGACGGTCTCGCCGATCTCGAGCGCGTAGCGCTGCCGGAAATGGAACATCACGTCGGTCACCACGGCGAGCGCGGTGAAGCCGAGGGTCCCCTGGGCGATGCCCGCCAGATCGCCGTGCGCGATGGGCCCCTTGATGACGAGGGCGGTCACCCATACGAGGGCTGGAAGCTGCGCGGCGCGGATCGCCGTCAGGACGAGCATGATCAGCAGCTTGCGCTGCACGGGCCGCGCGTACCGGAGCAGCCGCACGACGAGGTTCCACTCGAGGGGCTTGAACTGCTCCTCGTCGTCGTCGTCGCGCGGACGGTGGACGAGGATAAGCCTGCGCGCGCGCTCCGACTCGGCGCTCATGCGGCACCCCCCTCGAGCGGCTTCTGGAGCTCGCGGCCGTCCACCAGCTGGAGGTTGGCCACGTGAAGGTAGGGGCCCTGGAGCTTGATCAGCTCCTGGTGGGTGCCTCGCTGCACGATGCGGCCGTTCTCAAGCACCAGGATCAGGTTCGCCCGCTTGAGCGTGCTCAGCCTGTGGGCCACGATGAAGGTGGTGCGGCCCGCGATGGCGCGGTCGAGGGCCTCGAAGATCTCGTGCTCGGTCTCGCTGTCGATGGCGGCGGTGGGGTCGTCCAGGAGGAGGATCGCGGGCTCGAGCAGCACGGCCCGGGCGATCGCCAGGCGCTGCCTCTGGCCGCCGGAGAGGCTGTTGCCGCTCTCGCCGAGCACGGTCTCGTACCCCTTCGGCAGGCCCATGATGAAGTCGTGGGCCGCGGCGATGCGCGCCGCTCTCTCGATCTGGGCCTGCGTCGCGTCGGGATGTCCGAACGCGATGTTGGCCGCGACCGTGTTCGAGAAGAGGAAGCTCTCCTGGAAGACCGTGCCTATGTTGCGTCGCAGGTCGTCCAGGTGGAGGCGGCGCACGTCGATGCCGTCGATGCTGAGCGAGCCCTCGGTGACGTCGTAGAACCGCGGTATGAGGCTCATCAGCACGCTCTTGCCGGATCCGGTCGCCCCGAGGATCGCGACGCACTCCCCGGGCTTAACCTCCAGGTTGATGTCCCGCAGGACCGGGTCGAGCTTGCCATACTCGAACGAGACCTGGTCGAAGCGCACGGCGCCCTCGAGCCGGGGCCTGCGGACCGGGTCCGGCGGCATGCGCACCTCGACCGGGGCGTCCAGGATCTCGAACACCCTGCGGGCGCCTATCAACGACTGCTGCACGGAGTTGATGATCGTCGCCACGTTGTTGACCTGCCCGGCGAACTGCTCGAGGAGACCCGAGAATACGACCAGTCCGGCGCCGAGCGGCAGGTGGCCCATGGCGACAAGCCATCCTCCGTAGCCGAGCAGCACGATCGTGTTGATGCGCGTCAGGAAACCCGCCGCGGGCGAGAAGAGGCTCACCCACCAGAAGATGCTGAACTGCTGCGAGAGCACCACGTTGTTCGCCCGCTCAAACTTCTCGCGGCTCTCGGGCTCCCGCCCGAAGCCCTTGACGACGGCCACGCCCTGGACGCTCTCGGCGAGGAACTGGACCATCCGCTCGACCAGGCGCCGGTTCTCGGCGTACTCGGGCTGGATCTTGCGCGAGAAGAAGGCCGAGAGGACGAGCAGGACGGGCGTCGTCGCCAGGCAGGCCACCGTGAGGCCCGGGCTTAGGTGCGCCATGTAGATCGCGTACACCGTGAGCGAAATCACCATGATGACGCTGGGGATCAGCACCTGGTCGACGAACATCCGCACCGACTGCACGTCGCCGGTCACGCGGGTGATGATGGAGCCGGTGGTGTTGGCGTCGAAGAAGCGGAAGCTGAGCCGCTGGAGCTTGTCGTAGATCTCGGCCCGGAGGTCCACGACGAGCCTCTGCTGGACGAGGATGTTGACCTTCACCGCGTAGACGTAGTTGAGCACCGCGCGGCATCCCGAGAGCAGGAGGATCAGGCCCCCGAGGATCGCCAGCACGTGCATGGGGTGCATGCCGGCGGGAAGGTCGAACCCGAGCAGGTGCAGGGGGGGGGCCGGGTTCGGGTCCTGTGCGGACCTGAAGACCACCTTGCGGATGTAGTCGATGCCGATGCCGGTGAAGCTCAGGCCGAACAGGCCCATCGTCAGCAGCACGATCTGGATGCCGAGCACCTGCAGGCAGTCCGCGCGGTAGCGCCCCGCCAGCCCGAAGAGCCTGCGGATCAACTCCGAGTTGGACGGGCCTCCACCCGGCGTGTTCATCGGCGCTTCCATTTGGACGCCCACGCTAGTTGCACCCCGCGCGGGTGCACGCAGTTTTTCGAGCCCACGCCACCCTCAGCGATTGGGTGTGGACGGCGGTTGCGCCCCGTTGGCGCCGCCCTGGGCGGCCTTCTCGCGCTCGAGCCTGCGGCGGCGGACCTCCTGGGCCACGGCGTCGAGCCTGCGCTGCTCCTCCGCCGGCGAAGGCGCGCCCAAAGCGGGCACGACCGAGGCGACGGTCGGAGCCGGCGCGGCCGACGCAACCTTGGCGACCCGAAACACGAGGTGGAGGCTGCGGCCCTGGAAATCGACGCTCACCCCGTCGCCGCCGGCGTCCGCCGAGCGGACGACAAAGTCGTGCCCCGGCTCGTTGAGGCCCACCCAATAGTCCCTCTTCTTGGCGGTGTCGTAGATGCAGTAGAGGGCGCCCTGCCCGTACGAGGTGACGCCCCTCAGCTCGAGCGGGCCGGACGGCCCCGCGGGCGCATCGGCGCCCGCCAGGCCCCTCGGAAGGAAGGGGGAGATGCCCGCCAGGTCCGCGCGTGACGCGGGAGCCGATGCCAGGAGAACCCCGGCAACGAGCGCACCCGCAGCCCCGTGTGGTCTAAGTCTCATCGCGGTAGTATGACCCCGCGTCCACTAGAAGGCTCCACCGCCTCGGGTCAAGTGACGTCACGCGCCCGCCGGGCGCGGCGTCTCGACTGGACGGAACGTAAAAGTCATGATTAGGTCCGGCTGCGAGCGCCGCCGCTTGGTCGAGCCAGCCGACGGCCCGACGCGGCTTCCAAGTACCTGAACCGAGACCGATTGCCAGAGAGGCCCCCGTCACGCATGCAGCCGCCGATCCGCCCCCTCAAGATCCTCCCGCCCCTTCTGGCGCTTGCCCTCGCCGCCCTCGCCGGCTGCTACGGGGGGCGGCCGGGCACCTGGCAGGGATACCTGGAGGGCGACTACGTCTACGTGGCCTCGCCCCTCGGCGGTCGCCTGGACAGCCTCTCGGTGGCCAAGGGAGCCCGTGTGGCCCCGGGCGCGGCGCTCTTCACGCTCGAGCGGGAGGCCGAGAAGGCCGCCCTGAGGCAGGCCGAGCAGCAGCTTGCGGCCGCCCGCTCCGAGCTCGAGGACCTGAGCAAGGGCGAGCGGCCCGAGGAGATCGCGGCCCTGCAGGCGCGCCTCGACCAGGCCCGGGCGAATGCGGAGCTCTCGAAGCGGGACCTGAGGCGCGCCGAGGAGCTCTTCAAGGGCTCGGCCATCACCGAGAGTGAACTGGACCGCTACCGGCTGACGAACGAGGCCAACCTGCGCGCGGTCGACGAGGACGCGGCGCGCCTGGTCACGGGCCGCCTCGGGGGCCGCGCCGACGCCCTGGCGGCGGCCCGGGCCCGCGTGAAGGCCGCCACCGACGCCGAGGCCCTGGCCCGCTGGTCCGTGGACCAGAAGGCCCAGACCGCCCCGGCGGCGGCGCTCGTCTACGACACGCTCTACCGGCCCGGCGAGTTCGTGGCGGCCGGCTCGCCCGTCGTCTCGCTGCTGCCCCCCGGAAACCTGAAGGTGCGGTTCTTCGTCCACGAGCCGGACTACGCCCGCCTGAAGGTGGGCGACCCCGTCCAGGTGGCGATCACCGGTTCCGCGGACGCCGAGGCCCGCGTCAGCTACCTCTCGCCCCAGGAGGAGTACACGCCGCCCGTCCTCTACAACCGGGACAACCGCGAGAAGCTCGTCTACATGGTTGAGGCCGTGTTCCCCGCCGCGGTGGGCGCCGACCTGCATCCGGGGATGCCCGTGGACGTGCGCCTGCAGGCTCGATGAGCGCGGGCGGCGAGCACGCGATCGACGTGCGGGGCGTGACGAAGCGCTTCGGCAGCAAGACGGTCGTCAACGGGATCGACCTGCAGGTCCGACCGGGCGAGATCTACGGCTTCCTCGGTCCCAACGGCAGCGGCAAGACGACGTTCATCCGGATGCTCTGCGGCCTCCTGACCCCGGACGGGGGTTCGGGGACCTGCCTCGGGCACGACATCCTGCGCGAGCAGAAGCGGATCAAGCTGCAGGTCGGATACATGACGCAGAAATTCAGCTTCTACGAGGACCTGAGCATCCGGGAGAATCTCGATTTCATCGCGCGCGTCTATGACATCGCGGACCGCGCCTCCGCGGTCGAGGCGAGCCTCGAGGGCCTGGGTCTCAGGGACCGAAGCGGGCAGCTCGCCGGCGAGCTCTCGGGCGGCTGGAAGCAGCGACTGGCCCTCGCCGCGTGCCTGATCCACAGGCCGCGCCTGCTGCTGCTCGACGAGCCCACCGCGGGCGTCGACCCGAAGGCCCGCCGAAGCTTCTGGGACGAGATTCACCGGCTTTCCGCGCAGGGGATCACCGTGCTCGTGACCACGCACTACATGGACGAGGCCGAGCGCTGCCACCGGATCGCCTGCCTCGCCTACGGCAACATGCTCGTCAAGGGCACCGTCCAGGAGGTGATCGACTCGGCCGGCCTCACCACCTGGTCGGTGGGCGGCCCCGGGCTGGCCGGGCTGGCGGATCGCCTGAGGACGAGCCCGGGGGTCGAGCAGGTGGTGGCCTTCGGGAACACGCTGCACGTGAGCGGGCACGACGCAGGGGTCCTCGAGGCCACGCTGCGGCGGGCCTGCGGGCCCGCGCTCTCGCTCGCGAATATCCGGCCCGGCCTCGAGGACGTCTTCATCGGGATGATGGACAACGCCAGGGACAACTACTCGTGAGGCGCTTCGACCTGCACCGGCTCTGGGCGATCGTGATGAAGGAGTTCATCCAGATGCGGCGGGACCGCGTCACCTTCGGCATGATGATCGGCATCCCGCTCATGCAGCTGACACTCTTCGGCTTCGCGATCAACTCGGACCCGAAGCACCTGCCGACCGCGCTGCGACTGGCCGACAACGGTCCCTTCGAGCGCACCCTCGTGGCCGAGATGCAAAACAGCACCTACTTCGACGTCGTGCGGGTCACCGACTCCGAGGCGGAGGTGCACCGGCTCCTGCAGCTGGGCGAGGTGCAGTTCGTCGTGAACATCCCTGTGGACTTCACGCGCAGGGTCCTGCGCGGCGAGCGGCCCTCGGTGCTCGTCGAGGCGGACGCGACCGACCCCGCGGCCACCGGGCCCGCGATCTCGGCCGTACAGGCGCTCGCCTTCAAGGCGATCGACCGGGACCTGACCGGCCCCCTCGCCCGGCTCCGGGGCGCGCCCGGCCCCGTGAACTTCGTCGTGCACGCTCACTACAACCCGGAGAACATCACCCAGTACAACATCGTGCCGGGGCTGATGGGCGTCGTCCTCACGATGACGATGGTCGTCATCACGGCGCTGGCGATCACCCGCGAGCGCGAGCGCGGCACCATGGAGAACCTGCTCTCGACCCCGCTGCGGCCCTCGGAGGTGATCGTGGGCAAGATCATACCCTACATCGCGGTCGGCTACATCCAGGTGTCCCTGATCCTGCTCGCGGCCAAGGGGCTCTTCGGTGTGCCCATGGTCGGCAGCGTCGGCCTGATCTACGCCACCGGGCTCCTCTTCATCGCGGCCAACCTCGCCGTCGGGATCACGTTCTCTACGCTCGCCAAGAACCAGCTCCAGGCCGTCCAGATGGCCTTCTTCTTCTTCCTGCCCTCCCTGCTCCTCTCGGGCTTCATGTTCCCGTTCCGGGGGATGCCGGGATGGGCCCAGGTGCTGGGCTCCTGCCTGCCCCTCACCCATTTCCTGAGGATCGTTCGGGGCGTCCTGCTGAAGGGCAACGGGGCCTTGGACGTGCTGCCAGAGGTCTGGCCGATCGCGCTCTTCGTGGCGGTCGCGATGACGGTCGCCGTCAAGCGCTACCGCCAGACGCTGGACTAGGGCCCTGCAGGTTGCTCGCCATCTGGCGCGCGACGGGGCCGTCCAGGTGGATCACCGAGCTCGGGTACGCCAGCGAGACGCCCCGCGCCGCGAAGGTGCGCAGGATCCCCAGGTTCACGCGCTCGCGGATGGCCATGTGCGCCTCCCAGTCGGGGTCCGCGGTGAAGTAGACCACCTGGATCCGCAGCGACGAGTCGCTGAAGTCGGCGAGGCTGGCGACGACCAGGCCCGGGTGCACGCCCGGGTCCGCGCGCAGCATCGCGCGAAGGTCGCCGAGCACCTGCTGGATCTTCTCCGGGGGCGTGTCGTAGGTCACCCCGAGCGTCGTGTCGACCCGCCGCTGCGGCATGCGGCTGTAGTTGATGATGACCTCGGCAGCCACGGTCTTGTTGGGGATCACGACCTGCGTGCGCTGCGCGGTGCGCAGCCGCGTGGACCGGAGGCCGATGCCCTCAACGGTGCCGTCGTGGCCGGCGATCGAGACCACCTCGCCCACGTAGAACGGCTGGTCCATCACGACCACGAAGGACCCGAACATGTTCGACAGGGAGTCCTGCGCCGCGAGGGCGACCGCGAGTCCGCCGATCCCGAGGCCCGCCAGGAACGTCTTCACCTCGAAGCCCATGCTCTCGCACACGACGAGCGCGCTGAAGGCGACGAAGATGGTGCCGAGCGTCTTCTTGATCAGGGGCAGGAACGCGGCGATGTAGGGTCGGCGCTGCTTCGCGCCCTCGGCCAGGTGGTCGATCATCGCGCTGCCCGCGCAGGCGACGCCCCAGAGGATCACCACGGCGAGGGCGCCCTGCTCGGCGAGCCTCACCCCCGTCGGGATCGTGCTCCAGATGGGCGAGACCGAAAGGGCGAAGATGACGCCGGAGAGGATGACCAGGGCGGCCGCAGGCGGCTCGATCGCCGGGAGCATCAGCTTGTTGTTCGACTTGGCCAGGAGCCGGCGCAGCTGGATGAAGAGCACCCCCGTCATGAACTTGCCGAGAAGAACGGCACCCAGAAAGATGACCAGGCTGGCGACCCACCGCGTGGCGACGTCGTCCGTCGCGTTCGGGAACAGCCACGCCTGGAGCCAGTCGACGAACCTCTGCAGCGTGCCGGGGGGCGCGGCGGGGACTTGCAAGGCGGGTATAAGGGCCATGAGGCGACATTGCTAAAGCGCCCCCCGCCCGCAACGATAAGGTGCGCCCCCCTTCACGGACCATGCCGCCCGAACCCGCCCCCGTCGCCCCCGCCCCCGAACCCCCTGCGCGACGCGCCCGGGACGCGTGGACAGCCGCGGCCTGCGTGGCCGCGGGGCTCGCCTTCGGGGGTCTCGTCTGGGCCCGCCGCGGTCCCGAGCTGGCCCAGCAGTACCTGGCCGGCTACCTGATCGAGCTCGGCCTGAGCGTCGACAACGTGTTCGTCTTCGCGCTGGTATTCCAGCAGTTCGGGGTCGGGCCCCGGCGCCAGCGCCGCCTGCTCCTCTGGGGCGTGTGCGGCGCCATCGTGATGCGCCTCGCCTTCCTGGCCGCGGGCCTCGGCGCCCTCAGGCGCTTTTCGTGGCTGATCCCGGCCCTCGGGGTGTTCATCCTCGCGACCGGGCTGCGGCTGGCGTTCGCCCGCCGAGGGCGCAAGGCGTTCGACCCGGGCTCGCCGTTCTTCCGGTGGGTCCTTCGGCGCGCGCCCCCGGCGCTGGCGGCGATCGTCGTGCTCGAGCTCGCCGACCTCGTGTTCGCCCTAGACTCGCTGCCCGCCGTGCTCGCGGTCACCCAAGACGGCTTCGTTGCCGTCTCATCGAACCTGTTCGCGATCCTGGGGCTGCGCTCGCTCTTCTTCGTCGTGACGGGCGCCCTCGGGGGCCTGCGCCACCTCGGCACGGGCATCGCCGTGGTGCTCTGCCTGGTGGGCGCGAAGATGCTCGCGGAGCCCTGGCTCGCCGTGCCGACCCTCGTGTCGCTGGGCGTCATCGGCTCGGTGCTCGCCGTGGCCGCGGCGGCGTCGCTCTGGGGGCCGCGCAGCCGGCGCTGATCCCGGGGCCCCCACGCAGCGCGGCCCGGAACCCCCAGGGGGATTCCGGGCCGCGGAAACGCGGGCGGGACTCAGCTGACCTGAATCTTGCGCGGCTTCGCGGACTCAGCCTTGGCAAGCGACAGGCGCAGGACGCCATCCCTCAGCTCGGCCCCGATCTTGGCGGTGTCGACCGTGCCGTCATGGGAGAGCACCAGCTTGTAGGGGGCGTCTGAGGACTCCCGGTGGAGCACCTCGGCGCCCTGGGGGATGCCCGAGGACCGCTTTCCGGTGATCGTGAGCTCGCCGTCCTCGTCGGTGATCTCGACCCCGGCCTTGTCGACGCCGGGCAGGTTGACGGTCAGGTCGAAGGCCTGGTCGGTCTCGCGGACCTGGAAGTAGGGCTTGCGGCTCTGGGCAACGCCCTCCTCGAGTTGGGAGGCCTCGCGGCCTCCCGTGGGAATGAGTGAGCTGAAGAATGTCATGGGAGTGGTTCCTTTAGGGGGTTTGTGGCGGTCAGTTGACCGTGACGCTGATCTTCTTGGGCTTGGACTCCTCCTTGCGGGGGAGGGTGACGGTCAGCAGCCCATTCTCATAGGCTGCGGTGACCTTGTCGGGCTGCACCTGGTCGGGAATGCTGACCAGGCGGCTGTACGACACGGTCTTCTCGGCCTCGCCCGACTTGTCGGTGCGGGTGGCCTGGATGGAGAGCGAGCCGTCGACGACCTCGACGCTGATCGCGTCGCGGGCGACGCCCGGAAGCTCGGCGCGGACGTAGGTATTGTCCTTGTCCTCGTACAGGTCGACCGGGAACTGGCCGCCACCCAGCGGGCCGGAGAAGCCCTCGAGGGCGGTGCCAAACAGGAACTCGATCTCACGGTCGATTCTCGACGGCGACCAGCGGCCACCGACGTCCTTGGACAGCTCGGTGCCGCGCGAAGTGGGGAGTGAATAGTTTATGAAACGCATAGTGACCCCCATCATGCATGGGACGTGCCCCCCGCGGGCCTCTCGTAAAACCTTGTCCATCAATGGGGAGGCAGGATCGGGGAACCGGCGGGTGTGCAGGAATTTCCCAGTCTGAGCCACCGGGTGCGCCAGTTCGTCCACGGCTAATGGCATTGCCGGGGTGAAGCCGCCGTGGTGCGCTCCGCGCGTGGCAATCCGGACCCTGTCAATCTGTCTGGCTTGGGCGTGCCTCCTCGGCGGATGCGCCGGGCCGGCCGCCTCCCCGGTCGGCGGACCCGAGTGGGAGAGGATCGTGGAGGCCCGCGACTTCGACCGGGCGATTCTAGACCGGGCCTTGGTCGAGGCGGCGAACGCCGCGCGCCGCGAGCACGCGCTCGCCCCGCTCGGGCGCCAGTGGCAGCTGGACCGGGCCGCGGAGGAGCAGGCGTCGCACATGGCGCTCCTGTTCCGCGCGGAGCACACCAACCCGATCGCCGGGGAGCACACGGTCTCGGATCGGATCCGGGCCGTCGGCCTCGACGGAAGCCGCTCGGCGGAAAACGCGATGATGCTGCCGCTTCGCCCGGCGGGACAGGGTGCACTACCCCCTTATACCTACCGTACGCTGGCCCTCGCCGTCGTCGGGGCGTGGCTCGAGTCCCCCGGCCACCGGCGCAACCTGCTCGATCCCGGATTCTCCCTGGTCGGCACGGCCTCGCGGGTGTCGACGGGGCTGCCCGGCGACGTGCGCGTGTTCTCGGCCCTCGTGTTCCTGGAGCCCCTTGCGAACACCCTGCATCCCACCCCCCGCGACACGACCGTGACGCCGAAGACGGGCCGCGGCCCGTAGGCGCGGGTCGGAAACCCGACGGCCGCCGAGCGGACTCGCTCGCCGTCCGGCGCCCCGTCGGGCCCCGTGCTTCCGCCTCGCGTAGCGCCACCGCCTTCGCTACGCCCTCCCCATGAGCCTGACCCGTTTCTCGGTGCCTCCGCTTCACACCGTCACGCGCTCTCTGGCGGCCGTGGCCATGGGCCGCGAGGCGCCCGACCTGGTGATCACCGGCGCACGCGTCCTGTCGACCTACACGGAGCGGGTGCTCGTCGAGCGCGAGGTGTGGGTCAAGTCGGGCAGGATCGCGGCGGTCAAGCCCGCGGGCGCCTTCAAGCGCGCCCGGGGCTCCACGGTGGAGCGCTTTGACGCCCGCGGGGGGATTGTCGCCCCCGGGCTGGTGGACCCCCACCTTCACATCGAGAGCTCCATGATGACTGCGTGCGCCTACGCGGAGCCGGCCCTCCTGAACGGCACGACCACGATCTTCTGCGACAGCCACGAGATCGGCAACGTGTGCGACGCGCGGGGCATCGAGTGGATGCTCGAGGACGCCCGGCGGGCGCCGCTCTCGATCTTCCTCACCGTGCCGAGCACGGTCCCGGCGACCGGGCCGGATTTCGAGACGGCCGGGGGCGACCTGACACCCGCCAAGATCGGCCGGCTCTTCGACCGCTGGCCCGAGGCCGTGGCCCTGGGCGAGAAGATGGACTTCGTGCAGGTGGCCTTGGGCGATGCCAGGAGCCACGCCGTGCTGGCCGAGGCGCTGCGCCGCGGCCGGCCCGTCTCCGGCCACATCTACGGCAGGGAGTTCGTGGCGGCGGGCGCCGCCTCGGGGGTCAGCGACACCCACGAGGCGATCGACCGGGAGATCTCGGACGACTTCCTCGAGAACGGCGTGTGGGTGTTCCTGCGCGGAGGCCCTCCCACCACGCCCTGGAACTCGCTGCCGCAGGCCATCAAGGCGGTGACCGAGCTCGGGGCGAGCCCCAAGCGCGTCTGCGTCTGCACCGACGACCGCGATGCGGACGACCTCTTCATCTTCGGACTGGACTGGGTGACCCGCTCGGCGATCGAGGCGGGGATCAGGCCGACCACCGCATGGAGCATGGGCTCGCTGCACCCCGCGACCCGCTTCGGGATGGACGGCGACATCGGGGGCCTGGCGCCCGCGCGGCGCGCGGACATCGTGCTCCTCGACGACGCCTACAAGCCCCAGTGCACGTGGTACGGGGGCGAGCTGGTGGTGCGCAACCGCCGCATCACGCCCGTCCTGGACCGGGCCCTCTCCAGGCGCTACCGCTACCCCCGCGCGGCGTACCAGACGGTCAAGCTGCCCAAGTCCCCCGTCCTGACCCCGGAGCTGCCGTCCGGTCCTGTAGTAGCCAATGTGATACGCACGGCGCTGCCCGGGATCATCCTGCTGCACGACCAGGTCCGGATGGAACCCCGGCCCGACGAGGGGTGGCCGGAGCTCCTCGGGAGGCTCGGGCTCTGCTTCGTGACGGTCGTCGAGCGGCACGGAAAGTCGGGCAACGTCGCCCACGGGCTCCTGCGCGACTTCGGCCTGCGCGAGGGCGCCGTGGCGAGCTCGGTGGGCCACGACGCCCACAACATCATCCTGGCCGGCCACAACGAGCGCGACATGCAGACGGCGCTCGCCGAGGTCGGGCGCATGCGCGGCGGCGTGTGCGTGGTGCGCTCCGGCAGGGTCGTCGCCAAGGTGGCGCTGCCCGTCGCCGGACTCATCTCCGACAAGAGGGCGACGGCCGTCGCGGCCGAGACCACCCGGCTCAAGCGGGCATGGAAGGCGGCGGGGTGCACGCTCCCCTACATGGGGTTCAACCTGATCCCCCTCGCGGTCATCCCGGAGATCCGCATCACGGACAAGGGGCTCGTCACGGTTCCCGGCATGAAGATCCTTCCCCTCTTCGCGCCCGCCTAGCCGAGGAAAAATGTTCGGAATCGGCCGGCGGCTGTGGTTCGCTCGCTGCCGACCATGACGTTCAATTTCGACACGCCCCCCGACCGACGGGGAACCGACTCCCAGAAGTGGCAGAAGTACGAGGGCCGGGAGGTCCTCCCCATGTGGGTGGCGGACATGGACTTCGAGGTCGCACCGTGCATCACCGAGGCCCTGCGCGAGCGCCTCGGGCACGCCATCTACGGCTACTCGAGGCCCGTGAAGGCCTCGGTCGACGCGGTGATCGGCGCCCTCGCGGCACGCTACGGGTGGGCGGTCGACCCCTCCTGGCTCGTGTGGCTGCCCGGCCTCGTGTGCGGCCTGAACGTCGCCGTGCGCGCCCTGACCGAGCCCGGGGACGAGGTCCTCAGCCTGTCCCCGGTCTACCCGCCGTTCACGACGGCGCCCAAGTTCTCGGCGCGCGCGCCGGTCGGCGTCCCGCTCGCCCTGGACAAGGCCGCGCGCCGGTGGGAGATCGACTGGGAGGCGCTTGAGCGCGCCGTCACGCCCCGCACGCGGCTCTTCATCTTCTGCCATCCGCACAACCCGGTGGCGCGTGTCTGGACCCGAGCCGAGCTCGTGGGCGTCGCCGAGTTCTGCGGACGCCACAACCTCACCCTGCTCTCGGACGACATCCACTGCGACCTCCTCCTCGAGCCCGGCGCGACCCACGTGCCCTTCGCGGTCGCGGCGCCCGGACAGGTCCAGCGTCTCGTCACGTTCATGGCCCCGAGCAAGACGTTCAACGTTCCCGGCCTCGGGACCGCGTTCGCGATCATCCCCGACCCCTCGCTGCGCCTGCGCTTCATCCGGGCGACGGCGGGCATCGTCGCCGAGGTGAACGCGCTGGGCTACGTCGCGTGCGCGGCGGCCTACCGCGACGGGGAGCCCTGGCGCAGGGAGCTCGTCGGCTACCTGCGCGGCAACCGGGACTTCCTGCTCGAGTTCCTGGCGCGCGAGGCGCCCGCGGTCAAGGTCGAGGCCCCGATCGAGGCCACGTACCTCGCGTGGCTCGACGTCGAGGCGCTGGGCCTCGCGGAGCCTGCGAAGCACTTCGAGGCGCACGGGCTCGGGCTGAGCGACGGCGTCCCGTTCGGGGCCAGGCCCGGCTCACACGTGCGCCTCAACTTCGGGTGCCCGCGCTCGACGCTGGCCGAGGGCCTCGCGCGCCTGCGCGCGGCCGTCCGGGCCGCGTGAGGGCGTGCGAACCGAGGAGCCGCTGACCATGCGCCTCGCCGGACACGAACTCGCCTCGCCCCTGTTCCTCTCGCCGCTCGCGGGGTACACGAACCTGCCTATGCGCCTCACCGTGCGCGAGCTCGGGGGCCTCGGCTGGGCGACCACCGACCTCGTGAACGCGCGCTCGCTGATCGAGCGCAACCCGACGGCGCTCAAGCTGGTGGAGTCCTGCCCCGAGGACCGGCCTCTGGCGATCCAGCTCTTCGGCAGCGTGCCCGCGGAGATGCGGCAGGCCTGCATCCTCTGCGAGGACATGGGCGTGCAGGCGGTCGACATCAACATGGGCTGCCCGGTGAAGAAGGTGACCCAGATCGGCGGCGGCTCGGCGATGATGACCGAACTCGGCAGGACCGCCGACCTGGTGCGCGGGATGGTGGAGTCGGTGCGCATCCCGGTGACCGCGAAGATGCGGCTGGGCTGGGACTCGGACAACCTGACGGCGCCCGACCTTGCGAGGGCCCTCGAGGAGGCCGGGGTGGCGGCCGTGTTCGTGCACGGGCGCACGCGCGCCCAGGGATTCTCGGGGCGCGTCAACCTGGCCGGCATCCGCTCCGTGGTGCAGGCGGTGCGCTCGATCCCCGTGATCGGCAACGGCGACGTCACGACTCCCGAGGGCGCGAGGCACATGATCGCGGAGACCGGCTGCGCGGGGGTCAGCATCGGCCGGGGCGCCTTTTACGACCCCTGGATCTTCAGGAGGACCGAGCACTACCTGCGCACCGGCGAGCTCCTGCCGGAGCCGGCCTTCGAGGAGCGCCTGCGGGTGCTCAGG
>CAIXHE010000172.1 GCA_903919205.1 uncultured Opitutaceae bacterium | reverse complement strand
TCGCAGCCGACCAGCGCGCGCACGCCGGCCTCGCGGCCGCCCACGTGCAGCCGCACGGCCCCGTAGACGCCGTCTCGGTCGCAGAGCGCGAGGGCCGGCATCCCGAGGCGGGCGGCCTCAGCGACCAGGGCCTCGGGCAGCGAGCCGGCCCTGAGGAACGAGAAGGCGCTGCGCGCATGGAGTTCGACGTACGGCATGGCAGTCCCCGGCTAGTCGAGCATCCCGCCGACCTGCCAGCCGTCGGCCGAGCGCTCGAGCTGGTAGAGCCCCCCCGAGGCGAGCTCGACCTGCCAGGTCTCTACCTCCCAGGCCCCCGGCTTCCACCAGTCGCCCGACAGGCGCCAGGGGCCGAGCGCGGCGCGCACGTCGCCCTCGAGCCGGCCCCCGTCGAGCCTGAGCGGCCTGCCGTCCTGGCAGGCCACGCGCACGGGCCATGCGGGCCGGAAGCGGCGCAGGGTCGGCCCGAGCGGCGGGTGCGCCGCGGCTACGGGCGCCGGGGGCACCGCCTCGGCGGGGCGCTCCATCGAGAAGGCGTCCGGCCGGTGCGTGTCCCCGGGCACCGGGGTGCCCACGCGCTCGTCGCCCACGATGGCGGCCACCCGCGCCAGGTTCTCCCAGAAGGAGGCGGGGTCGCGAAGCCCCGTGTCGAAGAGCCCCTGCTGCCGGGCGGGCGGGCGGGCCGGGGAGGCGACCAGCCGCACGCCGGCGACGCGCGAGGCGGTGCGCACGGTGTCCAGGTGCGCGTGGAGCACCCGCAGCCAGCCCTCGACGTCGGCGCCCGGCTCGGGAAGCCGGAACTCGCGGCGGTGGTCGGTCTCGTCCTCGAGGAGCAGCGTCAGCGAGAGCTTCTCGGCGACGAAGCCCGCGGCCCGAAGCTCGAGGGACACCCGCTCGGCGAAGCGCCGCAGCTTGAAGAACAGGGGCTCGACCGACTCGACCGGGGGCTCGTAGTCCCACTCGGCGGCGAAGCTCGACGCCGGCTCCGCGAGGCGCAGGAGGCGGGTCGCCTCGCCCGCCGCCCGCTCCCAGAGGGCCACGCCCGCGGCGCCCATCCGTTTGCCCACCTCGGCCTTGGGGAGCGCGCGCAGCGCGCCGAGGGTCGCGATCCCCCAGGCCCGCAGGACGCCGGCCTGCTCCGCCGACGGCTCGGCGAGCTCAATGGGAAGCGGACCCAGGAACCCCGCGGCGTCCTCGACAACCCGGACGGGATCCGCGCCCTGCGCGGCATACGACGCCAGGAAGGGCGTCGCCGCGGCCCCGATCCGAAGCGGCAGGCCCGCGGCCGCGAGCTCGAGGGCCCGCAGCCGCATGAGCGCCTGCGTCGGCCCGGGGTCGCAGCCCTGCAGGTCCACGGTGCAGCAGCCCCGGGAGGTGGCCTCGACGCGCGGCGAGAGCGTGAAGGCCGCGGCCATGAGGAGCCGGTGCGCCTCGACCTCGGCCTCGGGGCTGCGGGCTGCGACCAAGAGGCCCGGGCAGCGCGACAGGGCGAGGGTCGCGGCGAGGCCGGGCGAGACCCCGCGCGCCTCGGGCGAGGCCTCGGTCACCCGGGCGCGCCGCCCCTCCCCCTCGACCAGCGCGACCGGGCGCCCCGCGAGCGAGGGGTCGCCCCTGAGGAGCGCGCGGAGCGCGAAGTCCGGGACCAGCAGCACCGCGAAGTTCATCCGGCGAGGGCCTCGTCCGCCTGCGGGTGGGTGCGCTCCGCGCGCACGGCGAGGGCCCCCGCCAGCGCCTCGCGCGTGTCGCCGGCCTGGCACAGGCGCAGGGGGGCCGAGAGGACGAGCCTCCAGGGAACGGCCGGCACGATCGGCTGCGGGGTCTGTACCATCACCGCGACCGATCCCGATTCCGCGGCGCGCTGCAGGCGGTACCAGACGGTCGACGGGGTGCGGCGAAGCGCCCGCTCCGCGCATCCCCGCAGGTCGAGCACCACCGCCGCGTAGTTGCCGTCGCGCACCAGGATGTCGGCCGCGGCGAAGGCCTGCTCGGGCGCGCGGCAGCGCACCCAGACGAGGTGGCGCAGCAGGTCCGCCGGGATCGCCTCCGGGGCGAAGCCGTCGGCGCCGTCGACCAGCGCCACGCGCTGGCGGGTTGCCTGGGTCGCCGAGAGCAGCTGGGCGAGCACCGTCTGGCCCCCGCCGCTCGGCGCCTCCGAGACGACCTCCGTCAGCCGGCCCGCCGGAAGGCCGCCCCCGAGGGCGTCATCGAGCGCGCGGACCGAGGAGGGGACGCAGCCGTGCGGCCTGCGCGCCCTTTCCGGGAATCGCGCTGCCAGGAGGGACCGAAGTCCGGAGACGGTATGGGGCGAGGCGGGCACCGGAGCTCATGCATCAGCGGGCGTCGCCGCGGCGTATCAATCCCACCAGTACTCCCTGCGACTCGAGCTTGCTCGCGGGGACGATGTCCGCGTAGCGCCTGTTCGCGGCGCGCAGGACGGCGCGGCCGCGCACGTGCACGAGCCGCTTGAGCGTGGTGGACGTGTCGTCCACCAGCGCCGCGATGATGTCCCCCTCGCGGGGCTCCCGGCGCTCGAGGACGACCAGGTCGCCGTCGAGGATGTGGGCGTCCACCATGGAGTCCCCCTTGACGCGCAGCGCCCATACGCGGTGCGGCGAGGCCCGCCGGATGCCGAAGGCGGCGGGATCGATGGCGATCGTCTCGTCGGGCACCTGCTCCTGCATGGCCGGCAGGCCGGCGGGGATGCTCCCGAAGATCGGCATCTCGAAGAGCTGCGACTGGACCGAGGAGGCCTTCAGGCCCCACGTGCGGCCGGCCAGCTGCTCGATCTGGCTCTTGTTCGCGAGGGCGCGCAGGTGGCCGATCACGGTGGTCTGGCTCGAGAAGCGGAACTGGCGCTGGATCTCGCGCGAGGAAGGCGGCACGCCCTTCTCGCGCTGGAACTCGCGGATGAAGTCGAGGATCTGCTCCTGGCGTTCGGTGAGCATGGGGATCAGGCGTCGCTGCAGACCGAGAGCTCGTTGCCGCTCGGCTCCGCGAAGTGGAAGCGGCGGCCGCCGGGATAGGAGAAGATCTCCTGGGTGATCCGGCCGCCGTGCTGGGTCACGCGCTGGAGGGCCTCCTCCAGGCGCGGGTGGAAGATGACGACGAGGGCGCTGCCCGCGGCCTGCGAGGCGCGCCTGTCGGAGCGGGCGAAGCCGCCGGCGATCTGGCCGTCGACGAAGGAGGTGTAGTCGGGGCCGTAGTCGGTGAAGGTCCAGCCGAAGACCGCCTCGAAGAAGGCCTTGGTCCTCTCGAGGTCGGTGGCGTGGAACTCCACGTAGAAGATTTTGTTGGCTGGGTCCATGGAAGGGGCGTTTCTTTGAGCGTTCGATTGAGCGCCGTTCAGGTGAACGGCACCTGCGGATGAAATGCAAGCCCGAAACAGAAGGTCGCGGATTCGAGTTACGTCACTCCCGCCATTTCTGGGCATGAAATGGGGCCGGAGGTTCTTGTAACGTCCTTGGGCAGGCAATGCGGGCCAGTTCAGAGGAAGCGCGTAGGCGCGACGAGTTGGAGCGGCCGAAAGCTTTTCGGCGACCTCGCCTGTTAGGTTGGATATCTATTGGCACTAAAGGTGGATGACTTATCAACGATGGCCTATTTTATCGGGGGACCGCTAGCTGACTCGAACCTCCCCGTTTCTCGGGCCGTAATCGGACAAGGCCGTGTCCGCTCACAATTAACAGCCACGCTTTTGCAAGCCGCGCCAATCCTGCGCTCAGCGTCAATCCAACGCCCTCATTGGTAGGGCTGCCCTTGCTTGAAACTAGCGGCTCAAGTGCCTTTCGGATTGAACCTACGTCGTCGAGCTCACCGGCCCAAGGCGATCCAGCGTCTACGAAGGACCGCCGCATTCCTCGGCCATTGTCGGCGCCGCCTTGAACCCGCGGGCCTCGGCACCGCTGCAGCTGAGCTGCGGGCGCATCGTACCTCACCCGCCCTCCCGCGGCCGGTCGCGGCAAGGCCGTGGCCGACGCTCCCCTAAAGGGACTTCTGAAAGCTCGGTTCGCTGAGCAATTTTTCGAAACCGGGGTCGTTGCGCAGCCCGGCCCAGACGGGATCCAGCTTCAGGTTGAAGACGGAGAGGCCGCTCGGGCAGCCGAGCAGCTTCGTGAGCAGGGCGACGCACGCCTCGTTCCGGTGGAGGATGGCGTAGACCTGGGCAACCTCGGTCTCGCGGCGCCAGAGGTCCATCTGCCGGTCGGGTGCCGAAACCGCAGCAAGATAGCGCTCGGCGGCGAGCGTGGCCTCCTCGGCGCGCCCGACGCGGGCGAGGGCCTTGGCCATGTAGCCGTCGACCGTCGAGGGGTCCGGGTCGTCGCTCGGCTTCAGGTGCCGGGCGATGGACAGGGCCAGGCGGGAGGCGTCGGCGGACTCGGCGTCCCGCCCGAGCTGCCTGAGGATGTCCGCCTTCTCGAGCAAGAAGCCCATCCGGTCGGTTTCGGCGACGTCGCCGTCAGCCATTTCGGCGGACACCGCCTCGAGTGCCTCCTTGGGCCTGCCGGCCCGCATGAGCCATGTCGTCCTCCACTGCAGATCCGGCCCGGTGGGCAGCGTCCCCGAGAGCTCGAACTGTCCCTCGGCGACGGCCTCCGGGTTGAGCAGGTCGGGGTTTGCCGCCTTGCACTCGCGCCAGGCCGAGGCCCAGTCCCCGGCGCGCCTCAGGCGCGCCAGGATGTCCAGGACGGATTCCCAGCTGGCGGCGGAGGTCGGGTCGAGGGTCACCGCGCGGCGCTCGTCCTCAAGCGCCTCCGCAAGACGGCCGGACTGCTCGAGGACCCGGGCCCTCAGGTGGTAGCAATACGCCTCGTTGGGCAGCATCCGCAGCGAGTGGTCGATGAACTCCAGGGCGCGGACCGAGTCGTGCCGCACCAGGGCGTTGTAGATCGCGAGGCCCACCTCGGTGTCGCCGCCCTGGGCGATACGAGAGGCCTTCTCGGCCCATTTCCCCGCCTCCGCAGCGTGCAGCGAGCGTTTCTGCGGATCGGTGCAGAGCTCGAAAAGCTGCGCCTGCGCCTGCGTCAAGAGGACTTCCGCCGTGGTGAAGCCCGGGTCGACCTGCACGCACTCCTCGGCCAGCTCCACGCCCTGCTCCAGGGACTCCTCCGAGCTATCGGTGGCCTTGATCAGCTGCCATGCCTTCGAGAACAGATCCGCCGCCGTCGCGTTCGCGGTGGTGAACCGGGCGCTCGCGTACGTCCCGCGGGCCTCGCGGGAGGCATCGATCCGGGCCACCTCGTCGGCGATGGCCGCGGACGCCCGCGCGGCGTCCTTCGGGTCCACGTCGTAGGCCTTTGACCAGAGGGAACCCGGAGTGTCCGCGGAGGAGATCTCAATCTGGACTTGCAGGCGATCCGCCGAGCGCGCGACCGAACCCGACACGACCGAGGCGACGTGCAGCAGCCGAGCTGCGTCCTGGCCCGGCCTTTCAGAGGGGGGCAGCGAGAGCGTGGCCTCCCGCGGGGAAACCACGGGCCCCAGCTGGCGGCTCATGGACGCGATGCAGTCGGCCTGGATGGCCTCGGCAAGCGACTGGGCCTGGGCGTCGGAGGCCCGCGCGCGAAGCGGTAGGACGGCGACGGAGCGCGGCTCAGGCTTCGCCGCGACGGCGGGAGGGGCGGGTGCCGCTGCACGGGGGCGCACCGTCGCCACGAGGATCGCACCAATCACGAGTACGGCCAGGCCGGCGATCAGCCGCATCCTGCCTCGCCAGGGACGGGGGGCGGGCGCTGCCGGCACGGGCGCCTGCTCCGGCTCGGCTGCCGGGACGCGGGGCGAGCCTCCCGTGGTGAGCTTGCGGAGGCGCTCGAGAAACTCGGCCGTGGGCTGCCCGTCCGCCAGGCAGGTCCACTGGACCTTCCTGAATTCCTCGGGCACCTCGGCGTTGCGGTCGACCCTCCTGCCGAGGTACACGGGCAGAAGGAACGTGCGGCCGCGCGCCATGGCCTGCGTTCGATCCGCAGCCCATTGCCATTCCCGGCGGAAGTAGCCCTCAAGGCGCTTCTGCGTGTTCGCGGAGATCACGGGTACAAAGAGGAAGCAGGTTCGGATCTGCTCGCGGATGCTCGCGTCCCAGTCGTCGCCGCCCGCCAGCTGCCTCTGGTCGAACCAGACCTCGACCCCCGCATGGCGCAGGCCCGCGGCGAGGCGGCCTGCGGCCTCGCCGTCCTCGGAGGCATAGGAGATGAAGACCGGCCTCGGCCCCTCGGGCTTGGGCTGCATGGCGGCGGGCTCGCTCATTTTACACGCACCAGGGCGACCCGGAAGCCAAGGACATCGAAGCTCGTGGCGGGCCTGTCCCATCCCCTGTAGGAGGGCCGGCAGATCCGCGCGGAATTCCCCCAGGCGCCGCCCCGGCACACCCGGCTCTCCCCGTCCTCGGGGCCCTGGGGATCCGTGACGGAGCCGCCCGGATAGGGACCGTACCAATCCTGGCACCACTCCCAGACGTTGCCCAGCATGTCGTAGAGCCCCCAGGAATCGGGCTGCTTCTGGGCGACCCCCTGGGTGGATCCCGCGCTGTTCTTCGCGTACCAGGCCACTGCGTCGAGCGCGCCCGAGCCGGAACTGCGGGCTCCCGTCCTGCAGGCGTATTCCCACTGGGCCTCGGTGGGCAGGCAGAACTTGTAGTCCTGGGGCAGGCGCCCCGCGGCCTGCTCGCGCTCGGTCAGCTGCCGACAGAAGGCCGTGGCCTCGATCCAGGTCACGCTTTCGACGGGCAGCGCGTCCCCCTTGAAACGGCTGGGATTATGGTCCACGAGCGCACTCCACTGCTTCTGGGTCACCTCGGTCTTCGACATCCAGAAGGTCTCGGAAAGGATCACCTTGGTGACGGGCTTCTCGTTGGCCAGCCCCTTGGCGCTGCCCATGAGGAAGGAGCCCGGCTCGATCGGCACCAGGGTCATCGCGAGGTCCGCGATCGCGAAGGCTTTCCTCTCCTTCACCGCCTGCGCCGCCGCTGGAAGCGAGCTCAGCCAGTCCCTGCGCTCGAGCATCGCCATGACCCTCGCGGTTTCCGGGTCGGTGGCGTTGTCGGCCCCGAGCGCAACCAGCTGCCGCCCGGCGGCGATGCCGTCGTCGGTGCGGTCGGTCTCCAGGGCGGCCGCGGCCCTGAAGAGCCAGACCTGCAGGACTCCAGGCTGCTGCGACACGAACTCCGAGCTCTTGCCGAGGTACTCCCCCATGAGCCTTCGACGCTCCTCGGGCGTCGTCGCACGCTGCGCATCGGCGGCGATCAGGCTCAGGGCGTCATAGGTTCTACGCTGCGATCCCGTGAGGCTCGAGGGATCGACGACCTGCTGCGCCGCCGGGGCGGTTTCGGCCGCCG
>CAIXHE010000171.1 GCA_903919205.1 uncultured Opitutaceae bacterium | reverse complement strand
GGCCCGAGCGCGAAGTCCCCCTTCAGCTCGCCGAGGCGCTGGCCGGTGGGCCGGTTGAGGACCACCCCCATGGCGCCCTCGGGGCCGTGCGTCGACATGAGGACCGCCGTCCTGCGGAAGTTCGGGTCGCGGAGCACCGGGTGCGCGAGGAGCAGCGAGCCCGCGAGCGATTCCACCGATTTGCGTCTGCGCTCTTTCATGGGCGTGCGCCTTGCCTCAGAGCTTGAGCACCTTGACGCCGGCGTCGGACATCAGGGGCTCGACCAGCGGGTCGTTGCGGTAGTCCTCGTGGTAGCGGATCTCGGCGATGCCCGCGGCCGCCAGCATCTTCGCGCAGTTGAGGCAGGGATAGTGGGTCACATAGGCGATGCACCCGCCCATGGGGCTTCCCCTGCGGGCGGCGTCGGCCACCGCGTTCTGCTCGGCGTGGACGGTCGCCTGCTCGTGTCCGGAGCGCACCCGGGACACGTGCGGGGTTCCCGGCAGGAAGCCGTTGTAGCCGGCGGCCACCAGGCGGTTCTTGCGCTCGCCCCCGGCCACGATCACGCAGCCGACGTGGAGCCGCTCGCAGTTGGAGCGGGTCGCGATCAGGATCGCCGTCGCCATGAAGTACTCGTCCCACGAGGGGCGGTGCGAGAACTTCCCGGCGGCGGAGGCGATCAGGTCTACGGGTCCCTTCTTGCGTGCGGCGCTCATGTGAATCGGAGGGGCACTCTGGACATAATCGCCCCTCCGGGCAACCTTCGACTGCTTGATGCACCGCGCCTGCACGCCTGAAATCCTCGACTCGCTGCCTCCCGGCGACCCCGAGGCGGTACGCAGCCGGCGGGACCTCCGGAAGATAAACTCGGTGATGGGCAACGCCCGCTGGCTCGCCGGCCGGCTGCGCGCGCTGCGCCGGCCGGGCGACCGGGTCCTCGAGATCGGCGCCGGCACAGGCGAGATGGGCTCGGCGCTCGCCCGGGAGTGCGGCCCGCTGGACGGCCTCGACCTGCTCTCCCGGCCACCGTGCTGGCCGCGCGAGGCCGCGTGGTACACGGGCGACCTCTGCGCCTTCGGGGACTACGGCGCGTACGACCTCGTGGTCGGCAACCTGATCTTCCACCACCTCGGGGACACGGCGCTCGGCGCCCTGGGGCAGCGCCTGCGCTCGGGCCCGAGGGTGATTGTGGCCTGCGAGCCCCACCGCAGCCGCCTTCCCCGGCGGATGATGGCGGTCCTGGGCCCGGTCTTTGGCGCGAGCCCGGTCACGCTCCACGACGCCCGCGTGAGCATCGAGGCCGGGTTCCGGGCGAACGAGCTGCCCGCGCTCCTCGGCCTCGAGCCCAGCGACTGGGACATCTCGACCGCCTCGTCGCTCATGGGCGCCTACCGCATGGTCGCGGCGCGTCGCTCCTAGACTTTCGCATGTACCTGCACGCCCTCGCCACCGCGCTCCCTCCCGACAGCTATACCCAAAGCGACTGCTGGGGGATCGTCGAGCGCTCGAGCGTGCGCAGCCGCCTCACCAAGCGCTCCCGCCTGATCCTTCACAGCATCCTGCGCGGCGACCACGGGATCGCCCGGCGGCACTTCGCGAGCGCGCAGATCGAGGGGGTCTTCGACCGCACGTCCGACCAGTTGAATGCCTCGTTCAGGGCGGAGGCGCCCCGGCTGGCGGCCGCCGCCCTCACCCGGGCGCTCGAGGCGTGCGGGACGCCGGCCAGCGGGGTCGACGCCCTCCTTATCTGCACGTGCACGGGCTACGTCTGCCCGGGGATCACGAGCTACGTGGCCGAGGCGCTCGGGCTGCCGGCCTCGGCGGTGCTCCAGGACCTGGTGGGGCTCGGCTGCGGGGCGGCGATCCCCACCCTGCGCGCCGCGAGCCACGTGCTGGCCGCCCATCCGCAGGCGACCGTCGCCTGCATCGCGGTCGAGGTGTGCTCGGCGGCGTTCTACCTGGACGACGACCCCGGTGTCATCATCAGCGCCTGCCTCTTCGGCGACGGGGCCGCGGCGAGCATCTGGCGGTCCACCCCGGGACCCTCGGGATTGCGGGCGGGCGACTTCCGCTCGCTGCACCTGCCCGCCGAGCGGGACAAGCTGCGCTTCGAGCACCACGACGGCAAGCTGCGCAACCTGCTCGACCGCTCGGTGCCCGAGCTCGCCGCCAGCGCGGTCAGCCGGCTCTGGGCCGAGCGGGGGCCGGGCGGGGTCTCGCGGGTCGTGGCCCATCCCGGCGGCCGGGACGTGCTGGACGCCCTGGAACCGGTCGTGGCGCCCTATGCGCTCACCGCCAGCCGATCGACGCTGCGCGACCACGGCAACATGAGCAGCCCCTCGGTGCTGTTCGCGCTCGAGGAGACCCTGCGCGAGGGTCCCCCCACCCCGGACGGTGATTTTTGGCTCGTGAGTTTCGGCGCAGGCTTTAGCGCACATAGCTGCCGCCTCGGCCTCTAGAGCCCATGCCCACCCTCCACGAACTGGTCTCCTTCTGTGACGCGCGCACGCGGGTCGGCCGGTTCCGGGACGCCCCGGGCGCCATGAACGGCCTGCAGGTGGCGAACGCAGGTCGGGTGACCCGCATCGGGGCCGCGGTCGACGCGGGCCTCGTGCCCTTCCGCCGGGCGGTGGACACCGGCGTCGACTTCCTGATCGTGCACCACGGGATCTTCTGGGACGCGCCCCGGCCCTGGGTGGGTCCCGCCTACGAGCGCCTGCGGACCCTGGTGCAGGGAAACTGCGCGCTCTACTCAAGCCATCTGCCGCTCGACGCCCACCCGGTGATCGGCAACAACGCGGCGATCGTGCGCCAGCTGGGCCTGCGCCGACGCGGCGGCTTCATCCCCAACGAGGGCGGCCCCATCGGCCTCGTCGCGTCGGGGGGAATCGCCCGCTCGGATCTGCGGCGCCGGCTTGAGGACCTCTACCCGCGGGTCGTCGCGATCGAGTGGGGGAGCGCGAAGCCCAGGTCGGTGGCCGTGTGCAGCGGCAGCGGCAACAGCGCCCTCTCCGCGCTGCCGGCGGGTGTCGACACGCTTGTCACCGGGGAGCTGCGCGAGGAGTGGTTCAACGTGGCCCAGGAGCGGGGCCTCAACCTCTTCCTCTGCGGGCATTACGCGACCGAGGTGCACGGGGTGCGCGCCCTCGCGGCCGAGCTCTCCGCAAAGTTTGATTTGCCGTGGGAGTTCATTGCGACCGAAAATCCCCTCTAGCCCATGAAGACGATCGCGATCCTGAACGGACCCAACCTCGACCGGCTCGGCAAACGGGAGCCCGAGATCTACGGCAAGGCGACCCTGGCCGACCTCGAGGCCGCGCTTCGGGCGGAGTTCGCGGGGCGGGCCGAGCTCGAGTTCTTCCAGTCGAACCACGAGGGGGAGCTGATCGACCGGATCGCCCGGCTTGCCGACGCCCGGTGCGCGGGCCTCGTGATCAACGCCGGGGCCCTCACCCACACGAGCGTGGCGCTGCGCGACGCGCTCCTCGGGGCCCACCTCCCGGCCGTCGAGGTGCACATCTCGAACATCTACAAGCGCGAGGAGTTCCGGCACACCTCGCTGACGGCGCCGGCGTGCACGGCCGTCATCACCGGGCTTGGCCTCGAGGGCTACCACGCCGCGGTGCGCTTCCTCCTTAAGGCGTGAGCGCAGATTCGGCGCCGGGGGCGTGGCTCGTGTGCCACACGCGGCCCCGCTGCGAGAAGAAGTTCGCGGCCCTGATGGAGGCCGAGGGATTCGAGCACTACCTGCCCCTCGTCGCGAGCGTGAGGCGCTACGTGAGGCAGGTGAAGCGCT
The DNA here is from genome assembly GCA_903919205.1 of uncultured Opitutaceae bacterium. Lineage (GTDB taxonomy): Bacteria > Verrucomicrobiota > Verrucomicrobiia > Opitutales > Opitutaceae > Palsa-1447. The sequence continues at coordinate 5,756 of CAIXHE010000171.1, read as the reverse complement.
TCTCGAAACCGCTGTTCCCGGGGTACGTGTTCGCGCGGGTGGAGGCGTCCCGGCGGCCCCGAATCTACCAGCAGGACCTGCTCGCTCGGGCGCTGCCCGTGACGGACGAGGCCGCGTTCCTTACCCAGCTCGCTGAGGTGCGGCGCATGGTGGACTCGGGGCTGGAGCTCACGGTCGTGCCCCTCCTCACCCGCGGGCGGCGTGTGCGGATCGCAGGGGGCCCGCTTCATGGCCTCGAGGGATTGGTCGACGATGCGTCGAGGCCCCGGGGCATCGTGATCTCGGTCGACGTTCTTCGCCAGGGCCTGCTCCTGCGGGTGCCGGCCGAGAATCTCGAGGTGCTACCCTAATCCCTAGAAAAGCACCCAGGCCACGTGGGCCAGGTGCAGCACGAGGCAGGCGCAGAGCGCCGCTGCCAGGTCGTCTGCGACGATCCCCCACCCCCCGGGTAGATCCTGCAGGCTATTGATGAAAAATGGCTTGCGGATATCGAAGAAGCGGAAAAGCCCGAATCCGGCGAGCAGAACGACCCAGGAAGGCAGCCATCCCGCGAACGACGACCAGCCGAGGAAGCAGAGCGGGATCGCCACCACCTCGTCCAGGATCACCTCGCCGGGATCGCGCCGGCCCATGCGGATCTCGGCCTCGCCGCACATGCCGACCGCGAAGTAAGCGCCGAGCGCGCTCGCGAGCAGGTTGCCGAGGACGTTCATGTACTGGAAGCAGACGGCGAAGTAGAGCACACCCACCAACGACCCCCAGGTGCCCGGGGCGCGCAGGCGCTGGCCGATCGGCCCCAGCGTCGCCCACCGCACCACGAGGGGCGTCTCCATGGATCGGGTCCAGGAGGGCTGCTCGAAGGTCACGAGGGCCGGGGATCGTCCCCGAAGACCAGCTTGGCGTTGCGGAAGATGTAGCGGTAGCCCGACCAGACCGAGAGCACGGTGCCGGCGATGAAGACCACGACCCCCGTGTTGCCGACCAGCCGGACGGCGGCCGTAGCGTCCCAATGGAAGGCGTAGTAACCGTCGACGGAGAGCATCGGGGCCCCGAGCAGGAAGCCGAGGGCGATCAGCTGGGTGACGGTCTTCGTCTTGCCGCCGCTGTCGGCGGACACGACGACCCCCTTGGAGGCGGCCACCATGCGCATGCCGGTGACCAGGAACTCCCGGCAGAGCGTGATCAGGGCCAGCGAGACCGGGATCTCATGCAGGTCCACGAAGGCGATCACGATGCCCATCACCATGACCTTGTCCGCCATGGCGTCCATCAGCTTGCCGAAGTTGGAGACCTGCTTGCGGCGCCGGGCGATGTAGCCGTCGAGCCAGTCGCCTATCGCCGCGCCGACAAAGAGGATGAAGGCCAGCGTGGCCGCCCCCGGCCAGGTGCAGTACATGAGGCCCACAATGATGAACATCAGCGGGATCCTCGAGAGCGTGATGATGTTGGGCAGGTTCAACGGAGGGAGCCCCAAAGGACACCCCACACGGCGACGAACGCAACATCGGAGAGGAACGCGCTCGCCAGAGGGGCCCCCGGCCCATTTCCTTGGGACCCGAGGACCCCATGCGGCACTGCATCTACCCAGGAACGTTCGACCCGATCACGCGCGGCCACCTGGACGTGCTCGCCCGGGCCTCCAACCTGTTCGACCGGGTGACCGTGGCCGTCGCCGACAACGCGGGCAAGGGCCCCCTGTTCTCGGCCGAGCAGCGCGTGGCCCTCATACGGCCCAACGTCACGGGTTTCACGAACGTGGCCGTGACCACCTTCGACGGGCTCCTGGTCGAGTTCGCGGTCCGCGAGAAGGCGCACGCCATCATCCGGGGACTGCGCGCGCTCTCCGACTTCGAATTCGAGTTCAACATGGCGCTCATGAACCGGCACCTGGAGCCCCAGCTTGAGACCATCTTCGTGATGCCCAACGAGCAGTTCAGCTACACGAGCTCCTCTCTCGTGAAGCAGGTCGCCCGGCTGGGCGGGCAGGTCGGCCACTTCGTGCCGCCCAACGTGGCCGAGGCCCTGCAGGCGGCGTTCCGGAAATGACGCGGGCGGGCCTGCGGGCGGCATCTGCGCTGGCGCTGCTTGTCTGCACCGGCACCGCCCTCGCCGGCCCGCTTGACGACGCGCGCGCCCTCTACGGAAGGGGGCGCTACCCCGAGGCCCGGGACCTGCTGCAGGCCGTGACGAGCGCCGAGCCCTCGAACGCCGTCGCCGCCTACTTCCTCGGGATGTCCCTTTTCCGGATCCCGGGCCCCGCGTCGCTCGACGGGGCGCACACGTGGCTGGGGCGGGCGGTCAAGCTGGACCCGGGCAACGCGCACTACCTCGCGCAGTACGCCGGCGTCTGCCTGCTCCTGGCGGACCGAGACCACTCCTTCCTGCTGGCCCTCGAGGGCAGGGACGACATGGAGCGCGTGATCCAGGCCAACCCGGCCGACCTGGAGGCGCGCGAGGGCCTGATGCGCTTTTACGCGAAGGCACCCTGGCCCCTGGGCGACGCGGGCAAGGCCCTGGCGCAGGCCGCCGAGATCGCGCACAGGGACCCCGCACGGGGGCGCACGGCCTACCTGGCGCTCGCCTCCGGCTTCGAGAAGGGCGGGCAGCACGCCGATGCACTTTCCGCCACCCGGGCCGCCCAAAGCCTCGCCCAAGGCCGTCCGGACTGATAGCGTAGGCCTTATGTCACGCATTCCCCTCGAGGACAGCTACACGGACGTCATCGGCAAGGCCCAGCGGGGCATGGGCATCTCCGATGCCGACCTCGCCCAGCGCGCCGAGGTGAGCGAGGCCGACCTGGCCGCCCTCAAGTCGGGCACGGTGATCGACGCGGTCCTGCGCCGCGTGGCCCGGCACCTGCGCCTCGGGCCCGACGCCCTCGAGGAGCTGGCCCACCACCGCTGGTACCCCGAGGCACCCCATTTCCCGCACGGCTTCGCGATCTTCAACACCGCCTACGAGGACATGACGGTCAACAGCTACCTGATCTGGGACGGGCGCTCGAAAAACGCCGTCGCCTTCGACACGGGAGCCGACTGCGGGGCGATGCTCGACCTGATCAAGTCGGAGCGGCTGCGCCTGCAGATGGTGCTCCTCACCCACACCCACGAGGACCACGTGGCCGACCTGCCGCGACTCGTGGCCGAGACCGGCGCCGAGGTCTGGTCGAGCGAGAAGGAGCCGGTCGACTCGCCCGGGGCGCGCACCTTCACCGAGAACGTCCACTTCCACGTGGGCGCCCTGGCCATCAAGACGCTCCTCACCTGGGGGCACTCCCCCGGTCAGACCACATTCTACGTGACCGGGCTCAGCCACCCGCTCGCCGTCGTGGGCGACTCGCTCTTCTGCTGCTCGATGGGCGGCAGCCAGGCGCACTACGCCGACCAGTACAAGAACGACGTCGAGAAGATCCTGCGCCTGCCGCGGGGCACGGTGCTCGCGTGCGGGCACGGCCCGCTCACCACCGTCGGCCAGGAGAAGCGCCACAACCCTTTCTTCACCACCTGATTCCCGAGCAGGCGGCACGTTCCTTACTCGACTCGGGGGCGGCCCCCCGGCAGAGTCCCGACGCCAGCCCCCCTTAATGAAACGGAAGACCACGTTTATCCTGATCCTCGCTGCGGCCCTGATCATGGCCTGGGTGGCCATCATCACCGACGAGCAGGTGCGGGAACGCCTGGGTAGCACGCTCTACATCATCGGCTTCGCGATCACGGGCTGCTTCCTCCTGATCCTGGTCGGCTACGTGTGGGACCAGACCCTGGCGAAGACGCTGCGCGCCCTCCACGACACGACCGACTCCATCCGCACCGAGGACGCCCCGACGGCGCTGAGCGACGAGTCCGACTCCGACGAGATCATCGGGCTCGCCCGCAAGATCGAGCGCATGGCCCGCTCGCTCCAGCAGGTCGAGGCGAACTACAAGGGCATCGTCGAGGACCAGCCCGACCTCATCTGCCGCTACAAGGGCGACGGGAAGATCACCTTCGCGAACGGCGCCTACGCGCGGGCGGTCAACAAGAAGCGCACCGAGCTGGTGGGCACCGACTTCCCCTACTTCGCCCCCGGCGCCGCCATCGCGGACGAGCCCTACACCTTTGAGACCGAGATGCTCTTTGACGACGGCCGGCGCCTCTGGATCCGCTGGACGCAGCGCGCCCTGAAGGACGACGACAAGAGCATGATCGAGTACCAGGCGGTCGGCCACGACATCACGGAGCGCAAGGAGGCCGAGGCCGCCCTGCTGCGCGCCAAGGAGGCGGCCGAGGCCGCCGACCGCGCCAAGTCCGAGTTCCTGGCGATCGTGAGCCACGAGCTGCGCACCCCGATCAACGCGATCATCGGCTTCTCAAAGATGCTCTCCTCGACCAACCTGACCCTCGACCAGAGGGAGCAGGTGGAGATGATCAACTCGAGCGGCCTCGCCCTGGAGAAGATCATCGCCGACATCCTGAACCTCTCGAAGATCGACTCGGGCAACATCGACATCGAGCACGCGCCGTTCTCGCTCCGCCAGTGCGTGCAGGATGTTTGCTCGCTTTTCTCGCCGAAGGCCCGCTCGCTCGCGCTCGCGCTCGACTACAAGGTCGACCCGAGCGTCCCGGAGATCGTCAACAGCGACGAGGTGCGCATCCGCCAGATCCTCACCAACCTGATCGGCAACGCCCTCAAGTTCACCGAGCGCGGGGGCGTCTCCCTCGAGGTCTCGTGCGCCCGCGGCGAGCCGATAGCACCCGGCTCGAAGCGCCGCGTCGCGCGGCTCTTCTTCGCCGTCAAGGACACCGGGATCGGTATCCCGGCCGACAAGATGAGCCACCTATTCCAGCCGTTTAGCCAGGTCGACACGTCCTCGACGCGCCGGCGCGGGGGCACGGGCCTCGGCCTCATCATCTCGAAGCGCCTGTGCGAGCTGATGGGAGGGACGATCTCGGTGGAGAGCCGGGTGGCCGAGGGCTCCACCTTCCGCTTCTCGATCCTGACCGACTTCGAGTAGCGCCCGAGGCCTACAGGATCGTCCAGCGGAAGCGCAACACCTCGGTCCAGCCGTTGCGCCCGGAGCCGAGGACCCGGCTCATCTCGAAGTCCCACTCGAAGTCCTTCGAGAGGGAGAGGGTCGCCCCGGCGCCGAGCGTGCCCGAGGCCGTGCCCGAGCCCGCGGTCGAGTCGCTGAGCGTGGTCTCGGCGTAGGCCCCGAACCTCTGGCCCAGCTTCCATTTGGCAAAGGCGCTCCCGTACAGGCGCGACGTGTAGCTCGTGTTGGCCTGGTTGCGCAGGATGTCCACCTGCGCCATGGCCCCGATCCGGAAGTCGTTCGTCACGTCCACCTGCCAGGGCACGATGACGCCCCCCTCCACCGCGTTGTTGCCGACGGCGTTCGAGTCGGTCGGCAGGACGATGTAGGGGACGACGGCCGCCACCTCGCGGCTCTCGCCGTCCTTCAGGAACACCCACTTGGCCCGCAGGGTCACGTCGCCGATGCCCGACTCCGTATGGTCGCTGCCGTTGGTGGCGAAGGTGTTGCGCACGAAGAGCTGGGTGCCGATCTCGAAGTCGAAGCCGTTCACGATGCCGATGTAGGCGGTGGTGTTGCCGAGCACCAGGGCCCGGTACTGGTTGGGCGCAGACTCGTCCGGGGCGACCCCGAGCGAGAAGGCGTCGACCTTGACCGAGATCGTGCCCGGGTCCTGGGGCTGGGGAAATTCCGTGGACTGCGAGCGCAGGGCCGTCGCGGCGGCCAGGCACCCGCAGAGCAGCAG
>CAIXHE010000170.1 GCA_903919205.1 uncultured Opitutaceae bacterium | reverse complement strand
GCGCGCCCGCCGCGAGAACGACCGCGTCGTGCTGAGCGTGTTCGTGAACCCGACGCAGTTCGACGACCCGGCCGACCTCTCGCGCTATCCCCGGACGCTCGAGGCCGACGTCGAGCTCGCCGCGGACCTGGCGGACGACGTGCTCTCCCCGGAGCCCGGCGAGATGTACCCCGACGCCTACCGCTACCGCGTGACCGAGGGCGAGCTGAGCCAGCTCCACGAGGGCGCCCACCGCAGCGGCCATTTCGACGGCGTACTGACGGTCGTGCTCAAGCTCCTGAACCTCGTGCGTCCGGACCGCGCCTACTTCGGTGAGAAGGACTGGCAGCAGCTGCGGCTGGTCGAGGGCATGGCCCGCGCGCTCTTCCTGCCGGTCGAGATCGTGGCCTGCCCCACCGTGCGCGAGCCGGACGGCCTCGCCATGAGCTCCCGCAACCGGCGCCTGGCGCCGCCAGCCCGCCAGCGGGCCGCCCTGTTCCCCCAGGCGCTCAGGTCCTCGCCGTCGCCCTCCGCGGCAGCCGAGGCCCTCGCGGGCGCGGGGTTCGCGGTCGACTACGTCGAGGACGTGGCCGGCGTGCGCATCGGCGCGGTGCGGATCGACGGCGTCAGGCTCATCGACAATGTCCGGCTCTAAGATCGTCGTCGTCCTCACGGGCTCGATCGCCTGCTACAAGGCGTGCGACGCGGTGTCGCGCCTGGTGAAGCTGGGCCACGAGGTGCGCGTCGTGGCGACGGCGTCGGCGCTCAAGTTCGTAGGGGCCCCCACCCTCGAGGGCCTCACCGGATCGCGCGTCCTCACGGACCTCTTCGAGTCGGGCGCGGCGATGGAGCACATCGAGCTCACCCGCTGGGCCGACCTCGTGCTCGTCTGCCCCGCCACGGCCCACACGCTCAACCGCCTCGCCGCGGGGCTCGCCGACGACCTGGCCGGTGCGCTCTTCCTCGCGCACGACCGCTCGAAGCCCTTCCTCGTGGCCCCGGCCATGAACCCCATGATGTGGCAGCACCCCGCCACCCAGAACGCGGTCGACACCCTGTGCCGCTGGGGGGTGCGCCTCGTGTACCCGGGCGAGGGCCGCACGGCCTGCGGCGAGGTCGGCGAGGGCCGGCTTGCCGAGCCCCCGGAGATCGTGGCGGCCGTCGAGGCCGCCCTTGCCCGTCCCGGGAGGCGCCTGCGCGTGCTGGTGACGAGCGGGGGCACCCGCGAGCCCCTCGACAGCGTGCGCTTCATCACGAACGCGAGCACGGGCTCGACCGGGGCGGGCGTGGCCGAGCGCCTGGCGCGCTCCGGGCACGAGGTCGTGTTCCTGCGCGCGGTCGGCTCCGCCGAGGCGCTCGGGTGCCGGGAGGAGACCTACGGGTCCTTCCGGGACCTGGATGCGGCGCTCGGGCGCCTGCTCGGGCAGGAGGCCTTTGACGCCATCATCCACGCAGCGGCCGTGAGCGATTTCGGGGTCGGCGAGGTGACCGTGGACGGGAAGGCCGCCCCCGTGGGAGGAAAGTTGCCCTCGGGGGCGGCGCCGACCCTCAGGCTCACGCTCCATCCCAAGCTCGTCGACTCGATGCGCGCAAGGAGCCTGAACCCCCGCGCCTACCTGGTGGCGTTCAAGCTGACCGACGGGCTGCCCCCCGCCGAGGCCCGGGCGGCGGTCGCGGACCTGCTCGCGCACTCCGGCGCGGACGCCGTGGTGCACAACGACCTCTCGAGGCGCCTTGGGCGGGATGCGTTTCCCTCCGAGATCCACTTTGCCGACGGGCGCGGACCGCAAGCCTGCCCCACCCGTGCCGCCCTGGCCGAGGCCCTCGAGCACATCCTCTCCTCGTCGGCGGCCGGACAGGCCGTGGCCCGCTGACCTCCGCCCATGCTGCTTTGCCTCGACATTGGAAACACCCAGATCCACGGCGGCGTCTTCGACGGCGGCGTCCTGCGATGCCAGTTCCGCAAGTCCACCCAGCCCCTGGGCTCGACCGACGAGCTCGGGGTGTTCTTCGTGTCGGTGCTCCGCGCCAACGACGTCGACCCGGCATCGATCGACCACGTGGCTATCTGCTCGGTGGTGCCGGCCGCGCTTCACCCGATACGCGGGGCCAGCAAGCAGTACTTCCGATGCGAGCCCTTCGTGCTCCAGGCGGGCGTGAAGACGGGCCTCAAGGTGCGGTACCGCAACCCGCTCGAGGTCGGGGCCGACCGGATCGCGGGCGCGATCGCCGGCACCCAGCTTCACCCGGAGCGCAACCTGATCGTGGTCGACTGCGGCACCGCGACGACCTTCGACGTCGTGACGGCCGCCGGTGACTACCTGGGGGGTGTCATCCTGCCAGGCGTCGGCGTGTCTGCCGAGACCCTCGCGAGCCGCACCGCCAAGCTGCCCCGCGTCGAGATCGCGAGGCCCGAGACGGTGCTCGGGCGCACCACCGTCGAGTCGATCCAGTCGGGCCTCTACCACGGCCACGTCGGCGCGATCCGCCACGTGGTCGCGGGCCTGTCGGCCGAGGTGTTCGAGGGCCAGCGCCCCCACGTGATTGGTACCGGCGGCTTCGCGAGGATGCTCGAGGGCGAGGGGCTCTTCGACGAGGTGGTTCCCGAGCTGGTCCTGCTCGGCATCCGGAGGGCCGCCGAGCTCAACGCCTGAGTCCCTGCGGCGGAAGGGGTTGACGGACAAAAGTCGCCGGGCAAGCGTTCGCTCGCTTGAAGGAACCCCGGACATCGGACAGGCAGCTCAGGTGCTTCCGCAAACGGAGGTACGCCACGCAAGGCGACGCCCTGGACGCCGCGATGGTCGCGGGCGTCGAGCGCCAGCGGAAGGCCTATCTCTGCCCCTACTGCGGCCGCTGGCACCTGACGAGCGTGCCCTAGTGGCGCTCGACGCGGCGCTCCGGCCGTGGTAGGATCCCCCAACCCCACCCCACGATGAACCTGACCCGACGCGATGCCCTCCTCGCCATGGCCGGATCCGCGGCGCTCGCCGCGCTGCCCCGCGCACGTTCGGCCGACACTGCACTCCCCGCCCCGGCCCTGGCCGGCGGCCTCCGCCACTCCGCCTGCCGCTGGTGTTACCAGAAGATCCCCCTGGACGACCTCGCGCGCGAGGGCCGCAAGCTCGGGCTTGAGTCCATCGAGCTGCTCGAGCCCGCCGACTGGCCGGTCGTCCAGCGCCACGGTCTCACCTGCGCCATGGCCATGGGCGTCACCAAGATTCCCGAGGGGTTGAACCGGGTGGAGCACCACGCGGCCATGGTCCCCGGCATGGTGGAGCGGATCAAGGGGTGCGCCGATGCGGGCATCCCGAACGTCATCTGCTTCTCCGGAAACCGGGCCGGATTGGACGACGAGGCGGGGCTCGAGAACTGCGCCGTCGCCCTGAAGCAGATTGTGGGACAGGCCGAGCGAAGCCGGGTCACCGTCTGCATGGAGCTGCTCAACAGCAAGGTCGACCACAAGGACTACATGTGCGACCACACGGCCTGGGGCGCGGAGCTCGTCCGGCGGGTGGGCTCCGAAAGGTTCAAGCTCCTCTACGACATCTACCACATGCAGATCATGGAGGGGGACGTGATCCGCACGATCCGTGAGAACCACGCCTACATCGCCCACTACCACACGGGGGGCGTGCCCGGCCGCCACGAGATCGACGATACCCAGGAGCTCAACTACACGACCATCTGCCGGGCCATCCGGGACACCGGCTACCGGGGCTTCCTCGGGCAGGAGTTCATCCCGGTCAAGGACCCGTACGCCTCGCTGGCGGACGCCCTCGCCCGCTGCTCGGCCTGAGATCCGCGGCGGGAAAGGCCTCGTGCGCGCGGGCATTCCCGCGCAGCATCGGCGCATGCTCCTAGATTTCTCCACCCTTCCGGCGCGGGAGGCCTACCGCTGGATGTCCACGACCATCCTGCCGAGACCCATCGCGTGGGTCTCGACGCAGTCCACGGACGGCCGGACCAACCTGGCCCCCTTCAGCTTTTTCCAGGCGATCACGGCCAACCCACCCACCCTCATGTTCGTGCCGGTCAACAACCGCGAGGGCCACAAGAAGGACACGCTGCGCAACATCGAGCTCGTGCCGGAGTTCGTGGTGAACCTGGTCTCGCACGCCCTCGCTGCGAAGATGAACGACACGGCGGCGGGGCTGCCCTACGGCGAGAGCGAGTTCGAGCGCTTTGGAGTCGCCTCGGCGCCCTCGACCAAGGTGCGCCCGCCCCGGGTCGCCGAGTCACCGGTGGCGTATGAGTGCACGCTCCTGCAGATCGTGCGCATCGGGACGGGCCCCCTGGCCGCGAACGTGGTCTTCGGCAGCATCCAGGCGGTGCATGTGCGAGACGACGTGCTTGGGCCCGACGGGAGGGCCGACTCCTCCAGGCTCGACCTCGTGGGGCGCCTCGGGGGCGAGGACTACGTCACGACAAGGGACACGTTCTCGATCGAGCGTCCCGGGCACGCCTGAACCCGCATGAAGCCCGTCGACCTCGCACGCGCATTCGCCTCGATCACCACCCACTGGGACCCCCACATCGTCGGCGAGCTGAACGGACAGCACGTGAAGTGCGCCAAGCTGAAGGGCGAGTTCATCTGGCACCGGCACGAGGCCGAGGACGAGCTCTTCCTCGTCCATCGGGGCGTCCTCCACATGCGCCTGCGCGGGGGCGAGGTGCGGATCGGCGAGGGGGAGTTCTACATCGTGCCCCGGGGCGTGGAGCACCAGCCCTTCGCGCCCGAGGAGGTGGAGGTCGTCCTCTTTGAGCCGGCCTCGACCCTGAACACCGGCAACGTGAGGAACCACCTGACCCGCGACCACCTCAAGCGGGCGGCGCCGTAGGGGCGGCCTCGGCCGCCGGCGCGGGCGGGCGGCGCTCGCGAAGCGCCTCGTAGATGGGCGGGCTCTTGAGCGCCTCCGCGACCGTGTACGCGACGAAGCTGCCGACCAGGATAGGGAGCACGAAGTCGTAGGTCCCCGTCAGCTCGACGATGAGCACGATCCCCGTCAGGGGTGCGCGCACGATCGCCGTGAAGAGGGCCCCCATGCCAATGACGGCGAAGGTCGCCGGCTCCGGAGCCCACGCGGGCGCAAAGCCGTGGACCGCCGTGCCGACGGCGAGTCCCCCCAGAGAGCCGAGGACGAGGAGGGGCGCGAAGATGCCGCCCGCGGCCCCCGAGCCGTAGCTCAACATGAGGAGCGCGAACCGGGCCACGACCAGCACGAGGACCCCCTCGAGGGCGATCGATCCCTCGATCGCCCGGTCCGAGAGGAGCGCGCCCGAGCCGCTCACCTCGGGATAGATCCATGCGGCTAGGCCCACGACGAGCCCGACGCACGCCCCCAGGACGAACGGCGGCCACGACCTCAGGCGGTCGAACAGATCGAGGCTCGCCAGCAGAGCCCAATTGAACACGACACCCCCGAGCCCCGCGAAGGCGCCGAGGAGCGCCGCCACCGGGAGCGCATGCATCGAGGGCGCGTGCATACCGTGGAGCGAGAAGACCGGGGTGTCGCCCGTCACGACGCGGCAGACCACATCGGCCGTCACCGCGGCCAGGAAGGCCGCGACGAACACGACCTGGGTGAAGCTGCCGTTCAGCTCCTCGAGGACGAAGATGAGGCCCGCCAGCGGGGCGTTGAAGGCCGCGGCGAGGCCGGCGGCCGCACCCGCGCTGATGAGGGCCTTCCTCTCGCCCTCGCCCTGCCTCACCCTGAACCACGTCGACACCATGAGGCCCGTGGCTCCCCCCATCTGGACGGTAGGTCCCTCGCGGCCGAGCGTGAGGCCGCCCCCGATCCCGAGGACGCCCGCAACAAACTTGACCGGGAGCACCCGTTTCCAGCGCAGCTGCTGCTCCCCCAGCACCACCGACTTGAGCGCGGGGATGCCGCTGCCCGCGGTCTCTGGCGCGAAGCGCCTCACAAGCCAGAGACCGACGCCGCTGCCGGCGGCTCCGATGATCATCGCCGCCACCAGGCCCTCCAGGCCCGGGAGCCTGTGGATCAGCCCGATCCTCCAGAGCTCGCTCGACTGGAGCACGATCCTGAAGCCCGAGGCGATCAGGCCGGCCACGAGGCCCACCAGCAGGGCCTTGGGGAGGATGTGCCTGCGTTTGACCTCTTCGGACTTGAGACCTGTGGGCGGCGCGCTGTGATCGCTCATGAGGCCACCAGTGTCAGCCTCAGGTCCGCCGGGTCAATCCTCCGGGCCCTGCGGCCGGCGACTGGTGGCATGGGACGTGCTGAAACGGGCCCGCGTTCCCGCAACCCCAAACAAGCTGTACATAAGACGCACCGCCTGATTTGAAGTAGAGAGTTCCACAGTTCCTCCGGCCAGCAGGAAGTCCCGACCGAAAGGAAGGGGCCGCATTCACGGAATCCACTCCGCGCGAGCCGAAATCCCAGGAGATTTTCGCATGAATGCAGACCTGCTCATCCAAAACGGAAGGATCACCACTCCCTCCGGAACCTACACGGCCTCCATCGCCGTCAAGAACGGCCGGATCGCGGCCATCACCACCGACTCGGCGGGCATCACGGCCCGGGAGACGATCGACGCCGCGGGACTGAACGTCCTGCCGGGCATCGTGGACAGCGAGGCCCACCCGGGCTGCTACAATCCCTTCCGCAAGGACCTTGCGTCCGAGTCGCGGGCCGCCGCCGCCGCGGGCGTGACCACCTGGGGCGTGCACCAGCCGAGCACGCGGCTGGGGGCCGAGCCGTTCGTGGAGTTCGTCCAGAAGGAGGACGTGGGCCCGTTCCTGCCGGTGATGCCCAACTGCGTGAAGATCATCGGCGAGGTGTCGGCCACCGACGTGTTCATCACGCCGATGGTGGAGACCGACCAGCAGATCGCCGAGATCCCGCAGCTGGCCTCCGAGTTCGGGATCACGAGCTACAAGCTCTACTGCCAGTCGATGAAGCCCGAGCTCGACAAGTACTGGGCCGGCCGCAAGGCGGGCCTCGGGGCGGGATTCGACGACGGCGTCATCTTCGGGGTGATGACCGAGGTCGCGAAGCTCGGCGGCAGCGCGATCACGCAGATCCACGCGGAGAACTGGCAGATCGCGCGCCTCTTCGAGAAGAAGCTGATCGCCGAGGGCCGAACGGACTTCGCGGCCTGGACCGACCGCTCTCCCGACTTCTGCGAGACCCACCACGTCCGCTCGTTCGGCTACCTGGCGAAAATCACGGGCAGCCCGCTCTTCGTGCAGCACGCGAGCGTGCGCACGACGCACGAGGAGATCCTGCGCCTTCGGGGCGAGGGCGTGCGGGTCTATGGCAACACGGGCCCGTCCTGGCTCTACCTCGAGCCGAACCAGGAGGCCTGGAGGATCAACGTGCCGATCCGCTACCCGGTGGAGCGCGAGGCCGTCTGGAAGGCCCTCGCGAACGACCGGGGCGTCGACTCGGTCAGCTCCGACCACGTGATCTCGTGGCCGCCCAACCAGAAGGAGGCGATGTTCAACGACAACATCTGGAAGCTGCGCACCGGCTTCACGAGCCGCGTCGAGATGCTGCTGCCGGTCATGCTCAGCTACGGCGTCAACGCCGGCAGGATCAGCCTCGAGCGCGCCGTCCAGGTGCTCTGCGAGAACCCGGCGCGGATCTACGGGCTGTACCCCAAGAAGGGCATCATCCAGGTGGGCGCCGACGCCGACTTCTGCTTCGTAGACCTGAACAGGAAGGTGACGGTCGGCAAGGACCAGGTCGTGTCCGGCTCCGGGTGGTCCATCATTGAGGGGCACACGTTCACCGGCTGGCCCGTGCGCACGATCCTGCGGGGAAGGACCATCTCCCACTGGAAGACGGGCGACGCGGGCCCCACGGTCGTCTCGGGCGACACGCACGGCCGCTACCTGCCGAGGGTCGCCGGAGCCACCTTCCACCCCCTCACCTAACCTCAACCCCCACGCACCATGGCCATCTGGGACGACGTCATACCCGAAGCGGACAGGAAAATCTACGAGACCGCAGGCTGGAGCAAGCCGGGCGGATTCGGCAAGCGCCCCGCCCTCCTGCTCGTCGACATCATTTACAACTTCGTGGGCGACCCCGAGGAGCCGATCATGGACAGCATCAAGAAGTGGCGCTACAGCTGCGGCACGGTCGGCTGGGACGGCGTGCGGGCCACCGCGCGCCTGGTCGCCAAGGCCCGCGAGAAGAAGATCCCGCTCTTCTACACCCAGTGGGAGCGCCGGGACGACTTCCTCGACATGGGCCGCTGGAACGACAAGAACTACCGCGTCGACGACCCGATCGACGTCACCGGCCACCACGGCAACGAGATCGTGAAGGAGGTCGCCCCCCAGCCCCACGACATGGTCTTCGTGAAGAAAAAGCCGAGCGCCTTCTTCGCCACGAGCCTCGCCAGCTACCTGATCGACTTCGGGGTCGACACGGTGATCCTGACCGGCACGACGACGAGCGGCTGCATCCGCTCCACCGCGATCGACGCCTTCTCCTACAACTACTACACCATCCTCCCCGAGGAGTGCGTATGGGACCGCGGCCAGCTCAGCCACAAGGTCAACATGTTCGACATCAATGCGAAGTACGGCGACGTGACACCGCTAGCCAACGTCCTCAGCTACCTGGACACCGTGGAGGACGACGTCTTCCGCGACCGCTGGCCGAGGCAGATGAAGCGATGAGCTTCCACGGCTACCAGATCCGCAAGTGGTTCTGCCTGGTCGAGGACACGCTCACCAACGAGGCGGGCATGTCCGACGACCTGGGGCCTCTGCGCCGGGTCGTCGTGGCCGCAGCCATCAGGAACCCCTACGCCGGCACCTATTCCGAGGACCTGTCGCTCGTCGTGGCCCAGTCGCCCGCCCTGGGGGCCGAGTTCGGCCGGAGGCTCGTCGCAGCGCTCGCAGGGACCCCGGCCCAGAGCTACGGCAAGAGCGCCCTCGTCGGCACGGACGGCGAGCTCGAGCACGGCAACGCCTTCCTGACCACGGCCTTCGCCGACCCGGTGCGCCACGCCCTCGGCGGGGGCAAGGCGTGGATCACCTCGACCGGCAAGCGCGGCGCCCTCGGCGCCTCGATCGACGTGCCGCTCGCCTGCAAGGACGCCCTCTACGTCCGGTCGCACTACGACACGATCACCGTGTCCTTTGCCGACGCCCCGGCGCCCGACGAAGTGCTGGTCATCTTCGCCGTGGCGACGCGCGGGAGGATCCGCGCCCGGCTCGGGGGCCTGCGCCACGAGGACCGCCGGGGCGCGGACGGGCTCACCTAAAGGGGATGAGCTCCCTCGGCATCGTCCACATCGGGGACATCCTCACGGGGGACTTCGCGCGGCCGCGCATGCAGGCCGAGTCGCTGCGCGTCGAGGACGGCCGGATCGCCGCGATCGGCACCGAGGAGCACACGGGGGCCGCCGGGTGCGAGACAGTGATCGACGCCTGCGGCACCACCGTGGCGCCCGGCCTCATCGACTCCCACGCCCATGTGGTCTTCGGGGACTGGACGCCCCGGCAGAACATGACCGGCTGGATCGACAGCTACCTGCACGGCGGCATCACCTCGATGATGTCGGCCTCGGAGGTGCACCTGCCGGGCCGGCCGCGCGACCGCGCGGGCGTCAAGGCGCTCGCGGTCGCCGCCCAGCGCTCCTTCTCAAACCACCGGCCCTCGGGCGTGAAGGTCCACGCGGGCTCCGTGATCCTCGAGCCGTGCCTCGAGCCGGGGGACTTCGCGGAGCTCCGGGCGCAGGGCGTCTGGCTGGCGAAGATGGGTTTCGGGGCCTTTGCCCGCAACCAGGACGCCGAGCCGCTCGTGCGCGCGGCGCGCGCCGAGGGTTTTGTCGTCATGTCCCACACCGGCGGCGTGTCGATCCCGGGCAGCCACACCCTGACCGGCGAGGACCTGGTGGCCCTGGGTGTCGACATCGCGGGCCACGTGAACGGGGGCACGACGGCGCTGCCGGAGGCCGGGCTCGCCCACCTGATCCACCGCGCGCCACCGCACATGCGCTTCCAGATCTCCCAGGCCGGGAACCTAAGGTCGGCGCTGCGCGTCCTCGTGCTCGCGGCCGAGGCGGGCCGCCTCCACCACGTGCTGGTCTCGAGCGACACGCCGACCGGCACCGGCGTCATCCCCCTGGGTGTCCTGAAGTCCGTGGCCGAGCTGTCGTCCCTCGGGGGGCTGCCCGCCGGAGTCGCCTGGTCGATGGCCACCGGGGGCAACGCGGACGTGCTGCGCCAGAACACAGGGAGGGTGGCCGTCGGACGCGAGGCGGACCTCGTGGTCATGGATGCGCCCACGGGGTCGGCCTTCGCCACCGCGGCCGCCGCGATCGAGGGTGGCGACCTGCCGGGAATCTCCGCCGTCCTGGTGGACGGCGCCGTGCGCGCCGAGCGCAGCCGCAACACACCCCTCGCGGCGAGGCTCTCCCGCGTGACCCGGCGGCCAGCGGCATCCTGACCCATGGACGGCTTCACGCTCACGGAGTCGATCGAGGTGCCCGCCTCCCACGGGCGTGCGCTCGGCGTCTCGCCAGGCGAGCGCCTGCGCATCATCGACGTCGAGGGGCGCCAGGTCGGGGACCTGGCAGCCTGGCGCCGGGGCCAGCCGGAAGAGTACCTCTCGCCCGCGCACACGGTGACGCGCAACTGGAGGATCACGCTCAGGCCGGGCGACATCCTTGCGACCAACCTGCGCAACGACATGTTTCGCGTGATCGCCGACACGGTCGGCTACCACGACCTGATCGTGCCGTGCTGCGACCCCGTGGCCTACCTGAAACGTTACGGGCTCGCCCACCACCGCAGCTGCACCTGCAACCTCGAGGAGGCGCTCGCGGCCATCGGCGCAGACTGCCCCGTCCGCGGGGAGATGGCGTTCAACCTATTCATGCGGAACCGGATCGGCCCGATGGGGGAGATGGTCTACGAGGAGCCTACTCACGGCCCCGGCTCCCATATGGAGCTCGAGTGCCTGATCGAGGCGGTGGTGGCCCTGTCCGCCTGCCCGCAGGACCAGACGCCGACCAACGGCTGGAAGTGCACGCCGATGAGGATCGAACGATGGACCCCTCTGACCTAGCCTCGCTCGCGCCCGCGGCGCTCCTCGACGACTTCATGGTCGGGCTCGCGATCATGGACACCCGCGGCCTGACCGAGGGTTTCGGGCACCTTTCGAGCCGGGTCGAGCGCGGGTTCGTGATCACCCCGGCGCTCGCTCCCGGCCTGGCGACCCGCGAGGACCTCCTCGTCATGGATCCCGGCGGCCGCCTGATCCGGGGTGCGCACGGACGGACCCCGGCCCTGGAGACGCCACTCCACACCCGCCTTTACGCGCGGCGCCCCGACGTGGGCGCGCTGTGCCGCACCCATTCGCCCTGGGCGGTCGCCTGGGGTCTGCGGGCGGAGCCGCTCAGGCCCGCCCACGGCTTCGGGCTCATGCTGGGCGAGAGCGTCCCGTACCACGGCCGGGGCGACCTCGTGGCCACGGCCGAGGCCGGCGATGCGGCGGCTGCCGACATGGGCGGCGCGCGCGCCCTCTTCCTCAAGGGCAACGGCCTCGTGGTGGCTGGCGCGAACGTGCGCGAGGCGGTTGTCCGCGCTCTTTACCTGGAGGAGGCCTGCCGCCTGGCGCTCTGCTCGGGGGGCCCCTCGCCGGCCGCGCTCTTCTCGGCCGCGGAGCGCGAGGCCCGGTCGCGCTGGCACGACGCCGAGCTCGCCCGGGCGTGGGCCTATTATTCCGCGCGCGCCTCGAGCAGGCTGCCGAAGTAGAGGGAATGGACCGTCGAGACGCTGAGTCCCGCCCCCTCTACCCAGGCCGTCACGTCCGTGACGCCGTGGGTGCGGCCGCGGGGGACCTCGACTAGCATCATCAGGTCAAAGAGGGCCTCGACGGGGTTCCTCGGGCCCGCCTCGGGCGCGAAGACGTCGAGGATGACGAGCCTGCCGCCCGGGCGGACAAGCCGCGCCGCCCGCGCCACGATCGCCGAGGCCACGGCGGGCTCGAAGT
Organism: uncultured Opitutaceae bacterium; assembly: GCA_903919205.1. GTDB lineage: Bacteria > Verrucomicrobiota > Verrucomicrobiia > Opitutales > Opitutaceae > Palsa-1447. The sequence continues at coordinate 6,333 of CAIXHE010000170.1, read as the reverse complement.
CGTGGAGAATGTGGGACAGAAACACCCCTTCGAACGTGCGGCCCGCGAGCCCGCAGCCCTCGGAGAGGAAATCCGCCGTCACGAGCTCGACGCGACCCTCGAGCCCCTTGTGGGCGAGGTACACCCGGGCGATCGGCAGGATCTCCGGCAGGTCGGCGAGGGTGACCCGCGTCCGCCCGAGGGTGGAGGCGAGCACGCCGGCATAGCCGCCTGCGCCGCCCCCGAGGTCGAGGAGGGTGCCCAGGCCCTCGAACGCCCCGGTGCCGAGGACGCCGGGGGCCGCCATCTGTGCCAGGTCGTTGAGCGCGAGCAGGAACTTCTCCACGGAAGCGAAGTCCCGCTCGATGCGCTCCCGGTAGGAGGGAAACTGCGGCGCACCCGCCCCGATCGACTCGGCGAGCCGGCTCCAGGCCTCGTAGAAGACGTGCTCCTTCCAGGCGAGCCGCACCATGCCGCCGGCGCCTCCCCTTAGGAACGCCGACGAGAACCCGTTCAGGGCGTAGCGATCCGCCTCGTAGGACACGTACTCGAGGTGGCGCAGGGCCTCCAGCAAGCGCCGAACGGCGTCGGCATCGGCGCCGATGCGTACGGCCACCTCGGCGGCCGTCGAGGGGCGGTCCCCGAGCGCCGCGAAGGCGCCCAGTTTCGCGGCGGCCATCAGCACCGCGGAGCGCTGGTAGAGCGTGAGTTCCTGATAGGGGTCCATGGGTGAAGCTAGAGCGCCTTCTTCAGCCGCCAGGCGGCCTTGGCCAGGGCCAAGATCGAGGGCCGGCGTTCGCGCCCCGAGGAGCCCCGCTGGTCGGCGAGGAGGGCCTGCGCCGCCAATTTTCCGGGCATGCCGTGGACGCCGCCGCCCGGATGCGTGCCCGCGCCGGAGAGGTAGAGGCCCCCGATCGGCGTGCGGTAGCGAGCGAAGCCAGGCGCCGGCCGCAGGCTGAAGAGCTGGTCGATCGTCATGTCGACATGGTTGGGATTGCCCCCTGGGCTGCCGATGCGCGCCTCCCAGTCCGACGGGCCGGTCACCCGCCGCTCGATCACGGAGGCCGTGATACCCGGCGCGAACCGCTCCAGCGTCGCGAACACGGCGTCCGCCGCGGCCGCGTTGGCCTCGGGCCAGCCGCGGCCGTCCGTGAAGCGGGCGGGCACGAAGCCGGAGGCCCAGAGGGTCGCCTTTCCGCCGGGGCTCTGCGACGGATCCTCGGCCGAGGGGATCGCCACCATCAGGGGCAGCTGCTCGGGAATCCGCCCGCCGGTCACCACGCGCGTCGCAGCATCGTAGGCGCCCGGGGCGTGCATGAGGTACTTGAGCGCCCCCCCGAAACCCGGAGCCTCGCCCACGAAGACGGGAACGCGGTCGAGCGCGGCGTCGACCTTGATCTCGCCGATGTTGAAGAGGCCGCAGTGGCTTGTGCGCACCGCCTTGCGCCACGGCTCGGTCAGCGCCTCGGCGGGAAGCATCGAGGCAACCCGCCGCACGTCGACCGTGGAGACCACGTGGTCGGCGTCCAAAGACTCCCCAGACTCGAGGATGACGCCGACGGCGCGTCCCGAGCGCACGCGGATCTCGCGCACCCCCGAGCCGCACCGCACCCGCGAACCGGTCGCCTCGAGGCAGCGGATGAGCGCGTCGACGAGCGCCCCGGTCCCCCCGACTGGCCGCGCACCCTGCCCCCCGTGGGAGGAGGCCAGAAGGCAGGCGAGCACGCCGCTGCCCGGGACCCATGGCGGCATCTGGGGATGCGTCGCGAAGGCCGTGGCGGCCGAGCTGAGCTCGGGGCAGGTCAGCCACTCGTCGATCACGGAGCGCGACGGAGCGAGCACCGTCCTCATGAGTGCGTCGCCCTCGGGCCCGACGCTGCCCAGGCGCCCCATGATGTCGGTGAGTCCGCCCATGCCGGCCGCCTTGACATGCTGGAGCGAGCCGACGGCGGTCATCATCGCCTCCGAGAAGGCCGCGAAGCGCTGCCATTCGGCCGCGGCCTCCCCCCCGAACTGGCCGCGGATGACACCGAGCGTCTCGGGAAGGCTCCGATGAAGGGGGATCGTGCGGTCCCCCACGTGCGCCGAGAGCAGGTGGTCGGAGCGGATCCAGCGCAGGCCGTGGTCGGCGAGGCCGAGCTCGCGGTCGACGCCGCTGTGCACCATACCCTCGAGCTCGATGGCGCCCGTGTTGACACGGAAGCCCGGAGCGAGGTCGTCAGTGACCGTGCAGCCGCCCGGGGCGGGTGCACGCTCGAGGACGGTGACGTCGTGGCCGGCCTTCGCGAGGAAGGCGGCGCAGACTAGGCCGTTGTGGCCGGCTCCGATGATCAGTGTGCGAGGCATGAGAAGTCCTTGATCCGTCCGCTGCGCGCAAGCTCGCCGGCCAGCTCCCGGACCCGCGGCACGAGCGACGCCGGCTGGTGCCCCAGGAACGCGCCCGAGCGCAGGAGCTGCCGGCCGTCGACCCACACGTCAGAGACAGACTCGGGGCCGGCCCCGTAGACGATCTGCTGGTAGGGATCGTGGACGATGGCCGCGCCGAACGAGTTGCCGTCGAGCCGCACGAGGTCGGCGCGCTTGCCGGGCTCGAGGGATCCGGTCAGCGCCCCGAGGCCGAGCGCGCGCGCCCCGCCAAGGGTCGCCATCTCCAGCATCTGGCGCGCGTTCGCGGCCTCCGGGTCCTGACGGTGCACCTTCTGGAGAAGGGCCCCAATCTTGAGCACCTCGATCATGTTCTGGCTGTCGTTGCTCGCCATGCCGTCGGTGCCGAGCGCCAGGGGGACGCCCCGCGAGGCGAGCTCCCCGAGCGGGCAGACGCCGGAGGCCAGGATCATGTTGGCCGTGGGATTGTAGAGGATCGCCGTGCCGGTCGAGGCGAGGAGATCCATCTCCGCGCGGGAGACCCATACGCCGTGGCCGGCGACGCAGCCGGCGGCCAGCACGCCCGCGGCCTCCGCACGGCCCACCGTGCTCATGCCCCAGCGCAGCTGCGCCTCGGTCTTCTCCTCGCGCACCTCGGCCAGGTGGGTGTGGATGCCCCAGCCCCTAGCGCGCGCAAGCTCGGCCGACGCAACGAGGAGCGCGTCCGACTGGCCGAGGATCGTGCCCAGGCCCATGCGGAAGCCGACGCGCTTCGAGGCCGCGGCGCGCTCGGCGAGCGCGTGGTGCTCCTCCAGGATGCGCGCCACGGAGAATTCGGGGGCCGCCTTCCAGGCCATATCCTCAGCCCCGAAGCAGACCACCCCGCGCAGGCCCAGCTCCTCCAGGGCGTCGACGACCCCGAGGCTCGAGAACTCGCGGGGGTGGGCGTGGCAGAACATGTCGTTCACGGTCGTGACCCCGGAGCGGATGAGCTCGAGGCCGCGAAAGAGGGTGCCGACCCGCGCCATTTCGGGCGTCAAGTGCGGCATGGTCGGCAGGAGCAGGCGGGTTCCCCACACCCAGATCGAGAGGTCCTCGGCCATCCCGGGCAGCAGCGCCTCGGACATGTGCGTGTGGGCGTTCACAAGCCCGGGGATCACGATGCCGTGGGCGTCGCCCACGACTTCCGCCGCCGGGTAGCGCGCGCGAAGGGCCTCGAACGGGCCCACCTCGGCCACCGTGTCGGCGGCCACCGCTACGGCGGCGTCCCGCAGGTCGCCAGCGGGTCCCATCGTGAGCACGTGGCCCGCGCGCACCAGGAGGTTCACGGGCGCGCTCACAGGGTCTCCTTCGCGTAGCGTCGCCAGGGTATCACGGCGCCCTCCACCCACCCGACCAGGAAGAAGAGGACGATGCCCATGGCCGTGAGCACGGTGACCGTGGCGAAGAGGCCCGCGGTCTCACCCCTGTTTTCGAACTGCAGCATAAGGTAACCGAGGCCCCGCGTGGAGCCGACCCACTCGCCCACCACGGCCCCTACGACGCTGAGCGCCATCGCCACGCGCAGCCCCGAGAAGATCCGCGGCATCGCAGAGGGGAAGGACGCCATCCGCATGATCGCCCACGGGCTGGCGCCGAACGAGCGCATGAGGCGGATCAGCTCTGGGTTCACGGCGCCCAAGCCGTCGACCGTGCTGACCGCCACCGGGAAGAAGCACATGAGGGCCACCGTGACCGCCTTGGGGACCAGGGTGAAGCCGAACCACAGCACCAGGATGGGCGCCACCGCGGGAATCGGGACCATCTGGGTCGCGACGAGCCATGGGTAGGCAGCATCCCGGAACCCGCGGACGAGCTGCATCAGCACCCCGAGCGCGAGGCCGATCAGCACGCCGCACGCGAAGCCGACCAGGAGCTCCGAGAGCGTGGCGAGCCCGTTGCGCACGAAGATCCCGACGTTTCCGATGAGGTAGAGGGCGACGGCGCTCGGGGGCGGCAGGAGCAGGATGTCGATCCGTGCGATCCGCACGTACGCCTCCCAGGCGCCGATCATGCCGGCGCCAAGGAGCAGGGGGGGCAGCACGCGCGACCTCACGGCTGCCTCCCCAGTTGCTCGAGAAGCCGGGCCTTGAGCGCGTTGAACGGCGCGGAAGTGACCACCTCGCTGTACTTCCTCGGGCGGGGCAGGTCGACCTCGAGCGAGAGGACGATCCTTCCCGGCCTCGGGCTCATCAGGTGCACCACGTCCGACAGGAACAGCGCCTCGTCGATGTCGTGGGTGACGAACAGGATCGTGCAGCGGTACTCCTGCCAGTAGTCGAGCAGCCACGCCTGCATCGAGGCGCGGGTGAGCGCGTCCAGCTTCCCGAAGGGCTCGTCGAGCATGTTGATCCGCCGTCCGCACAGGAAGGTGCGCAGCATGGCCACGCGCTGGCGCATGCCGCCCGAGAGCTGGCCCGGGAAGGATCCCTCGAAGCCCTCGAGGCCGAAGCGGCGCATGTGCCCGAGGGCCCGGCTGCGCGCCTCCTGCCGTCCCACTCCGAGGCACTCGAGACCGACCGCGGCGTTTCCGGCCACGTCCCTCCAGGGCATCAACAGGTCCTGCTGGGGCATGTAGCCGATCCTGCCGAGGAGGGCGCCGGTGCCCTGCGAGGGGGTCTCGATCGAGCCCGAGTCGGGCTGGTCGAGGCCACAGAACAGGTTGAGGAGGGTGGACTTCCCGCAGGCGCTTGGCCCGACGATCGTGACGAACTTGCCCTCCGGGATGTCGAGGTGCGTGCCCTCCACGGCAAGCACGCTGCGGCTGCCGTCCCGGTAGGACCGGCTCACGCCCCTTACGCTCATGGCGGGGGCGCTCATGGCTTGGCCCCGGCGGAGGGGGTCAGGTAGTCGTCGGTCGCGAAGGTCGAGGGATCGGCGTGAAAGTCGATGACGCCGGTCTGCTTCACCCACTCGAGGTAGTCCTTGAGGACGGGGAGGTTCACGTAACCGTAGTAGGGGGCGTCCGCCTGGAGCACCGGGCTAACGGCCTTCAGGTAGGGCCTGAGGCCCTCCACCGTCTCGCCCTCGACCCGCTCGGCCATGGCCGCGAGCGCCGTGTCGGGCCGCGCGATCGCGTCGGTGTAGCCGCGCGCCGTCGCCCGCAGGAACCGGCGCACCGTGTCGGGCTCCCGAGCGAGGAAGTCTTCGCGAACGAACACGATCAGCTCCGGGTAAGGGGGCACGCCGTAGTCGTACAGCCTGAGGACACTCGTGGGTTGGTGAAGATTGGCCTGCACGGCGTCCTGGCTCCAGAAGCCGAAGGCCGCGTCCACGTTGCCTGCGATCACCTCCTGCGCCGAATTGAAGCCGATGTTGATCAGGCGAACCTCGGCGGGATCGGCACCATCGTGCCGGATCATCCATTTTACGCCCGCCTCGTCGCTCAGCACCCCGGTGAGGCTCACAAGGCGCCCCCTCAGGTCGCTCGGGCGCCGGATGCCCTTCTTCGCGAGGCTGAAGATCGCCGCGAGCGGCCTCTGCTCCAGGGCCATCACGATCTTCAGAGGCTCACCCTTGGCACGGACGTTCACGAAGTCGAGGAGCGAGACGATCCCGAACTCGGCCTGCCCCGCGGCCATCAGGCGGAGCGTGTCGGAGGTGGAGGTGGGCGCCTCGATGCGGACGTCGAGCCCCTCGCTTCGGTAGTAGCCGGCGGCCTCCGCCTGGTAGAACCCGATGTGCACCGCGTTCGGGAGATAATCGAGGATCACCCGCACGGGCCTCGCCGCCGGCGCCTTCGCGCCGGTCCTGGGACCGCAGCCGCCGAGGAGCGCGCCGACGGCCGCGGCCAGCGCGATTGCGATCGAGCGCCTCACAGCGGGGCCTCCCTGCGCGGCGCCAGGATCCGCCGGAGCACCGTGTACTTGGGCTGGCTCATCTCCTCGAGCGTGAACCCGAGGCCCTCCCTGCCGAGGCCGCTCTGCTTCACGCCGCCGAAGGGCACGAACG
>CAIXHE010000169.1 GCA_903919205.1 uncultured Opitutaceae bacterium | reverse complement strand
GCGGCAATCGCCGCTCGTGCCTCTTCGCGCACCGCCAGCCTCCGACCCCGTGAGTCCTTCCTCGCGCCCGTCTCCACCAGTTCTGCTGCGATCATTTCCATCGCAGCATCCTAGCGGCTTTCCTTCTATCCGACTACGGGGACGCCAACCGGACGTTTACCGCCTTTCCAACCCCGCCCATGATATCGCCCCGGAACGGGAAGGGGGTGGATACGCGGCGCTCCCCCAAACATTCCGGTTCTGTCTGAGGCGGAGGGAGCTCATCCGCGTGGCATTATACGGTTCGATGGCGCCACCCTGGTTTGGAGCGATCGGCGATGCGTTATGGGTAGCCCTGTCTAACGTTGAGGTTATCCGCGCCAACGATGGCGCGGCTCGTGCTCAGCACGAGACGTGCCCGAGGCGGGCGTCGGATACGACGAATGGTTAGGCATTGGTACGCCTCTTGTAAAACGTCCAGAGGGGCATTGTGGCAAAATAGCAGATTCCGACGGCGTTTACTGGGACGAGATAATACCACGCAAATAACCAATCTGGATTTCCGGCGAGTCGATAATGCCGAACCGCCACCCACACCATAAGCGTCCAAAACAGCTGCAAGACGAAGCCAATGATCATCTCGCGTGAATACCGGCGTTGCTTCTCAAACGTAGCGACAAAGTAAAGCGGGGGTACAACAAGCGGCGTCGCGTAAAACAGGATGGCCACGATGGCGTTCATGTTGCCTAACGTTGAATTGATCCGCGTTAAGGAAGGCGCGACTGGTGCCCCGCACCAGGCGTGCCTGACGCAAACGTCGGATCCGTTGAATGGTTAGACATGGAAAACGTACCGCTCCCCTGTGTGCGGAATGTTTGGCAAGGTGTCACGAACCAGATTTACGTGGATTTGCGGTGGGCTACCAGACGCGGATCGGGTGGCGCCTTCCCAACCCCGCCCATGATATCGCCCCGGAACGGGAAGGGGGTGGATACGCGGTGCTCCCCCAAACATTCCGGTTCTGTCTGAGGCGGAGGGAGCTCATCCGCGTGGTATTATACGGTTCGATGGCGCCACCCTGGTTTGGAGCGATCGGCGAAGCGTCATGGGTAGCCCTGTCTAACGTTGAGGTTATCCGCGCCAACGAAGGCGCGGCTCGTGCCTCGCACGAGACGTGCCCAAGGAAGGGGTCGGATACGGCGAATGGTTCGACATCATTTCCATGAAATAACGCCTAAAAATGTGCGGGGGAAAGGTCTATATACTGATTCTCCACGACCCTGCACTTGAAACAAGCAGCGTGGGCTTTCCAAGTCTGCCATTTGCCGGACCTGGTGGTCACGGTTACGGAACAGGGATCAACGGCCGAATCGACAATGAGCTCTCCACAAAACGGACACGGACCGCTAAAAGTAACTTTCGGCTGAGAACCTTCCGTGTGTTGATCCTGGCTCATGTAGAGACGTCGCAAATTTCTCAGAACGGTGATGTCGAACGTTGTCTATGCCGCGCAGAGTGGCATAACCAGATTTGTTATGAGTTTCATATTGGTCACTTAGACAAATGCAGGCCCTCTAAATTTGTGGGGATCGGTTTAGACGCGCGGCGTGGCAAAATTCAATCTGCAAGGGGATGATTGGGCGCAGGTTGGTGTGTCTCAATCCAGGTTTTCACGTATTTTCACGTTCCCAGGGGCAAAGCGGGGACAAAATTTACCGGAATACCGGTGAATCCCGAATTCTGGAACGGCTTGGAGTTGACGCCGACCTTTAACACGGTTGTTAGACAAGTCTCATAATTATGGCCGATCCCGGAAAAACTGCGGCAAAGGTGCCATGAAAACCCGAGCGGAGGTGGTCGAGGCGGTTCGGTTCCGGATGCGTCTGATGCATCTGGCTCTGAGCAGTGAGGACATTTACTGTGGCTGGATTGGCCGGTATTACGAATTCTGCCTCAAGCTCGGCGCCGAACTTCCGCCTGAGCGCAAGGTTGAGGCGTTCCTGACCCATCTGGCCGTCCGCAGGGGGGTGGCGGCGCGGACCCAGAACCAGGCCTTTTCGGCCATTCTCTTTCTGTACAAGGAGGTGCTGCGCCGGCCGTTGGGGAACGTGGAGGCCCTGCGTGCAAAGCGACCGAAGCATGAGCGCACCGCCCCCTCCAAGGATCAGGTCCGCCAGCTGCGATCGGCCGTGGTCGACACTCCCCACACACCGGCACGGTTGCTGGTGGACCTGATGTACGGATGCGGGCTGCGCGTGTCCGAGCCCCTCGAGCTGCGCATCAAGGACGTGCTCTGGGGGGAGGGGCAATCGGGCCAGCTCAACATCGTCGGGGCCAAGGGCGGCAAGGACCGGCGGGTTCCGCTGCCGGCCTGCTGCGTCGAGCCCCTGCGCCGGCAAATCGAGCGGGCCCGCGCGGTGTGGGAGTGGGACCGCATCCACCAGGACGCCGTGGGCGTCACCCTGCCCTTCCAGCTCTCGGCAAAGTACCCCAAGGCTCCGTTCCAATGGCAGTGGTTCTGGGTGTTTCCTGCGCAGCACGCCTGCCGGCACCCGATCGGGGGCGAGACGGTGCGCTTCCACATCCTGCAGGACTGCGTGCAGCGGAGCGTCCAGCGGGCCGCGGCCAAGGCGGGGCTCGACGGGCTGATCACGCCGCACGTGCTGCGGCACGCCTATGCCACGCATTCGCGGGAGTCCCTGGACGCCCTGCGCCAGCTGCTGGGGCATTCGTCGCTCGAGACCACAGCCGGCTACCTGCACCCGACCGTGGAGCGCGCGAGCAATCCCCTGGACGACCTGGTCGCAGGCTAGGCGGAAGGAAGCCGGGCGAGAAGGGCCTCGACCCGGGCCTTGGAGGCCAGGACGCCCTCGGGGCTCACCCGGGGGCTCATTTCGATCACGAAGAGGTGCTCGGGGCGCCAGAAGCGGCTCACCATTTCGAAGTCGATCGAGCCCGAGCCGATGGCCTGGTGGTCGCGGTCCTCGGCGTCGACGTCGTGCAGGTGGAAGCCGATCGTGCGGGCGGCGTTCGCCGCCAGCAGGGCCTCATGACGGACGAGGCCCATGCGCTCCTTCAGGTGGGCGTGGCCGACATCGTGCCAGTAGCCGGCCGGGGCGCCCGAGGGAAGCGAGGTGAGGAAGTCGGGGAAGTCGGCGTCGAGGGGAAGCTCCTCCAGGCGCTCGCGGTTCTCGAGGCCGAGGCGCACGCCCTTCTCAAGGGCGTAGTCGAGGGCGCCCTGGATCGTCTCCCGGGTGCGCTGCCAGTAGGGTTCGCCCTTCTTGCGCTCCCGGGCGAGGGCCCGCTCGACCAGCGATCGGTAGACGGGGTCAGCGGTGGCGACGGCGTCCGGGTGGGAACGGCGGTAGGCATCGAGGCGTCGGGACGGCTCGAGCCAGAGGTAGCGGCGGCTGCCCAGGTGGCAGACCAGCACGGGGGCCCCGACCTGGGCCGCGAAGTCGATCGATCGCTTGGTCTGGCGCAGCCACTGGTCGCGCTCGCGGGCATCCGGGGACGAGGGCTGAAAGAAGTTGGGGGCGGGCTGGAGCACCCCCATGGGCAGCGGGCAGAAGTTGTGGGTGGATCCGACCTGGATCACGCCCTCCTCCAAGGCCTTGAGGATCCCCGGGACGAGGGTGATGCGGATGCCGTGGCTGAGCTCGACCCGCTTGAAGCCCATGTCCGCGATCTCGCGGAGCATCGGGTAGCCGTCCTGGTGACGCTGGGAGCACCAGCTGGTCGAGAGCGCAGGAACGGGGGGCACGGCCCCTACACGATCAGCGAAGCCCCCGGGTTTGCACGAAAAAACCGCGTCCGAACGGGCTCGGTACGCGGTTTGGGAGAGGGAGAGGACGGCGTGTCTTAGCTGTCGTAGCGGCGCCGGAGCATCGCGGTGAAGGCCATCACCTTGTCCTTGCGGCGGCGCTTCTCGCACGGCTTCTCGTAGTAGCGCTTCGCGCGGGTGCCCTTGATGATGTTTTCGCGGTCGAGCTTCTTCTTCATGCGGCGAAGCGCACGGTCGATGGGCTCGTTCTTACGGATCTTGATTTCGATGGACATGGACTAGGTCTTTAAGGGAAAAGCCTGCTACTAGGCCAAGTTCGGAGGGCCCCGTCAACGGTTAAAAGGGGGCCGCCGGGGGCCTTTGCGGCTTTCCTGCTTGCTCCCCGGGAGAGCTGATCTTGGTTAGCCAAGCGCGTGTCCACCCCCGACAAGAACTTCGTCCATCTCCATGTCCATTCGGACTACAGCCTGCTGGACGGGGCCTGCCGGATCGACCAGTTGACGGCCAAGGCAAGCGAGCTCGGGATGCAGGCGCTGGCGCTGACCGACCATGGCAACCTGTTCGGGGCCATTGACTTCTACATGGCGGCCAAGGCCAAGGGGATCAAGCCCCTGATCGGGTGCGAATTGTATCTGGCCGAGGGCTCCCGGCTTGAGAAGCAGGGCCGCAACGACGAGGGCCGGAGCATCTTCCACCTGGGGCTCCTGGCCCGCAACCTGGAGGGCTACCAGAACCTGCTCAAGCTCGTGAGCGACGCCCACCTGAAGGGCTTCTATTACAAGCCCCGCACGGACCTGGAGACCCTCGCCCGGCACGCCAGGGGGCTGGTGGGCTTCACGGGGTGCCTCGCCTCGCTGGTTCCCCAGCACCTGATGCACGACCGCTGGGAGGAGGCCCGCAGGGCCACCGCGCGCTTCGTGGACATCTTCGGCAGGGAGAACTACTTCGTCGAGGTGCAGGACCACGGGATCGCGGAGCAGAGGAAGATCATCCCCGGGCTCCTCAAGCTGGCGGAGGAGTTCGGGCTCAGGGTGATCTGCTCGAACGACGTGCACTACGTGAACGCTTCGGACGCGGGATCTCACGACGCCATGCTCTGCATCCAGACCGGCGCCAAGATCGAGGACGAGAAGCGGATGCGCT
>CAIXHE010000168.1 GCA_903919205.1 uncultured Opitutaceae bacterium | reverse complement strand
GGGATCGACTTAAAGGATGGCCGGAAAAAAGCATGGTATGAGCGGTAAAATGCATTGACTTTAATGATACGCTTATCATTGCTAGGCAACAAGATAAGCGATGCCCACCGCCGAAGAGCTCTACGAGAGAAATCAGTCGCTTAAGGCGGAGAATGACGAGCTACGCCGGGAGCTCGCCTGGTACAAGAAGCAGATGTTTGGTCGCACCAGTGAGAAGCTGCCGGCGGAGTCGCCGGCGCAGGGCAAGCTGGGACTCGAGGAGCCACCGACGGCGGAGGCGAGGCGGCAGAGCATCAAGTACGAGCGGCGGGTGGTGCCGGCCGAGAAGCGGCCGCTGCCAGCGGAAGTCTTTAAGGACCTGCCGGTCGTCGAGACGGTCGAGATCGTGCCGGACGAGGTGAAGGCCGATCCGGAGTCCTACGAGCAGATCAGCGAGGAGCGCACCTTTGAGGTGGAAGTGATCGGGCCGCAGCTCGTGAAGCGGGAGATCGTGCGGCCGAAATTTAGAAAGAAGGCGGACCGGGAAATGGCCCCGGTGATCGCGCCGGCGCTGCCCCGGGTGGCGATCGGGGGCTACGCCTCGGCGGGGCTGATCGCCTACGTCGTCATCTCCAAGTACCAGCATCACCTGCCGCTGTACCGCATCGAGGCGATGTCGGGGCGGTGGGGAGCGACGCTGAGCAGGAAGACGATGGCCGACTGGGTGCGGATCGCCTCGGACTGGGCGGAACCGATCTACAAGCTGATGCTCGCCCAGCTCCTCGCGGGACAATACCTCCAATGTGACGAAACCCCGGTCAAATTTATAGATCCCGATGAAAAGGGGCGCGGGGCGGTGCAGGGCTACCTGTGGGTGGTGAGTCGACCCGAGGCCGACGTCGTCTTTGACTGGCGGCTGTCGCGCCGCCACGGGGAACTGACGAGCCTCTTGGGCGACGATTACGTGGGAATCTTGCAGTCGGATGGCTACGAGGCCTACGCGGCGTATGCGCGGACGCATCCGACGGTCGCCTGGGTCGGATGCTGGGCGCATGCCCGGCGCCGTTTTTTTGAAGCCCAGGCAGAAAGTCCCCGGGTGGCCAAGGCGGCCCTGCGACTCATCGGCCGCATGTACCTGCGGGAGCGCAAGTGGGATGAGGAAAAGCTCGAGCCCTGGCAGCGCTGCCGGGAGCGGGAAAAGCCCGAGGGCCTCGCCCGCACGATGAAGAGCCTGCACCGGCTCGCGGAGTGGGCAAGGAGGCGGGTACTGCCCAAGTCGGCCATCGGCAAGGCCTGCGACTACCTCCTCTCGCAGTGGGAGCCCTTGGTCAGCCACCTGCACTACGGCGAAACCCGCCTCGACAATAACCTGGTCGAAAACGCGATCCGCCCCTCCTGCATCGGCAAGAAAAACTGGCTCTTTATCGGCCACCCCGACGCAGGCCAGCGCTCCGCCATCCTGTACTCCCTCATCGTCTCCTGCGAACGCCGCGGGAAGGATCCCATGGCGTACCTCAAAGATATCCTCACCCGACTGCCCCGGATGACCAACCAGGACGACCTCGGCGCCCTCACGCCCGAGAACTGGCAACCGGCCCACTGAGACTAATGGTGACCATGGGTACATCCCAAATGGTCACTCTGCG
>CAIXHE010000167.1 GCA_903919205.1 uncultured Opitutaceae bacterium | reverse complement strand
TTGAACCTCGGGATCGTGCCGTTGTAGTACGAGACGTAGCCGGCCGTTTCCTCGGCGGGGGTGTTCGGGGAGAGGGCCCAGTACTTCAGGTTGAACGTGGTCTTGTTGCCGACGTCGAAGTGACCGACGCCGGGGACCTCGAAGGAATAGTCGATGGCTGCATCGACACCCTCGTACTTGATGCCGTTCAGGTTCACCTCGGCATTCACGAAGTAAATGTTCGAGGGGTCGGGGGCAATCTGGCCCTTGGCGGTGATCGGCGTGTAGCCCGCCTGGCCGGGGAAATTGCCGATGCCGACGAACTGCGCGAACGGCGAGGCCGGACCGTTGAGTTCGACGTCCTGGAGCGCCGCGACGTCAGAGGTCGTCGAGACGATGTTCGTGAACCGGATCCGGTAGTAGTCCACCGTGAGCGAGAGGCCCTTGATGGCCTTCGGGGAGTACACGAAGCCGACCGTGTAGTTCTCGGAGATCGAGGGCTTGAGCAGCGGGTTGGAACCCGAGCTCTCGTTGGCCTGCCCGTCGTTGGCAATGACCTGACCGCCAGCCGTCTGGAAGTTGGTCAGGTCGCTCGAGAAGCCGATGCCGCCGGGGCCGTAGAGCTCGTAGAGCGTCGGCGCGATGAACGCCTTCGTCCATGTGCCGCGCAGCGTCAGCTGGTCGTCGAAGGGCTGGTAGCGGACCGAGAACAGGGGATCCGTCGGCTTGTCATTGACGCCCTCGTAGGCCTCGTGACGCACCGCGTCGCTCGTTGAGAGCGAGTAGACGAACGGGATCTTCTGGGCGGGGCTCACGATCGGGATGTTCACCTGGGCGAATTCGGCCCAGATGGTGCGCGACGTGGTGAGCGGGCTGATCGTGGTGCCGCTGGCCCAGTCGAACGTGGCGGGCAAGCTGTTGATGTCGGCGTTGGCGCTCAGGCCCTCGCGGCGGTACTGCGCACCCAGCGCGAACTCGAAGTCGCCGCCGGGCAGCGCGAACGGCTTTCCGGTCACGAGCGCGTCGTACGTCAGGAGCGAGGTCTGGAACTCGCCGAGGGCGGATCCGAAGATGCCCGAGTTGGCGATGGCGCCGGGGGCCTGCTGGTAGGCGAACAGGTTCAGCGAGCTCGTATCCTCAGCCGCGATCAGCTGGCGCACGTCGATCAGGTTCTGGTTGATGAAGTGCTGCGACTGCGTGTTGTAGTCGACGCTGGTGTTCCAGGTGTAGTTGCTGCCGACCTTGCCCTCGAACCCGGCGATCGCCAGGAGCGAGGTGGTGTCGGCCAGGTACTCGCGGGGATAGTCGACGAACCGGTTGTGGGCCTTGACGGAGACGTCGAACGGATCGTTCGGCGAGCCGACCGCGATCGTCTCCGAGACGGGCTGCGCGTTCAGCTGGGAGAACGTGTCCGTCTGCGAGTACATGACCGTTCCGACAAACTTGACCGCGTCGGAGATCTTGTGGTCGAAGTTCGCCACGAAGCTCTTGCGCTGGTCGCCGATCACGGACGTCGGCTTCTTCGACAGGTTGTAGTTGTCGATGATGTAGCCGGAGGTGTAGGGGCCCGAGTAGACACCGGCGGCTACGAGCTGCGCGGGGGTCTGGAGCGTCCCGCTCACCGGGGGCGTGGTGAGCGCCGGGTTCAGCAGGTAGTAGGCGGAGCCCACGTTGACGACGCCAGGGTAGTTGGTCGTGCCGACCGTGAACTGGCTGGTCGAGACCTGGTACTGGTAGAGGGGATCCTGCTTGGTCCACTCCGCACCGATCAGGATGCTGGTGGTGCCGTTGCTGACGCCGCCGGTGATGTCCACCGTGCGGGTGCTCCAGTGGCCGGACTGGAGGTTGGGGGCCCACTCATAGCGGGTGTCCATCTCCCATCCGTTGTAGTCGGACTTGAGGATCACGTTGACGACACCGCCGACCGCGTCCGAGCCGTAGATGGCCGAGCCACCGTCGGTGAGGATTTCAACCTTCTCGACGGCCGAGACCGGGATCAGGTTCAGGTCGACGAACTCATAGCCGCCGACGGAGTCGACGGGCGCGAAGGCCGCGCGGTGACCGTCGATCAGCACGAGGGTCGGCAGGTTGCGCAGGGCGACCTGCGAACCACCGTTCGTGCTGTTGGAGGCGATGTTTCCGTTGGTGGGTCCGAGGTTGAGGCCGCCCGAGAACTGCGGGGCGATCTTGGTGAGGACCTCCATCAGGTTGGTGGACTCGCCCGACTCCTCGATCGCCTTGGCGTCGATCGTGGTAACCGGCATCGTGGGTGCGTCCGCCGACATCGGCAGGTAGGAACCCGTGACCACGAATTTCTCGAGGGTCTGGGTTGGTTCAGTCGAGGCGGCGGCCGGAGCGGGTGAGGTCACCTGCTCGGTGGTCGGCGTCGCCGTCGTGGTGGTCGTCGCTTGCGCGAAACCCGTGGTGGTCAGGAGCCCGGCGGTCGCAAACAGCGACAGCACGGCTGCAAACTTCCGGTAACGGAGGTCTTTCATAGCTCGTTGTAGTTTGTGTTGTTGTGTTAAGCCTACGCGGCAGAACCGCATTATGCTTGGGGGGAGGGAGCGTCGAATCCGTTCAAATTGCAAACCCATTTTCTTGAGGTTGTAACGCAAATGATTCGCAACCTTAACGAGCCTACTGACCCCTCACATTTGATGCAGGAACCGCCCGCAGGCGCTGACGTGTGTAGACTTGTGTTCCCGTACCATATTTCATACCATGTTCCCTCGGTTCCTTGATTGCGCACGATTTTCTTCTTCGGGGGTGTTCTGGATTCTACCCTTGGTTGGCGTGCGTCGCTGCCTGTCGAGAGCCGAAGGCCTCTCGTTAATCTCCCTTCGAAAAAACAAACGGCACACACGAAGAAATGCCTCTGGCAGCCTAATACGGCAGCCACGTAGTTACGGCGACTCCTGCTAGCCGATAACTGCGACGACAGCAGGAATAGCGCGTGGAGCCATCCGCGGTCCGCGCGCCGTATCTTCAATCCGGGGGTTGGCTGGGGCTTAAGCGCGCGTTCACGCATAACCCCGGCGAGACCAATGTGACGCTACACAGGTAGATGCGGCGCGCAAAGGCCTGGGGCACCCGGGTTCAAATCCCGGCACCTCCACCACTTTAGCTTCTGACATTAAATAACTAACGAAGTTTTTCCCTCTGGACTCCGATCAGTATCAGGGGGTCATGAGGGGAAGCGCCTGACGAGTAAATCGCCGATAGATTCGAAAATCATCCACATCGGTGGTTACGACCGTATGCCCGCGGTAAAGCTCCGAAAGTCTCACCAGGCAGGCATCGGCATAGTCCATTCGTTTTCCGTACCGCTTCAGCAATACGCTGACTGCAGGCGATTCATCAGGAAGCACGGGCAAAACCCGCAGGATCCCGCGTTCGACCAAGGCAAATATCTTCTGCCGAGCATCAGGCACGTCACGCAGGAGAAAGCAGGCCTCCGAAACAACGGCCTCACACGTGAGGGCCGGTGTCTTTATGGAGGCAAACTGAACTGCGGCCCACCCGTGCCATTGGTCATCGGCATCGAGCGAGCCCACGAGGGGACCCGTGTCGAGGATGACGTCAATCACGACCGTAACCAGCCAAGGTCTTTCTTGGCCGACCGCTCCGGACGGAACCGATCAGATCGGCCATGGACTCCGCAAGACTCACGGTCTTGGTTTCGGTTGCGCGAAAGACGAAGTCGTTGCCAGACCTATCCCGAACGCGGACTTCCTTCCCGGCCAACGCTGCCCTACGAAAGCTCGGGAACTTTCGGGTGAATTCGCGGGTGGTAACTTGCATGGCAGACATCGATGTCAGTCATCGGGCGAGAGTCAAGGCGTGACGTTGAAATCCGGCCCATTATCCCAGCGATGAAATCCCGCTCCTATGCCAGTCTCAATAATGGAAGCGGCGCATCGTGGGCATCCAGACAAACACCAGACAATTCACACCCAAAACGCGCTAACGTTGATCTTTTCGACCCAGGGAGGCACCCGGGTTCAAATCCCGGCACCTCCACCAATTTATTGCTAGATAATCACTTAGGATTCTTTCAAATCACAAAATCCCAAAACATTTGCGAAGCCTATAGTTAGATACCCAGATCCCGCTCCTTCTGCTTGAGGCGTCCGCGGGTCGGGTTCACCTCAAGTTCGTCGCTGGGCTCGGGTCTGGTCAGAGTCGGCGCGAGTTGAAGAGCGCAATCGGCGCATGCCTTCCGGATGACCGACCAGTCCTGCCAGCGCGGAGAGAGCTTCTTGAATTCGCTCAGATCGGTCTGCGAGAGATCGAAAGGCATCGGACTCGATAGCTGAACTATGAGCTGCTGTGTTGGCGATTCACCGTTCGGCTGCGGGTAAAGTCGATCAAAGGACGCCATCGCTGCCAGGGTGCCGTCAACGCCGAGCTGGTCGTGCATCGCAACAAAGTCGATGTAGTCCCGGGTAGCGTTTCTCTTAAGGATGAGCACTGCCTTGATCCTGAGCATCTCCGCCTTTGTAGGCACGGTGAGCGTGTTGTTCCATATGGAAACCTGCACGGTCTCCAATGGATCGGCACGGATGAGCTGGCGCACGCCGGTCTCGATGCCGTCCAAGCTCCCGCGAATCTGGACCGGGCGGCGAACGCGTGCCGTTTCCCATCCGGCCACCGACTCGATCTGGGACAGCACCTCATCGAAACGAGAGTTCAGGTCCTTCAACACGTGATCGGCGTCGGTCGACAGACGGTGTGCTGCATGAATCGCCGTCGCGGTGCCCCCCACGAGAACAGCGCCAGGCAGCAGCTCCTGGAGGTGGGCTGCGGCGGTAAGGATGCGGTCCCATTCAGGGAGCGGCTCTGCTGGAGGCATAATTGTTCCAGAAGTGATAGCGTTGCGCGTACTCGTCAGAAATATGGGCAGCACACACGCGAAGGACGCTGTCCCGGATTTCTGGCGAAGCGTCAACCGCCGCAAGCAGCAACGCCCAGGAGTCGCGCTTGCCGCGATCAATCACGTCATCGATGGCCGCAGGCGTGAATCGGCTGTGGTTCAGATGCCGGTGGGTCATCCCTGTGCCCACTGAGGCTAGGGAACGGCGCCGGTTGACCGCCTTCATTCGCTCCCGTCGCCGGACCCTCTCCGCTTCCGAATAATTCTTTGGCTTACCCGCGGAAAGCGAGGCGAGCATGCGCGCAGCCTGCTTGCGCGTAAGCGTTGCCTGACAATGGGGACACTTGGGGAGCTGAGGCATTCCATGCACGATCTACAATAAGCGCTTATTGTCAACCCTGGGTTACTTCCCGCGACAGGAGAAGCCTTTCTTCGCTTCCCAGACATATTCCAGACAATCCGCTCTCAAGGCACCATGCTATTGCCCTCACCCACGCTAGAGGGCACCCGGGTTCAAATCCCGGCACCTCCACCCTTCTAACGGACCAGTGTGGGTCCTTAAAATATGGGATTTTTTATTTTAAAAATCAGATAAATTTAAAATAAGCGTTGGCTTCATTGGAAGCGCCTACAATAGGGAGGATGTCATGCCTCACCCTTCAGGTTATTTCCTGCCCACCACCTATGGCGGCGAAACGGTACGGGCTTTTGTCCCCAATGCCCTACCTCCTGACCCGCCGATCATCTGGGACTCGTCGCTTCAAGCCCTCTCCCAGAAAGCCATGCTCGCAGTGGGACGGCTAGACGGGCTCACCGGTCAACTGCCTGACGTCAGCCAGTTCCTCTACACCTACATAAGGAAGGAGGCCTTACTGTCGTCCCAGATTGAAGGCACCGAGTCCTCCCTCTCTGAACTGCTCCTTTTTGAGAATGCGGGGTCACCAGGGGTCCCCACAGAAAGCGTGCTCGAGGTCTCCAACTACGTCGCGGCAATGGAGCACGGCCTAAAACGCCTGCGCGAAGGATTTCCTCTGTCTCTGCGGCTTATTCGTGAGATTCACGGCTTGCTGCTAGCTAAGGGCCGGGGAAGCCGGAAGCAACCTGGAGAATTCCGTACGACCCAGAATTGGATCGGAGGCTCACGTCCCGGGAATGCAAGCTATGTACCGCCCCCGCAGGATCTGGTCTTGGATTCAATGGGCTCCCTCGAAAAATTCCTTCACGCCGACGCCAACGAAGTGCCTCCGCTTACCAAGGCAGCACTCGCTCACGCCCAGTTCGAAACGATTCATCCATTCCTGGACGGAAATGGCCGGGTCGGCCGACTGCTGATCACTTTCCTCCTCTGCCGCGAAGGCGTTCTGCAGCAGCCGCTGCTGTATCTCAGCCTTTATCTGAAACAGCACCGCAAAGAGTACTACGAGCTCCTGCAACGCGTACGAACCGATGGAGCATGGGACGAGTGGCTCGCGTTTTTCTTCCAGGGCGTTGCTGCAACGGCTGACCAAGCCGCCGGCAGCTCAGGCAGAGTATTGCGTCTCTTCAAAGACAACCAACGCAAGATTTCAAAGCTTGGAGGCTCCGCGGGGTCCGTCACGCGCGTTCACGACTTGCTTCAACGCAATCCCATGCTTTCGGTAACCAGGGCTATCAGCCTGATGGAAGAGGCCCCGACCTTTGCAACGGTTAGCACGGCATTCTCGCGCCTGGCAGAACTTGCCATCGTTGAGGAAAAAACCGGCGGGCAGCGCAACCGCGTATTCGCCTACAAGGACTACCTCGATATTCTCAACGAAGGGACCGAGCCCATCTGACCCTCCACCTGCGGGGTGCCGACCGAAGCTTCGCCACGGTAACCAGGTACCGGAACGTTTCGGATAATTTAGGACACACCGAGGGTGAAATCAGCCCAATTGTTAGCACTTGGCCCCGAGCGCACCCTGTCATTGGGAATAGACATCTTGAAACAGGGGGGATTGTATCACCGCTTCAATAGTCGAGGGGAGGGCCCCGCGCGCCCCGGCCCCCGCTTGCCGTTCCCGAATGACCTCACCCGAACAGACGCCCGAGACGCCCCCTCGCACGGGGGACGGGAGTGCCCGGACGCCCTTCGCCTGGTGGGACTGGGACCTGGGTTCGGACCGGATCACCGTCCAGGGGCATGCCCAGAAGCTGCCGAGCTTCCCGCCGTGCGACCTGCCGTCCACGGGGGCCGCCTGGTGCGAGCACATCCATCCCGACGACGCGCCGCGCTTCGCGGCCTCGATCGATGCCTGCATCACCGGCGAGGCGGCCGAGGGGTGCTGTGAGCACCGGATCCGCCAGTGCGACGGGAGCTGGAGGTGGGTGCTGTGCGTCAGCCGGGTGACCGCCCGCGACCCCGCAGGCAGGGCCGCCTCGGTCGGCGGCGTCACGGTCGACGTGGCGGCGAGCATGCTGCGCGACGAGATCCTCCTGCGCGACGCGCAGATGCTCTCCAGGGTGAAGCAGTCGATCGTGTGCACGGACCTGAAAGGCATCGTGACCTACTGGAGCGAGGGGGCGGAGGAGCTTTACGGGTGGACGGCCAGCGAGATGGTGGGGCGGCCCTTCTACGACCGCATGCCCACCGAGGCGATGCGCGAGCACGCGCGCTTCCGCATGGCGACGGCCGCCTCCCGGGGGGAGTTCCAGCACGAGCGCGAGGACTACCGCAAGGACGGCACGCGCATCTACGTCGAGTCGCGGGTGTTCGCCCAGCGCGACGTGGCGGGACGCGTGGTCGGGGTCATCGGCACCGCGCGCGACATCACCGCGCGGCGCCGGGCCGAGCAGGAGCGCCTCGAACTCGAGCGACAGCTGCTCCAGGCGCAGAAGATGGAGACGATCGGCACCCTGGCCGGCGGCGTCGCCCACGAGTTCAACAACCTCCTCGCCTCGATCATCGGGAACGTGGAGCTGGCGATGCTCACGCACCCCGACGACACCCGGTTCAGGGGCTGCCACGACGCGGTCCTGGCCTCGTCCTGGCGGGCGCGCGACCTGGTGCGGCGCATCCTCACCTTCAGCCGCAGCAACGACCCCGAGCGGCGCCTGTCCCAGCTCCACCCGCTCGTGACGGACGGGATCCGACTGGTCCGCTCCATCCTGCCCGCCACGATGGAGGTCGCGTGCGACCCCGCGGAACCCCCGGCCGGGATGCCGTCGCTCTGGGCCGACGCGAACCAGATCCACCAGGTGATCATGAACCTCGCTGCCAATGCGGGCTACGCCCTGCGCGAGCGGGCGGGGCTCATCCTCTTCCGGATCCGCCAGATCGCCTTCACGGAGCCGCATGCCTGCGCCTCCGTGACGCTGCCCCCGGGGTCCTATCTCGTGCTCGACGTGATCGACGACGGCTGCGGCATCGAGGCGCAGCACCTGCCGAGGATCTTCGACCCATTCTTCACGACCAAGCCCGTCGGCGAAGGAAGCGGCCTCGGGCTCTCCGTGGTGCACAACATCGTCTGCGGGCACGGGGGCGGTATCGACGTGCGGAGCACGCCCGGGTCCGGCACGGTCTTCACGCTCTACTTCCCCGCGGTCGTGGCGGGCGCCGACGGGGCCAGCGCCGCCCAGAAACCCGCCCGCGGGGCGCTTCCCCGGGGCCACGGCGAGCATATTGCCGTGATCGACGACGAGGAAAGCGTGGGAGCCTTCGTGGAGGGCTCGCTGCGCGCCCTCGGCTACTCGACGCGGCGATACCGATCCGCCGACGAATTTTACACCGAGCTTGCCTCCTCGCAAGACCCTCTTGACCTGGTGCTTACGGATCAGAACATGCCGCGCCTGTCGGGCCTAGGCCTCGCACGGCGCCTGCGGGAGGCGGGCATGCGCACCCCGATCGCCATCGCCTCGGGCCACAGCCCGGACCTGACCGAGGCGGCGCTGCTCCCCCTGGGCCGTGTCGCCCTGATCGAGAAGCCCTTCGCCCTCGAAAAGCTGGCCGACACGGTGGCCGAACTCCTCGCCCGGCGCAGGGACGCACCCGGCGCGCGCGTGGCCGTTCCCGAATAGGCAGCCCCCTTTCAAGTCGGCGACCGTTTGTGCCGATCATCCCTCCCTTACCCCCTTTCCCAGCGGCGCCCCCCGATGGATCACCCTCCGTTTCCGTGAAAGCGAGCGAACCCAGCCCTCCCATGATCTGGGCGCGGTCGGCGGCGCTCGCGGTCGCCTATTTCGCGGCGTCGGAGGCGAGCTGGCGCCTGTCGGTGCCCCACAGCTGGTTCGTGCCCTTCTGGATGCCCGCCGGCTTCCTGGCGTGTTACCTCCTGCTCAACCCGCTGCGCACCTGGCCGGCCACCCTGGTTCTCTGCGCCGCGGCGAGCCTTGCCTACGACCGCATCCACGGGATCGCGCCCTGGGCCGCCTGCCTGGGCGCCCTTGCGAACACCGCCGGGGCTCTGACCGGGGCCGTGCTTTACCTGCGCGTCCTGCGGCGCGCTCCCCAGTTGCTCTCGCTCGGCGACTTCGCGGGGCTGGCGACGTTCTCGGGCCTGGTCGGGCCGGTCGTGGGGGCCACCCTGGGCTGCGTGGTGGTGCTGCTGCCGGGCGCCAAGGGAACCTACGCCGGGGTCTGGCCGTCCTGGTGGACCTCCGACGCGATGGGCGTCATGGTGGCGCTCCCCTTCCTCATGAGCTGGTTCTCGGGCAGCTGGCCGCGGCGACCGAGCGCGGCGCGCGCCGCCGAGGCCGCGGCCTTGGTCGTCGGCGTGGTCGCGGGCGCCTGGCTGCTCATCGTGCGCGGGCCGGGCATCCAGTCCTCGCGGGTGGTCCTGCTGCTTCCCTTCGTCGTGTGGGCCGCCCTGCGCTTCGGAATTCGGGGCGCGTCGGCGGTGGCGCTTGTGCTCGCGGTGGTCGTGACCTACGCCACGACGCACTATCTGGTGGGCCTCTCGCCCGAGGAGGTGCGGGCGGGCCACTACCTGACGACCTTGAACGCGTTCCTGATCGTCGCCTCGCTGGTGGGCCTCGTGCCGGCCCTCGCGGTCACGGAGCGGGACCGCTCGGAGGGCCGGCTGCGCGAGAGCGAGTACCGCTTCCGCGGGTTCGTGGAGAACGCGAGCGTCGGGATCTACCGCACGTCGCCGCAGGGGCGCTTCCTGCTGGCGAACGAGGCCACGCTCAAGATCATGGGATACCGGTCGTTCGAGGAGCTCTCGACGCTCAGCTTCGAGGACAAGGCGAACCAGCGCGAGTACCCGCGGGCGGAGTTCCGCAGGCAGATCGAGGAGCAGGGCAGCGTGCGGGGCTGGGAGACCTGGTGGACCCGTCCCGACGGCTCGCGGGTCTTCGTGCGCGAGAGCGCGACCGCCATCCGGGACGCCTCCGGCGTCGTGATGTACTACGACGGGATCCTTGAGGACATCAGCCAGAGCAAGAAGACGGAGCAGGCGCTGGTGGACAGCGAGGAGCGCTTTCGCACGCTCTCTTCGGCGGCGTTCGAGGGCATCGTGATCGTCGAGGACAGCCACTGGGTCGACGTGAACGACCAGGCCCTGGCGATGCTCGGCTACGAGCGCCACGAGGCGGTGGGGCGGCCTGTCACCGACTTCGTGCGACCCGAATTCCGCGCCGAGGTGTCCTCGCGGATCGCGGACCGCGACGAGCAATCGTACGAGATCGAGCTCGTGCGCAAGGACGGGACGACGTTCCCCGTAGAGGCGCGGGCGAAGGAGGTGCGCGCCGGGGGCCGGCGCGTGCGGATGACGGCGCTGCGCGACATCACCGAGAAGCGCGCCCAGGAGCAGCGCCAGAGGAACATCGAGCAGCAGATGCGCACCATGCAGAAGATGGAGGCGCTCGGCACGCTGGCCGGCGGGATCGCGCACGACTTCAACAACATCCTCACGGGCATCCTCGGCAACCTCCAGCTGGCCGGCATCGAGCTGCCCCGCGACCACGGCGCCTACGAGTCCGTCGCCTCGGCCGAGCAGGCCGCGAGGCGCGCCCGCGACCTGGTCGGGCGCATCCTCTCCTTCAGCAGCCCCGGCCAGAAGCGCATGTCCGTCGCCTCGCTCGGGGCAACCGTGCTCGAGGCGGTCGAGCTCCTGCGCGCCGGGCTCCCGAGCCAGGTCGACATACGCGCCGAGATCGACCCCCGCTGCCCGGCCGTGGCCTTCGATCCGGGACAGATCCACCAGGTGATCATGAACCTCGGCACCAACAGCGCGCAGGCGATGGACGCCCGCGGGGGCGTCATCTCGATCCGGCTGCGCTCGGAGGTGCCCGACCGCTCGCTGATCGAACGCCACCCAAAGGTGACGCCGGCCCACCGCGTACGCCTCGAGGTCGCCGACAACGGCGGCGGCATACCCGCCTCCGTGATGCAGCGCATATTCGAGCCCTTCTTCACTACGAAGGACTTCGGGAAGGGCACGGGGCTCGGGCTCGCGATGGTGCACACCGTCGTCACGGCCCACGAGGGCGCCGTCACGGTCGAGAGCACGGAGGGCGTGGGCACCACCTTCAGCCTGTACTTCCCCGTGGCGGCCGCGGAGGCCCCCGCGTCCCCCGCCCCCGAATCCCCGCAGGCCTCCAGCCTGCACCCGTTCGGCCAAGGCCGCCGGATCCTGCTGGTGGACGACGAGGACCCGGCCCGCACCGTGGCGGGAAAGCTGCTCTCACGCCTCGGCTTCGACGCCTCCTGCCATGCGGGCCCGCGCGAGGCGCTCGAGGCGTTCCGGACCGCGCCGGCCTCGTTCGCGGCCGTGATCAGCGACGTGGCGATGCCCGGCATGACCGGGATCGAGCTGGCGCAGGAGCTCTACCGGGTGCGCCCGGACGTGCCCGTCCTCCTCGTCTCGGGCAACTTCAGGATCGATCCCCAGCGCCACAGGCTCGGGCCGAACATCCGCGGCATGATCCAGAAGCCGTTCGATGTGAACGACCTCGTCTCCGCCGTGCGCCAGGCGATCGGCTGAGACCCCGCTCAGGGCTTGGCTGCGGGCGCCTCCGCCTTGGGCGCGGGCGCCTCGACCGTGAAGAGCCCTCGGTTGGACGCGTCGTGGGGGTCGTCCGTCCTCGGGTAGTCACGCCAGAGCCAGCGCATCATCTCCGGCAGCATGAGGCCCGCCTGCTTCTGGGAGTGGCGGCCGATGCCCCAGCAGTAGTTCACGTCGTAGCCTTTCTCGGCGAGCGCGGCCTGCATGCGGATGTTCTGGGCGTGCCAGTCGCGCGCGGGGTCGTACTTCGGGGGATCGCTCCTGCTCATGCCGCGGTTGTCGTTCACGCCGTCCAGCAGGTAGACCCGCAGCGGCTTACGGTCGGCGGCGCGGATCAGGTCCGGGTAGACATGGCCCCCGCGGATGTTGGTGAAGCTGCCGATCGTGCTCAGGACCTTGTGGAACTGGTCCGGCCGGTTCCACGCGACCGTGAAGGCCGCGATGGCCCCCGAGCTCGCGCCGCCGATCGCCCGTTCGTCCGGGTTCCTGGAGATCGCGTAGCGGGACTGGAGCACCGGCAGGAGCTCGTCGACGATCACGCGCGCGTACTTGTCGTCGAGCGCGTTGTACTCCTGGGGCCGGTTGGTGGTCTTGTCGCCCCACTCCGTGGCGGTGGCCTGCGGCTGCGCAGGCGTGCGGCCCGGGTTGATGAAGACCACGATCATGACCGGGATCTCCCGGCGGTAGAGGAGGTTGTCGACCACGTTCATCATCCGCAGGTCGCCCTCGGGGTCGACCCAGGCGTGGCCGTCCTGGAGGATCATGAGCGAGGCCGGGGAGGCGGCGCTGTACTGGGCGGGCACATACACGCAGAAGTCGTGGAGCGTGCCCGGGTAGGCTTGGCTCGGGAGCTGCTCCCAGGCGCTCAGGGTGCCGTGGGGCACTCCCGGATGCGCCTCGGAGTCGGGGCCGCGGGAGTAGGCGTCGTCGGGGGAAGCGGCGCCCGAGACGGGCGCGCGGGCGCAGGCAAGGATGCAGGCGAGGGCAAGGAACCGTTTCATGGGGCGATGGGGTTTCTCCGGGTGAAGGCCGGCATCCCCAAGCGGTACGGAGCTTTTCGCGGAAGGCAATCCGCGCCTTCGCAGCACGTTCGCTTGCCACCGGCCGCCGGGTGTCGTGGCATGGCGTCGCCCCGAACGTGAACCCATCGGATTCGCCACGCGTGAAGAGCCCCCTGCAGGACCGGCCCGGCCGGGGAGCCCGAGCCGCGCACCTGCTTGGCGCGCTCGTCCTATCGACTTCGGCGTTCGCGGCGGACTGGCATCTCGATCCCAGCGAGACGCCGCTCCACCCCACCGTGCTTACGGCGGACTACGAGGGGAAGTCGTACCCCGTGATCGCGGCGGCGAGTGAGGCCGCGGAGATCGAGGTCTCGGGAAAGCTGAGGAAGCTGGGGGCGTCCGGGCAGTTCCAGCCGCACATGGGCGCGGCCTATGCCGCGGGGTTCATCACCTTCAAGTCCAACTCCGCGAGCACGCGGACGCGGACACTCGAGTACCACTTCCAGAACGGCGCCACCGTCCCGGGCGGCATCCTCGACATCGACGCCGACTACACATGCTCGCTCGTGTCCTCGGTGGCGCAGGGCGGCTGCTACCTGGCGGTGATCTTCTTCAAGACGGACCCCGCCGGGGAGCCGGACCTGAAGACGGTGGCAATCGGTTTCAGCGAGATCGGCAACCTCCCGGCCGGAGCGCTGGTGCAGGTGAAGATCCGGAGGGGCTACATCCCGGTTTCAGGCGGGAATTATTACTGCCTGCCGATGGTGTTCACGCGGGGCAGGGAGATCCGCTCCGACCAGTGCGAGCTGATAGCCCGGTTCTTCCGAAGCCAGTACGTGGCCTCGCACGCCAAGATTCTCGATCGCTACCAGAAGCAGTACCCGTCGGCGGACAAGCCGCCCGTCGCCTACCTGCGCTATCCCCCGGTCCTTCCGGACGGGGTGGAGGCGCGGACGCT
>CAIXHE010000166.1 GCA_903919205.1 uncultured Opitutaceae bacterium | reverse complement strand
TGTCCAGCCCGAGCTTAATTACCCGGGCGCGGGCGCCAGGGTCTGTCTGAGTGTTTTGATTGCTAGTCATGACGCGGACAGCTTGGCGCCCTGCGCCTCGCTTGTCTGCCCCATGTCATCTGAGGCCCGGGAGGACGGCGCCGCCTACAGGCGGTGCCGCGCGTGGCCGAGGCTCACCGCGTAGCGCGCGCCCGTCCTGCGGACGGCGATGCGCGCCCCGAAGGCGTCGGTCATCTCACGCGTCCGCACGACGCGGGACTTGGGTCCCTGCGCGTGCACGCGGCCCGACCGCAGGAGCAGCGCGTGCGTGAAGGCGGGCATGATCTCCTCCGCGTGGTGGGTGACGAGGACGAGGGCCGGGCCTGAGCGGCGTCCGGCCAGCCCCTCGAGGAACCACAGGAATTCCTCGCGCGCGACGGGGTCGAGGCCCGAGCAGGGCTCGTCGAGGATCAGGAGCTTCGGGCGCGCCATGAGCGAGCGGGCGATCAGCACCCGCTGGCGCTCGCCCTGGGATAGGTAGGCCCACTCGCGCCTGGCCAGGTGCGCCCCTCCGACGAAGCGCAGCAGCCGCGCCGCCTCGCGGCGCTCGCCCGCGCCCGGGTGGGCCCACAGGTCGAGCTGCGCATAGCGCCCGCTCACCACGGTGTCCTCGGCGGTCTCCGCGGCGGGGATCGACGCGTGCAGCGCGCTCGTCACGATGCCGATCTCGAGGCGCAGCTCGCGCCAGTCGGCCCGGCCGTAGCTCTTGCCGAGGAGCGTGATCTCGCCCGAGGTCGGCGAGAGGTATCCCGTGATCGACTTGAGGAGCGAGGTCTTCCCGCATCCGTTTGCGCCGAGGATCACCCAGTGCTCGCCCCGCCGCACGCGCCAGTCGATCCCGGCCAGGATCTCGGTGCGGCCCCGCACCACGCGCAGCTGGGAGACCTGGAGGATGTCCTTCATGGGGACTCACGTTGGGCCCGGGGCCGCCCGAGATCAACCGGCTCCTTGGCGCCGTCCGCAAAAGGTTGCCCGCCCGCCCAATCCTTGAGCAAATCCGCGCGTGACCCTCGTCGACACCCACACGCATCTCGACACCGCGGCGCGCGAGGGGCGCCTGCCGGGCGTCGTCGAGCGCGCGAGGGACGCGGGCGTCGAGCGGATGGTGGCCGTGGGCACGGAGCCTGCGGACTGGGCCCTCTACCGGGACCTCTGCGCCCAGCAGCCGGCCTCGATCCGCTACACGGCGGGCATCCACCCCTGCTCGGTCGACGAGGGCTGGGAGGAGGCGGTGGCGACGCTCCCCGGATTCTGGCAGGCGGGCGCCCCGGCCCCGGTGGCGCTGGGCGAGATCGGCCTCGACCGCTTCCACCTTCCCAAGGAGCCGGAGTCCGCGGATCGGATCTTCAATCGCCAGGCCGCGGCGTTCAGGGCGCAGCTCGCGGTCGCGCGGGCACTCGGCTGCCCGGTGGTGATCCACTCGAGGGGCGCCTTCCGCGAGTGCGTGGAAGCCATCGATGCGAGCGGCGTCGACTGGCGTCGCGTCGTGTTCCACTGCTTTTCAGAGGGCGAGGCCGAGGTGCGCCTGCTTGGGGAGCGCGGCGGGCGCGGCTCCTTCACGGGCATCCTCACCTACAAGAACGCGGACTCGGTGCGGGCCGCCGCGCGGGCCCAGGGCCTGGGCACCCTGATGGTCGAGACCGACGCGCCCTTCCTCGCCCCTGCGCCCCACCGGGGCAAGACCAACGAGCCGGCTTACCTCAGGCACACCGCGGAGTTCGCGGCGGCCCTCTTCGGGGTCGGCCTCGAGGAGTTCTCGGCGGTCACGACCGCGAACGCGGTCGCGTTCTTCGGGCTCTAGGGCTGGGGCCTCAGGCCTCGTCGAACTTGCGGGCGAAGAGCTGCTCCAGCTCGGTCAGCATCTGCGCTGCGTCGTCGCCGGTCGCCAGGAACTTCACCTTCGAGCCCTTGCCCGCCGCCAGCATCATGAGGCCCATGATGCTCTTGCCGTTCACCTGCTCCTCGTCCTTCTCGACGAAGACCTCGGACTTAAACTTGTTCGTGATGCGCACGATCATGGCCGCGGGCCGCGCATGGATACCGAGCTTGTTCTGCACGATCAGCTCCTTGACCACGGCGTGGCCAGCGGGAGTGGTGTCAGCGGGATTCATGGAGTGGGTGCGGGGAATCGTTCGGTCTAGGAACGCCTAACCTTCCCACCTAGGCCCGGCTTGCAACTCAAAAACCTAGGGACATCCTTCATCGCGATGCCAAGGGTCGCCATCATCGTGCCATGCCGGCTGGAATCTAAGCGGTTTCCCCGCAAACTCTTGCATACGATTAAGGGCAAGCCCCTGCTCTCCTGGGTCGCCGAGCGGATCGCGCTGGTGGCCCCCCAATTCGAATTGTGGTTCGCGGTGGACGACCCTCGGTTGCGCGACTGCCTGGAGCCCGCCGGATTCCGAACGGTCATGACCTCGGTCGAGCACCCGAGCGGCACGGACCGCATCGCCGAGGCCAACCGGTCGATCGGTGCGGAGCACGTGATCAACGTCCAGGCCGACGAACCCCTGGTTTCGGGCCGCCAGATCCGGCTCCTCTCGGAACTGATCGGGGGATCGGCCGACATGGCCACGCTCGCGACCCGCTTCACGCTGGCCAGCGACTTTCGCAACCCAAACCAGGTCAAGGTCGTATGTGACAAGAGCGGGCAGGCAGCCTACTTCTCGCGCTCGCCGATCCCGTATCCGAGGGACCTGAAGGGCGAGGTGGACGACGCGTGGGTGGCCTCGAACCCCTGCTACAAGCACCTGGGCCTCTACGCCTACAAGGCGGCGCTCCTCGAGGAGTTCGCCGGGCTGCCGGTCGGCAGCCTGGAGGAGATCGAGCGCCTGGAGCAGCTCCGGGTGATCGAGAACGGCCGGCAGATTGCCGTCGGGTTCACGGACGACCCGACGATCGGCGTGGACACGCCCGACGACGCGGAGAAGTTCGCGGCCCACCTGGGCCGTTAGAGGCTCAGATCCGGCCGGCCTTGCGGGCCTCGACCATCCGGTAGAAGTCCACGAAGAGCGGATCCGCGTCGCTCGGCCCGGGCGCGGCCTCGGGATGGTACTGGACGCAGAACACCGGAAGCTCCTTGTGCCGCAGTCCCTCCACTGTCTGGTCGTTCAGGTTGATCTCGGTCACGAGGGCGCCGCGGTTGCGGATGCTCTCGGGATCGGTCGCGAAGCCGTGGTTCTGGGCCGTGATCGAGACCTTCCCGGTCTCGAGGTTCTTCACGGGCTGGTTTCCGCCGCGGTGCCCGAACTTGAGCTTGAAGGTGGTGCCCCCCAGGGCGTGCGTGATCATCTGGTGACCGAGGCAGATCCCGAACATCGGGTACTTGGGAAGGAGGGCCGTGACCGTCTGGTGGATGTAGGGGAGCGCGGCGGGATCCCCCGGCCCGTTCGAGAGGAACACGCAGTCGGGGGCGTGCTCATCGACCTCGGCCGCAGTGGCTCCCGCGGGGAAGACGAGCACCTCGAAGCCGTGCCGCACCAGCTTGCGGTAGATCGTGCGCTTCGCGCCGTAGTCGAACGCGGCGACCTTGAACTTGCGGGCGGGCGTGACCGCGCTCCCGAAGCGGGTGCCGACCGGCACGTACGGCGGGTTGTGGTTCGCGGCGTCGGCCTCGCTCCAGACGTACGGCGCCCGGCACGTGACATCCTTCACGTAGTCCGCACCGGCCATGTCCTTCCAGCCGCGCGCGCGGCCGATCGCGTCCTCGTCGGAGATCGGCAGCGTGCTCAGGCAGCACTTCATGGCGCCCTCGACCCGGAGCTTCTTCGTCAGCGCGCGGGTGTCGACCTCGCTGATGCCCGGGATCCCGTTCTGCGCGAGGTAGTCGCCGAGCGACAGCTGCGACCTCCAGTTGCTGACGACCGGCGAGAGCTCGCGCACCACGAAGCCGCTTGCCTTCGGCACCGCGGCCTCGGTGTCCTCGTCGTTGACGCCGTAGTTGCCGATCTGCGCCGCCGTCATCGTGACGATCTGCCCGAAGTAGGAGGGGTCCGTCAGGATCTCCTGGTAGCCCGTCATCGACGTGTTGAACACGCACTCGCCCGCAATCGTGGCAGCCGCCCCGAAGGCGATGCCGCGGAACACGCTTCCATCCTCCAGGGCAAGTACGGCGGGCTTTTGGGTCGGCATCGAGGGTCGAACAAAATCCCCCGGCAGGCGGGTGCCAAGCTTATTGGCCCGGCTGCTGCGCGTTTTCCCGGGTCGCCCCCAGGTCCTCAGGCCGATGGGCTGCTAGCGGCTCCTCCCGCTCGCGACCATAACCTTTGCAAGAAATTGCCAAACAGATGGATAGGGTCTCTTTGACTACCGGGGAATCCTGGAATCCTGCGCCTGCCCGTAGTAGGCCCCGGGACCGTGCTTCCTGCTGAAATGACGATCGAGGAGCGCGGCCGGGAACGTTCCCGGGGAAGGGCGCAGCGCCAGCGAGAGGAACGCCAGCTGGGCGCAGAACTCGAGCGCCACGGCATGCTCCACGGCCTTGGCCGCCGTCGCTCCCCACGCGAAGGGACCGTGCCGGGCCACGAGCACGGCGGGGCAGAGGTCGGGGTCGGTGCCGAGGAAGGTCTCCACGATCACCCGGCCCGTCTCGGCCTCGTAGCCGGACCCCGTCTCGCGCCGGGTCAATTGGCGCGTCACGGGCACGGGCCCGCTGAAGAAGTCGGCGTGCGTCGTGCCGAGGACGGGCACCGGCCTTCGCGCCTGGGCGAAGGCCGTGGCGTGCGCCGAGTGGGTGTGCACGACGCCCCCGACGTGCGCAAAGCTCCGGAAGATCTCGAGGTGGGTCGGCGTGTCGGAGGAGGGCCGCAGGGACCCCTCGACGCGCGCGCCGCCCAGGTCCACGAGCACCATGTCGGAGGGTTTGAGCCGGTCGTAATCGACGCCGCTCGGCTTGATCGCGACCACCCCGCGGGCGCGGTCGATCGCGCTCGCGTTGCCGAAGTTGAGATGGACCAGGCCGTGGCGGGGCAGGGCCCTGTTCGCCTCGTAGGCCTCGCGCTTGAGCTCCTTCAGCATGGGACGGGGGTGTGTGACTCAGGCGCGAGGCCCGGCGGCCAGGTGGTAGTAGGCCTCGTTCCACCGCAGCTCCTTCTCGAATTCGGTCAGGCGGGTGCCGGCGTCGATCGCCACCAGCTCCACGCCCGAGATCTCCGCGAAGTCCCTCAGGTGCTCGGTCGTCACCGCGTAGCTGAAGCCCGTGTGGTGCGCGCCCCCGGCGCGGATCCACGCCCCGCAGGCCGTCTTGAAGTCCGGCCGGCATTTCCAGACCGCCCGGGCCACCGGCAGCCGCGGGAGCGGCTCGGGAGGCGCGACCACGTCGACCTCGTTTACGATCAGCCTGAAGCGGGTGCCGAGGTCGATCATCGATGCATTGAGCGCCGGGCCGGGCCGCGCGTCAAACACGAGGCGCACCGGGTCCTCGCGGTGGCCGATCCCGAGCGGGTGCACCTCGAGCGAGGGCGTCCCGGCCGCGATCGACTCGCAGATCTCGAGCATGTGCGCGCCGAGGACCAGGCTGCCCGAGGGGTCGAGGTGGTAGGTGTAGTCCTCCATGAAGGAGGTGCCCCCGGGCAGGCCGTGGCCGATCACCTTCATCAGGCGCAGGAGCGCGCAGGTCTTCCAGTCTCCCTCCGCGCCGAACCCGTAGCCGTCGGCCATCAGCCGCTGGACCGCGATGCCCGGCAGCTGGCGCAGGCCGTGGAGGTCCTCGAAGGTTGTCGTGAAGCCCTTGAAGCCGCCGCCCTCGAGGAACGTCCGCAGGCCGAGCTCGATCCTCGCGGCCTCCCGCAGGGACGCGTGGCGTCGGCCGCCCCGGCGCAGCTCCTTCGCGACCTGGTAGCGCTCCGCGTACTCGGCGCACAGCCGGCGCACGGCCGGCTCGCCGACCGCGCGCACCTCGCTCGCGAGGTCACCCACCCCGAAGCCGTCCACGGCATACCCGAAGCGGGCCTCCGCGGCGACCTTGTCGCCCTCGGTGACGCCCACCCGGCGCATGTTGTCGCCGAAGCGGGCGATCCGCGCGCCCTGCAGGTCCTGCCAGCCCCGCGCGACCCGCATCCACGCGAAGAGCCGGTAATGCACCTCCGGATCCTTCCAGTGGCCCACGATCACCTTGCGCGGCAGCCGAAGGCGCGCGTGCAGGAAGCCCGCCTCGCGGTCGCCGTGGGCGGCCTGGTTCAGGTTCATGAAGTCCATGTCGATCTCCGGCCACGGCAGGTCGCGGTTGAACTGCGTGTGGAGGTGGGCGAACGGCTTCCTGAGCGACGAGAGGCCCGCGATCCACATGCGAGAGGGCGAGAACGTGTGCATCCAGAGCACGAGCCCCGCGCAGGAGGGGTCCTGGTTGGCCTCCTGGCAGACGGCGCGGATCCCCTCCGAGCTCGTGAACAGGGCCTTGAAGCGCACGGGGTAGGGGGCGCCCGCGGCGGAGAGGCCCGCGGCGACCGCGCGGGAGTTCGAGGCCACGGTCTTCAGCGGACCGGGGCCGTAAAGCTCCTGGGTGCCCGTGACGAGCCAGACTTCGGATGCGTGGAGGTGCTTCATAGGGGAGGGGCTCACTTGCCGCGCGCGAGGGCCTTCAGGTCCAGGAGGTCCTTCATGACGGCCGAGACGTCCGCGTCCCGGCGCACGCCCCCGAAGCCGTCGTGGAGGGTGCGGTAGAGGCCGTAGAGGCGCTCGTAGGTCCGGCGCGCGGCGGCCCTGGGCCGGTAGGTGGCCTTGCGCAGGCGCACCATCCTGCGCTGCGCCGCGGCGAAGCTTGGATGCTCGCCCGCAAGGACGGCGGCGCTGATCGCCGAGCCGAGCGCGCAGGCCTGGTCCGAGCCGGCGACCCGCAGCGTGCAGCCGGTCACGTCCGCGTAGATCTGCATCAGCAGCGGGTTCTTGTCGGCGATGCCGCCCGCGCAGACGATCCTGCGGATCGGCACCCCGTTCTCGCGGATGCGCTCGATGATCATGCGCGCCCCGAAGGCCGTGGCCTCGATCAGCGCGCGGTAGATCTCCGCGCGCGTCGTGTGAAGCGAGCAGCCGACCAGGAGCCCGGAGAGGCGCGGGTCGACCAGCACCGTGCGGTTGCCGTTGTTCCAGTCGAGGGCGAGGAGGCCGCTCTCGCCGGGGGCGAGGCGGGACGCCTCCTCGGTCAGGCGCCCGTGCAGGCGGCTGTCTCCGCCGCAGATGACCCCGACCCACCAGTTGAAGATGTCGCCGACCGCGGACTGCCCCGCCTCGATGCCCACGAAGCCGGGCAGGATGGCGCCAGGCACGATGCCGCAGATGCCGGGTATGTCCGGCACCCTGCGCCGCTGCGAGACCACCGCGCAGTCGCAGGTGGAGGTGCCGATCACCTTGACCAGCGTGCCCTCGCGCACGCCGCAGGCGATCGCCCCGTAGTGCACGTCGAACTCGCCGATCGCGATCGGGATGCCGGCGGGCAGCCCCAGCCGGTCGGCCCACGCCCGGTCGAGGGCGCCGGCCGCCGCGGTCGCGTCGAAGGCCCGCTCGTAGAGGCGGTCCCGGAGCGCGGACAGGCGCGGGTCGAGCTCGCCCAGGAACTCCTTGTCGGGGAGGCCGCCCCACTCGTCGCTGTAGAGCGCCTTGTGGCCGGCGGCGCAGATGCCCCGCACGACGCGCGCGGGGTCGCCCACTCCGGCGAGGAGCGACGGCACCCAGTCCGCCAGCTCCACCCAGGAGTGCGCCGCCTCGAAGGCCTCCGGGGCCTCCACGAGGCACCTCCAGATCTTCGACCAGAACCACTCGGACGAGTACCGGTTGCCGCACTTCGCGAGGTAGTGGGGGCGCATCCTCGCGGCCACCTCGTTGATCCGCGCGGCCTCCCGCCAGCCGGTGTGGTCCTTCCAGAGCCAGCACTGGGCCGCCGGGTGGCGCCGCCACTTCGGGTCGAGGCCGAGCGGGCGGTTGGCGCTGTCGACCGGGATCGGGCTTGAGCCGGTCGTGTCGACCCCGATCCCGGCAACCTTCCGGGCGGAGAAGCCGCGGTCCCTCCGGGCCTGGGCGAGGGCCCCGCGGACGCTTTCCTCCAGCGCCGCGACGTAGTCGCCGGGGTGCTGGCGCGCAAGGTCGGGGTTGCGCGGGTCGAGGAGCACGCCCTGCCGGCCCGAGCGGTAGGGGGCGACGGCGCTGCCCAGTTCGGCCCCGTCGCGGCTGTGCACGACGAGCGCGCGGGCCGAGTTGGTCCCAAAGTCGATTCCTAGGGTAAAGGCCATGTTCGGGGTCGCCGGGGCGGGTGAAGCACACCCGCGCCCCCCACACGATGCCGAGCAGGGGTTGCGGTAAAGTGAAAAGCGGCTGCCGGCGTGGCGCAGCGGGTGCCCAAACCCCCGTTTGACAACCCTACCGGCCTGAATAACGGTTTTCTCCGAGCCTAATGCCCTACACCGAAGACCGATCGTCATGGTTTGCTGGACAGGGGCTGTGGCAGCACGTGCCGGCGTCGGACTGGGCCGACTGGACCTGGCAGCTGAAGAACCGGATCACCTCGAAGGAGCAGCTGGAGCGGTACATGACGCTGACCGAGGACGAGCGCGCGGGCTGCGAGCATGCGAACGAGAAGCTCGCCCTCGCGATCACGCCGTACTTCTTCAACCTGATCAACCGGGATGACCCCGACTGCGCCATCCGCAAGCAGGTGATCCCGAGGGGCGCGGAAATGCTCGTGAGCCCCGACGAGAGCCTCGACTCCCTGGGGGAGGACAGCCACTCGCCGGTCCCCGGCCTCGTCCACCGCTATCCGGACCGCGTGCTCTTCCTGGTCACCGACCGCTGCGCGGCCTACTGCCGCTACTGCACGCGCAGCCGCCTCGTCTCCAACGCGCAGGACTACAATTTCCATCCCGAGTACGAGCAGGGGCTGCGCTACATCGAGTCCCACCCGGAGGTGCGCGACGTGCTGCTCTCGGGCGGGGACCCGCTTCTGCTCTCGGACAAGAAGCTCGAGCACATCATCAGCCGGCTGCGGGCGATCAAGCACGTGGAGTTCATCCGCATCGGCTCGCGCATCCCCGTCTTTCTGCCGCAGCGCATCACCCCGGCGCTGTGCGAGATCTTCAAGAAGTACGGTCCCATCTGGATGAGCATCCACGTCAACCATCCTCGGGAATGCACCGAGGAGCTGAGGGCCGCGTGCGATAGGCTCTCCTTCGCCGGCGTGCCGCTTGGCAACCAGAGCGTGCTGCTTCGCGGCGTGAACGACGACGCGGACGTGATGAAGGCGCTGGTCCACCGGCTGCTTCGCATGCGGGTTCGGCCCTACTACCTGTACCAGATGGACCTGATCACGGGGGGAAGCCACTTCAAGGTCGATGTCAGGAAGGGCATCGAGATCATCCAGGCGCTGCGCGGAAACACGACGGGCTACGCCGTTCCGCAGTACACGATCGACGCCCCGGGCGGCGGCGGGAAGGTTCCCATCAACCCCGAGTACCTCGAGTCCATCACCGACGACGAGGTCGTGTTCAAGAACTATGAGGGCCGCACGTTCCGCTATCCGCTGAAAAATCGGCCGGCCGTGCCGGAAAAGTCCGTGAACACCCTCTCCGAGGCACCCATCATCGTTTATTAACGATTGTTGGATAGGCTCTTATAGAAAAGAGCCGTTTGGCGAAAGATTTGTCGGTTTTTTTTGAATGTTTGGCCCCCGGGCACGTCTTACTCCGTGTAGTCAGCATCGTTCAACGGAACGGTGAATGTTTGTAGTTCTTACGGTTTGCTTGGTGTTAGGTCACACGGGCCGCTTCCTCACGGGAGCGGCTCTTGTGTTTATGGGGTCGGCGCTGCCGCCCCGGCACGAAAAAGCCGCCGGCGCGGGCGCGGGCGGCTTGTCTGGCTCGCGAGTTCGGAGTCGGTTCAGGGCGCGTACGTGATCGTGCGCGTGCCGGCGACGCCGGTGATCGTGATCGTGACGCCCTGGGTCAGGTAGGTCGGATACGTCTCCTTGGCGACCGTGTTGAGGGCCTTCACGTAGGACGTGGGCCCGAGCAGGTCGGTGAGCGTCACGGTCGAGACGCCGTTCTCGAGGTAGTACTGGTCGCCGGCCGCCGAGATCTGGCGGGCGTTGTTCAGGACGGCCTTGTTCTGCGAGTTGGTGCGGACCTTCTGGAACGCGGGAATCGCCATGGCGGCCAGGAGGCCGATGATGACGACGACGATCATGATCTCCACGAGGGTAAAACCGCGGATTTTCAACGTATGGGTCATGGTATTAGTTTATTTAACGATTATATTACGAAATGGTTAGGAAGGTTGTTTTGCAGAGCTATTGCAATAACAAAGATGGGTCTGCCGAACGACGGACGCTGCCGGCTAAACGATACGCCCGCTGGCCGCGGGCAGGGATCCAAACCCGCAGGCTAAGGGGCGTAGGTGATCGTGCGGGCCCCTGCCACGCCCGTGATCGTGATCGTCGTACCCTGTGTCAGGTACGATGGGTAGGCTTCCTGGGCCACGGTGTTCAGGGCCTTGATGTACGTCGTGGGTCCGACCAGGTCGGTCAGTGTCACCGTCGTGACGCCGTTTTCCAGGTAATATTGGTCGGACGCGGCGGAGAGCTGCCTCGCGTTGTTGAGGACCGCCTTGTCCTGCGAGTTGGTGCGGACCTTCTGGAATGCGGGGATCGCCATGGACGCCAGTAGGCCGATGATGACGACGACGATCATGATCTCCACGAGGGTGAATCCGTCGCTCGTTTGTTGCCGCTTCATCGTGTGTGTCCGTGATCCGGTGTTGTTTGCTTGGCCGACATCGGCCAAGCGACTCAAGCAGTTTCCCTAAGAAGCTCCCCCCGTCAGGTCAAGGGTTCACTCGGGGTCGGATGACGGGCCTGAACGCAAAAAAAAGCCGCCCGCTTGCGGCGGGCGGCTCGATTGAACCGGGCCTCGGACCGTGGGCGCTAGGGCGCGTACGTGATCGTACGGGCCCCGGCGACGCCGGTGATCGTGATCGTGACACCCTGTGTCAGGTAGGTCGGGTAACCTTCCTGGGCCACTGTGTTGAGCGCCTTGATGTACGTCGTAGGTCCGACCAGGTCGGTGAGCGTCACCGTGGTGACGCCATTTTCCAGGTAGTATTGGTCAGAGGCAGCGGAGAGCTGCCTCGCGTTGTTGAGGACCGCCTTGTCCTGAGAGTTGGACCTCACCTTCTGAAACGCCGGTATCGCCATCGAAGCCAAGAGCCCGATGATGACAACGACGATCATGATTTCCACGAGCGTGAAGCCGTCTCCCGGTCGGTTTCGTTTCATTCTAGTTATTGACCGGTCATTGATAGTCGAATGGGCCGGCAGCGTGGGGATCCTGGCGCCCGGAGGCGCTAGAATGACCCCGACGCTGTCCAGGGCCACCCCGCTCCCGGGCACCGAGGCAGGCTCCCGCCGCTGAGGGCGGCAGGCGCTACCCCGGGTACGCCGGAGCGGGTACCAATTAGGGCGCGTAGGTGATGGTCCGAACGCCGGCGACGCCGGTGATCGTGATCGTCACGCCCTGGGTCAGGTAGGTCGGATACGTCTCCTTGGCGACCGTGTTGAGGGCCTTCACGTAGGACGTGGGTCCGAGCAGGTCGGTCAGGGTGACGGTCGACACACCGTTCTCGAGGTAGTACTGGTCACCGGCCGCCGAGATCTGGCGGGCGTTGTTCAGGACGGCCTTGTCCTGCGAGTTGGTGCGAACCTTCTGGAACGCGGGAATCGCCATCGCGGCCAGGAGG
>CAIXHE010000165.1 GCA_903919205.1 uncultured Opitutaceae bacterium | reverse complement strand
TTTATCATCCAGATATCCAAGGGCGCCCGGAAGTACACCGACAAGCGGATGCTCGAGGCCATCATACGATCGGCTGCGGAGATCTTCCCCGAGGCGATCTTCGCCGTGCATCTGGACCATGGCGACGAGGAGACCTGCTACGACTGCATCAAGTCGGGCTTCTACAGCTCGGTCATGATCGACGCCTCCCACGAGCCCTACGAGAAGAACATCGAGATCACCAAGCGCGTCGTGGATGCGGCCCACAAGGCGGGCCTCTCCGTCGAGGCCGAGCTCGGGATGCTCGGCGGCGTCGAGGAGGACATCAAGGTCGAGGACGGCCATGCGACCCTCACGAACCCGACCGAGGCCGAGGACTTTGTGAAGCGCACCGGCTGCGACTCCCTCGCCTGCGCCATCGGCACCAGCCACGGCGCCTACAAGTTCAAGGGCCGCCAGTCCCTGCACTTCGACGTGCTGAAGGGGATCAAGGCCCTCCTGCCCGGCTTCCCTCTGGTGATGCACGGGTCCTCCTCCGTGCCGAAGGACGAGGTCGACCGCATCAACGCCGCGGGCGGCACGATGGCGAGCGCGGTGGGTGTCGACATCAACGAGTACCTGCCCGCCGCCAAGCTCGGCGTCACGAAGATCAACATCGACACCGACGGCCGCCTGGTATGGACCCGCGTACACCGCGAGTTCTTCCGGGACAAGCCGGGCGAGTTCGACTTCCGCCCTCCGGGCAAGATCTTCATGGACGAGTACGCGAAGTTCATCGCGAGCCGCAACGTGAAGCTTGGCTCCGCCGGGCAGCTCGCGGACCTGCGCGCCTCGCTCAAGAAGTAACCGGCGTCGTCCACCTTACCCAAGGCCGGACCGCCCTGCGCGGTCCGGCTTTTTTATGATGAGGCTGCTGTTCCTCTACGGCCCGCCCGCGGTGGGCAAGCTTACCGTGGCGCGCTCCGTGGCCGAATTGACGGGAGGGCGGCTGTTCCACAACCATCTCACCGTCAATCTGGCGAAGTCCCTCTACGAGTTCGGTTCGCCGGGCTTCATCGAGTTGCGTGAGCGGGTCTGGATGGAGGTGTTCCGGCATGCCATGGCCGAGGGCATGCCGCTCCTTATCTTCACCTTCAACCCTGAGAACAGCGTTCCACAGCGTTTTGTAGACAGCCTCTTCGCGGAAGTGGCCGCCTCGGGAGGCGAGGTGATTGCCGTCGAGCTTGCCGCTGACGAGGCGGCCATCGAGGAGCGCATCGCCGCGGAGTCAAGAAAGCGGGAGGGAAAGTTGGTCGATCTCGAACTGTACCGCAGGTTGCGCGACTCGGGCGTCTTTGACTCCCCGGTGCTGCCCCCGCCTCGGCTGAGGATCGACACCACGAGGCTCAGCCCCGCGGAGTCGGCCCGCGCCATCGCGGCCCTTCTATAGGCGCCCCTCAGGGCAGCCAGGGGAACTTGCGGGCGTCTGGCGCCCGCTTCTCGCGCTGGGCCGAGTGGAACTCCTTGGCCTCGTCGCTCATGTAGTAGAGCAGAGTGGCGTTGCCGGCAAGCTCCTGGATCCCCGCCTGACCGTCCAGCTCCGCGTTGAATCCGCTCTTGATCAGCCGGATGGCGAGCGGGCTCTTCTTGAGGATCTCGCGGGCCCAGGCGACGCCCTCGCCCTCGAGGTCCCCTACGGGCACCACCTTGTTCACGAGGCCCATGTCCAGGGCCTCCTGCGCCCCGTATTGCCGGCACAGGAACCAGATCTCGCGGGCCTTCTTCTGGCCCACCACGCGCGCCAGGTAGCTTGAGCCGAAGCCGCCGTCAAAGCTGCCCATGGCGGGACCCACCTGGCCGAAGACCGCGTTGTCGGCCGCGAGCGAGAGGTCGCACACGACGTGGAGCACGTGGCCGCCGCCGATCGCATATCCGGCGACGAGCGCGATCACGACCTTGGGCATCGAGCGGATCAGCCGCTGCAGGTCGAGCACGTTGAGGCGCGGCACCCCGTCGCCGCCCACGTAGCCCGCGCTGCCCCGCACGCTCTGGTCACCGCCCGCGCAGAAGGCGTACTTGCCGTCGGTGTGGGGTCCGGCCCCGGTGAGGAGCACGACCCCGATGGACGTGTCGTCGCGGGCGTCGCTGAAGGCCTCGATCATCTGCTCCACCGTTTCGGGGCGGAAGGCGTTTCGCTTCTCGGGCCGGTTGATCGTGACCTTGGCGATGCCATCGGCCTTCTGGTAGAGGATGTCCGAGTAGATCTTGACGGTTTTCCAGGCGGGGCTCATGGGAGGGGAGTTGCAGGCTAGGCGGTGCCGAGCGCGGAGGCAAACGCCTCCTTGCGCCACGCTGCGTCGCGCTTGCGGTCGGTGCGGATCTCCAGGACGCGCACGCCGCTCGCCGGCAGCTCGCTCACCAGCGACTCAAAGTGGGACCAGTCCTCCACGTGCACGTGCTCGACGCCGTGGGCCGAGCAGAGGAGCGCGAAGTCGACGTCCTGCGGCGTCGCGAAGAATTCCTCGAAGACCTGCGCGTACTGCGCCACCGGAAGGTGCTCGAAGATACCCCCGCCCTGGTTATTGATGAGGACGACGGTCAGGCTCCCCTTGAGCCGAGAGGCGATCAAAAGGCCGTTCGAGTCGTGCAGGAAGGCGAGGTCGCCGGTCAGGAGCACCGAGGCGGGCCCCCCGTGGGCGACGCCAAGGGCGGTCGAGAGGGTGCCGTCGATGCCGTTCGCACCCCGGTTGAAGAAGACCCGGATCGACCGGTCGTTGGCGGGCCACACGAACTCCATGTCTCGGATCGGCATGCTGTTGGAGGCCGACAGGAACGTGCCCGCGGGAAGGAGCCGGCCAAGGAGCCACGCCGCCTTGGGCTCCACCAGGGCCTCTTCGGCGCCCATCCGCGCGTCGAGCGCCGCCCGGGCACGGGCCTCGTAGTTCGCCCAGAGGCGCTGGTAGCCGTTCACGGCGCCGGCCACCGGGAGCGCGGCCGCCAGGGTGTCCAGCGGAAGCACGACGCGCCGCGTGAGACCGTGTAGGGAATCGCGGTTGTCGGGCCTCTGGGTGACCATGTACACGGGGGCCGCGCTCGCCTCGATGACGGAGCGGAGCACCTTGCTGGTGGGCCACTCGCCGAGGCAGAGCACCATCTCCGGGCGCAGCGACTCGGCCGCCGCGGGCGAGCGCAGGATGGCGTCGTAGCGGCTCACAAGGTGGGGAACGAGGGCCGCGTGGTTGCGCAGGGCCGACAGGCCGTCGGCCAGGACCGGCCAGCCGAGCCGGCGCGAGATCTCCCCCACCGCGGCCGCGTGGGCCCGCGGGTCGCCCACAAGGGACGGCCCCGCGACGATGATTCCGTGCACCGCGTGCGGGATGGCGGGAAGCGACGAGGCCGAGAGCACCGGCGCCGGGGGCGACACCAGCGAGAAGAAGCGCTCCCAGTCGACCCGCGAGGCGAGGTTCGCCACCGCGCCGCCGTCGTCGGCGGGCACGAGGGGGTCCCGGAAGGGGGCGTTCAGGTGCACGGGGCCGGCGCGCGGGGCGAGCGAGCGCTCGACCGCGTGTGCAATCGTCTGCCGGAGGTAGCGAAGGAGCGGCTCCGTGGCCTCGGGCACGGCCAGCTCGTGGGCGAACGCCGTGAAGGCCCCGTAGAGTCCCTCCTGGTCGATTGTCTGACCCGACGCGCACGCGCGCATCTCCGGCGGGCGGTCGGCGGTCAGCACGACGAGCGGAACCCCCGCTTCCCAGGCCTCGATCACCGCCGGGAAGTAGTTGGCGCCCGCCGTGCCGCTCGTGCAGAGGAGGGCCACCGGGCGAAGCGCGCGCTTGGCGAGGCCGAGGGCGAAGAACGACGCCGAGCGCTCGTCTAGGACGGGGATCGCCTCCACGTCCGGATGGCGGGCGAACGCGAAGGCGAGCGGCGTCGAGCGCGAGCCCGGCGAGATGACGGCGGTGCGCACGCCCGAGCGAACGAGCGTCTCGACGATCACGCTGCCCCAAAGGGCGTTCACGTTGCGAAGATCGAGGGAGGGCGGGTTCATGCTCGGGGGCACCTACGAGCCGAGCAGCGCGTCCTGCATCGCCCGGAACTTGAGCTCGGTCTCGGCCAGCTCCTTCTCGGGAGTGGAGCCGGCGACGATGCCGGCGCCGGCGAAGAGCCGCGCGCGCGAGCCGTCGACGAGCGCCGTGCGCAGCGCCACGATGAACTCCCCCCCGCCCTGCGCGTCGATCCAGCCGACCGTGCCCCCGTAGAGACCCCGGGGAAAGGCCTCGAGCTGCGCGATCAGGGGCACGGCAACCTCCCGGGGCGTCC
Organism: uncultured Opitutaceae bacterium; assembly: GCA_903919205.1. Taxonomy (GTDB): domain Bacteria; phylum Verrucomicrobiota; class Verrucomicrobiia; order Opitutales; family Opitutaceae; genus Palsa-1447. The sequence continues at coordinate 14,071 of CAIXHE010000165.1, read as the reverse complement.
CTCCCACGGCAGGGGTCGGATGAAGCCGGGACAGCAGGTCGAGCAGGCGCACGCCGTTGCCCAGACGGGCCTGCACCGGGGTGTGCAGGTGCTGGACGTTCGGGAGCTTCCTGAGGAGGGGCCTGGCCGAGTACTTGAGCTCGAGCCCGAGGGGCTCCAGGCGCCGCACGATCGAGCCGAGGACGATCTGGTGCTCGCGCAGGTCCTTCTCGCTGCGCAGCAGCCGGTTTCCGAGGGTGGCGTCCTCGCTCGCGGTCGCGCCGCGCTGCTCGGAGCCGGCGAGGGCCTCGGTCAGGAGGACGCCGTCCTCGACCCGCAGGAGCCGCTCGGGGCTGGCGCCGATCAGGCTCTGGCCCCGCCCGTTCGCCACCGAGAAGGCGTTGCAGTCGGGAAAGCGCTGGCGAAGCCCGTTCAGGATCCAGAGCGGATGCAGCGCCTCGCGGGCCCTCACGTCCTTGGCGCGGGCGAGCACGATCTTCACGATGTCCCCGCGCTCGATCCGCTCCGTCGCCCGGCTCACCGCCGTCTCGTAGCTCATCCGGCCCCCGACCTCGGTCACCGTGGCGGGCCCGGCAACCGGCTCCCTTGGGAAGCCGGCAGCCGAGTAGTCGAACGAGCCGAACTTGGCGTGGGCGCGCCAGACGCGCTCGGAGAGCGCCTCGATCGGGGAGTCGCCCTCGATCAGCAGGTTGGCGACCGCCGTCGTGCGGCCGTCCCGGTGGGCCACCTGCCACCTGGGGACGAACAGGCACGCGGACTCGAACGGCTGGTCGTCGCCCGGGTTGTCGAGGAAGCAAAAGGAGGCGAAGAAGTGGGGTCCGCCGTAGGGGGCGTCCTGGGCGCCGACGGCGATCGCGTCCTCAAGGGTGCTGTCGATGAAGCGCTGGCAGTCCGCGAAGCGCCCGGCGCCCGCGGAGGTGAACGTGAGCACCGACTCGGCGCCGGTGATGGCCCAGCCCTGCGAGGGCCGCTCCGCGTAGAAGTGCCGCTCGCCGGGCTCGAAGATCGACTCGAGCACGGCCAGCGGGTCCAGGCTGTCGACCTCGATCGTGATGCTCACCAGGCGGGGGCGGCCCACCTGCGCCGCCGCGTCCCGGCACTCCGAGAGGAACCCGGTCAGCGCCTCCTGCGAGGCGTGGGCCACGGGGTCTAGCGGCAGGATGGTCACGGCGCCTTGGCGGCCGCGAGCGGCCTCGGGAAGAGGACGAGCGCGGTCGCGACCTTGGAGCCGCTCAGCCGCTGCCCCCAGGCGAGCTCATCGCTCCACGTGCCCGAGGGCACGTAGCCCAGGACGGCGTCGATCTTGGCCGTGGCCCCCGGCATCACCGGTCGAAGCGCCACCGAGGCGAGCCTCAGCGCCTCGGCCAGGGTCGCGAGCGTCGTCGCCAGGAGCGCGTGGTCCGCGGGCTCCGCCGACTTGCCGAGCTTCCAGGGGGCGCGCTTCTCGATGTACCCGTTGATCGAGCGCACGAACGCGAAGAGGCGCTCGAGTCCCGTGTGGAACTGGAACTGCTCGAAGAGCTGGAGGTAGTCGGCGCGCGTGGTCTCCCAGAGCGACTTCAGCTCCGCCTCCGCCTCGGAGTCGGCCCCGGGAGCGGGCACCGAGGCCGCGGCGAAGCGGTTCGTCATGTTGAGCACGCGGTTGGCCAGGTTTCCGAGGTCGTTCGCAAGGTCGCTGTTGTAGCGCACGAGGAAGAGCTCGCGGGAGAAGTCGCCGTCCTGTCCGACGTTCATCTCGCGGATCAGGAAGTAGCGCAGCGCGTCGGCCCCGAACTCGTCCACGAGGTCGAGCGGGTTGAAGGCGTTCCCCGCGCTCTTGGACATCTTCTCCCCCTTGGTGAGCCACCAGCCGTGGGCGAGGACGCCCTTGGGCAGGGCGATTCCCGCCGCGTGGAGCATGATGGGCCAGTAGACCGCGTGCGGGGGCAGGAGGATGTCCTTGCCAATCACGTGCCAGGCGGCGGGCCAGATCCCGGGCTTGTCGGCCACCGCCGAGTAGTAGTTAACGAGGGCGTCGAACCAGACGTAGGTGACGTAGCCCTCGTCGAACGGGAGCGGGATCCCCCACTCCAGCCGCTCGCGCGGCCGCGAGATGCATAGGTCGTTCAGGGGGTCCTTAAGGAACTCGAGGACCTGCTTCTGGCGGTAGCGCGGGAACACGAAGTCCTCGTTCTTCGAGAGGAAGTCGACGAGCCAGCCCTGGTAGGAGCGCAGCCTGAAGAAGTAGTTGGGCTCGATGATCTCCGTCACCTCACCATGGATCTCGGGCCAGGAGCCGTCCGGCAGCCGGTCCTTCTCCTGCAGGAACTGCTCGCTGCGGGTGCTGTAGAAGCCCCGGTACTCGCCCTTGTAGATGTCGCCCTTGTCGAAGAGGCGCTGGAGGAGCTCGCGCACCACGACCTTGTGCCGGTCCTCGGTCGTGCGGATGAAGTCGTCGTTCGAGATCCCGAGGCGCGGGAGCATGGCCCGGAACTCCGCGCTCACCTCGTCGGCGAACTGCTGCGGGGAGACGCCCTTCCTTCGGGCGGTCTGCTGGACCTTCTGGCCGTGCTCGTCGGTGCCGGTCAGGAAGTACACCGAGTCGCCAAGCAGCCTGCGGTGACGCGCGATCACGTCGGTCAGCACCTTCTCGTAGGCGTGCCCGATGTGCGGCGACCCGTTCACGTAGTCTATCGCCGTCGTGATGTAGAATTCGGCCATGGAAGGATCATCAATGCACGGTTTGGGCGCCCTCCGCAAGCCAACCGGCGCATTCCAACCATGCCCTAGCCCGGTGGCTTATGCGATTTTTCACCTCCGCGGGCAGCTCCGCCAGGGTCTGCTCTTGGCCCTCCGGGATGAACAGCGGGTCGTAGCCGAAGCCCCCCCTCCCCCGGGGCTCGGCCGCCAGGCGGCCCCGGCACAGCCCCTCGAAGAGGCGCTCGGCCCCGCCCGGGGCGATCAGGACCAGCACGCAGACGAAGTGCGCCGCGCGCCGGCCCTCGGGCACGTCCCGCATGAGCTCGACCAGCCTGGCCAGGTTGGCGGCGGCGTTGGACACGGGGCCGGCCAAGTAGGCCGACTCGACCCCCGGGGCCCCGCCCAGCGCCTCCACGCAGAGCCCGCTGTCGTCGGCCAGCGCCCAGCCGCCCGCCGGCAGGAGCGGGGCGAGCGCGCGGGCCTTCTTGCGCGCGTTGCCCGCGAACGTGCCCGTGTCCTCGACCACCTCCGGCATGCCGCCCACCTCCCGGGCGCTGACCACCTCGAGTCCTGCGGGTCCCCCGCGAGCGGCCGCGAGCGCGGCCAATTCCGCGGCCTTTCCCGGGTTAGCCGAGGCTAAATAGAGTCTCATCGATCTGCGTCCTCTCGGGGTAGACCACGTGGCCCCTCATGAGGCTGTCGTCGCCGAGCGATTCGCGGCGCACGCCCGAGAGCCGGATCGCCTGGGCGAGCTTCTCCGTGCGAAGCCCGCCCATCGCGGTCTTGGCCTTCTCGTCGGCCAGGATCACCGGGGCGTGGTAGGCCATCATGTAGTCGAGCTGCCGCTCGATCAGCGCCCGGCTCATCAGCTGCGCCCCGCCCTCGAAGAGGACGCCCATGATCTTCTCCTCGGCGCACCGAGCCCGGAACTGCTTCAGGGGCACCCGGGCCGTGGGCGACTCGAAGGTCCACACGCCGACGCCCAGCTGCTTCAGCTTGCGCACGTACCCGAGCCCGGCGTGCTGGGTCGTCACGACGATCGTGCGCTCCTTGTAGGCGTCGGTGTAGAGGCCCGGCAGCTTGCCGTCCACGACCGAGCGCAGGCGCCCGTCGAAGACGAAGCGGACGGGACACTCCACCGGCTCGCCCTCGACGCGGGCGGTCAGCGCGGGGTTGTCGGTCATCAGCGTGCCGGCCCCGACCCCGATCGCGGGGAAGAGCCTGCGCCAGCGGTGGACGTCGGCGCGCGCCTCGGCGCCGGTGATCCACTTGGAGTCCCCGGAGCGCGTGGCGACGCGGCCATCGAGCGTCGCCGCGAACTTGCCCGCGAAGAGCGGCTCCCTTCTCGTGATCCAGTGGTTGAAGAGGATGTTCAGGTCGGTGCACTCGGCCTCGAGGACCCCGGTGATCACCTCGACTCCGGCCTTGCGCAGGACCTCGTAGCCCCGCCCCGAGTGCGCCGGGTTCGGGTCGGTGGCCCCGACGACCACGCGACCGATTCCGGCTGCGATGATGGCGGAGGTGCAGGCGCCGGTGCGGCCCTCCGACGAGCAGGGCTCGAGCGTCACGTAGAGCGTCGCGCCGGCCCTCGGGTTTCGCATCAGGGCCGAGATCGTGATCCGCTCGGCATGGGGCTCGCCGTCGCGCTCGTGGTAGCCCCCGGAGATGACCTCGCCGTCCTCGACCAGCACGCATCCCACCATGGGGTTCGGGTTCGTGCGGCCCCACGCCCGGCGGGCCAGCTCGATCGCCTTGCGCATGAAGGGCTCGTGCTCAGCCGTTGACATAGGGATTGTCGGCCTTCTCCTCGCCCACCGTGGTGGGGCCGCCGTGGCCCGGGAAGACCCGGGTCTCGTCCGGCAGCGAGTAGATCTTGGTGCGGATCGAGCGCTCGAGATCCTCGAAGCTGCCGCCCGGCAGGTCGGTGCGGCCCACCGCGCCGCGGAAGAGCACGTCCCCCGAGAAAAGGCTGGCCTCATCCGCAAAGTAGAACATCAGGCTCCCTGGACAGTGGCCGGGCACGTGGCCGACGCGAACCTTTTGACCGAGCGCCTCCAGGGCCTGGCCGTCCTCGGCCCAAAGGTCGACCCGCACGGGCTCAAGCTCGAGGCCTGGGCCGGCGATCTCGAGCATGATGCCGGGGGTCTCGAGGAGCACCCGGTCGTCGCGGTGGGCGACGACCCGCGCACCCGTGCGGCGCACCACCTCGGCCGCACCCTGCGTGTGGTCCCAATGCCCGTGGGTGAGCCAGAGCGACCCGAGGCTCGAGCGCTCCCGTTCGAGGATCGGGGCCACCTTGCCCCATACCTCCCCGGGGGCGTCAATCAGCACGGCCTGCCCGCCCCCGGCGGGAGTGAGCAGGTAGGCATTGGTGTGGATGAGGCCCGACGGAAGGACATGGACGCGCACGGCGCATCGGGCAAAAAATCGGGGCCTTTCGCAACGGCGAAAATTCACCTTCACCTTTGGCGCCCCAGCGGCTACCGATACACCCCTTCCAATGCCGACCCTAAAGTTTGCCGTCCTTGCAGGTGATTACATCGGTCCCGAGGTGATGTCCGAGGCGCTGCGCGTGCTCGAGCACGCCGCGGGGCTGCATGGGCTCACCCTCCAGGCCACATACGCGGACGTGGGAGGCGCCGGGATCGACAATCACGGCAAGGCATTGCCGGAAAGTACCTTAAGGATCTGCGAGGCTTCGGACGCCATCCTCTTCGGGTCGGTCGGCGGACCCAAGTGGGAGAAACTTCCCCCCAAGGAGCAGCCCGAGCGAGCCGCGCTCCTTCCCCTGCGCAAGCACTTCACCCTTTTCGCCAACATACGGCCCGGGCTCCTGTATCCGGAGCTGACGGCCGCCTCGCCGATCAAGACCGACCGCATCCCCGACGGCATCGACATCGTCTGCATCCGGGAGCTGACCGGGGGCCTCTACTTTGGCAAGCCGAAGGAGACGACCCCGCTGCCCGACGGCGACGTCCAGGCGGTCGACACCATGATCTACAGAAAGAGCGAGATCGAGCGGATCACGGCCACGGCCATAGCCGCGGCGCGCAGCCGAAAGAAGATCCTCTGCTCCGTCGACAAGGCCAACGTGCTGGAGACCTCCGTCCTCTGGAGGCGCACCGTCACCGACTACGTCGCCCGGCACGCCCCCGACCTCCAGCTCAGCCACATGTACGTGGACAACGCCGCCATGCAGCTGGTGCGCAATCCCAACCAGTTCGACGTCTTCGTCACCGAGAACATGTTCGGCGACATCCTCTCGGACGAGATGGCGGTCATCTGCGGGTCGCTCGGCATGCTCTCGTCGGCCTCGCTCGGCGCGGGCAAGAACGCGCTTGGCCTGCCCTTCGGGCTCTACGAGCCGGCGGGCGGCACAGCGCCGGACATCGCGGGCAAGGGCATCGCCAACCCCTGCGCCCAGATCCTCTCGGCCGCCCTCATGCTGCGCTACAGCTTCGGCCTCGAGGAGCCGGCCGCCCGGATCGAGGCGGCCGTTCGCAAGGCCGTGACGTCGGGCGCCCGCACCGGCGACATCGCCTTCGGCGGGCCCTCCGTCGGCACCCGCGCGATGGCTGACGCGGTCATCTCCGCCCTATGAAGCCCCTGGACATACGCCGCTCGTTCCTCGATTTCTTCGCGTCCCACGGGCACACGATCGTCCCCTCCTCGTCGCTCCTGCCGGACTCGCCCGGACTGCTCTTCACGAATGCCGGCATGAACCAGTTCGTGCCGATCTTCCTCGGCGAGCGGGTTCCGGACCTGTCGCACTGGGCGGGCGCCAAGCCCGCCTCGGACACGCGCGCGGCCGACACCCAGAAGTGCATCCGCGCCGGCGGCAAGCACAACGACCTGGAGGACGTCGGCTTCGACACCTACCACCACACGCTCTTCGAGATGCTCGGCAACTGGTCCTTCGGCGACTACTTCAAGCGGGAGTCCCTCGCATGGGGCTGGGAGCTCGTGACCGGGGTCTGGGGCGTGCCGGCCAAGCGTGTGTTCGCCACGGTGTACTCCCCCGACAAGGCCAGGGGCGACCCGTCCGAGTTCGACCAGGAGGCCTACGACATCTGGGCGGCGCTCTTCAGGAAGGCGGGGCTCGACCCCGAGGTGCACATCGTGCGCGGCGGCAAGAAGGACAACTTCTGGATGATGGGCGAGACCGGCCCCTGTGGCCCCTGCTCGGAGATCAACGTGAACCTGCTGCCCTCCGACGACGAGGCCGCCGGCCGCGCGCTCGTCAACTCCGGCTCCTCCCGCTGCATCGAGATCTGGAACCACGTCTTCATCCAGTACAACGCCAACGCCGACGGAACCTTCTCGCCGCTCGCCGCCAAGCATGTCGACACCGGGATGGGCTTCGAGCGCGTCTCGGGCATCCACGCCACGACCAAGGGCTTCACCGACTTCACGGCCGAGCCCTCCAACTACAACTCCGAGATTTTCACCCCGCTCTTCACCCGGATCGCCGAGCTCTCGGGCAAGGCCTACGCGGGCACCGTGCCCACCGCCCGCTCCGGCCTGACGGCCCAGGAGCAGACCGACGTAGCGTTCCGCGTCTTGGCGGACCACGCGCGCTGCGTCTGCTGCGCCATCTCCGACGGCATCCTGCCCGGCAACGAGGGCCGCAACTACGTGATCCGAAGGATCCTGCGCCGAGCCGCCCTCTACGGTCGCAACCTGGGCCTTTCGACCGGGTTCTTCGAGCAGCTGGTCGATCCGGTCGTCGCGTCGCTCGGCGAGGTGTTCCCCGAGCTGCGGCGGCAGGAGTCGACGCTGCGGCGCGTGATCCGCTCGGAGGAGGAGAGCTTCGGGCGCACGCTTGAGCGCGGCCTGCGGCGCTTCGACGAGTCGGCATCGTCCGGCCAGCTCCCGGCCCCGGTCGTCTTCGAGCTCTACGACACGTACGGGTTCCCGCTCGACCTCACCCAGGTGATCGCAGCCGAGCGCGGCATCACGATCGACGTCGCGGGCTTTGAGGCCCTGATGGAGCAGCAGCGCGAGCGCGGCCGCGCCGCCCAGAAGAAGGAGGTGATCGTCGCCGCCACCGAGGGCTCCGCCAGCGCGCCCCTCGCCCCCACCCTCTTCACCGGCTACGCCCTGGACCCCGCGAGCGCGACCCACGCCGCGCTCGTCGACACGGTGCGCTCCGAGCACGGAGCCTTCCTGGTCTTCGACCGCAGCCCCTTCTACGCCGAGATGGGCGGCCAGCTCGGCGACCGCGGCCACGCCCTGATCGGCGGCAGGAGCCTCGAGATCCTGGACACCGTAAGGGACAAGTCCGGCCGCCACCTCCACCGCGTGGCCCCCGAGTCCGTGCTCCCCGAGCCGGGAAGCGCCGCCGCGCTGTCGGTCGACCCGGTGCGCCGCCGCGCCATCCAGCGCCACCACACGGCCACCCACCTCCTTCACTGGGCCCTGCGCAAGGTGCTAGGCACCCACGTGAGGCAGGCCGGCTCGCTCAACGCCCCCGAGCGCCTGCGCTTCGACTTCGCGCACTTTGAGGCGGTGACCCACGCGCAGGTCCGCGAGATCGAGGAGCTCGTGAACGAGCGCGTCCTCGAGAACGCCCGGGTCGACTCCTACGAGGTCGAATTCGACCGCAAGCCCGAGGGCACGCTCGCCTTCTTCGGCGAGAAGTACGGAAAGGTGGTGCGCGTCGTCGACATCGGCGGTTACAGCCGCGAGCTCTGCGGCGGGACCCACGTCGCCACGACCGGGGAGGTCGGGCTGATCAAGGTGGTGCACGAGAGCGCCATCGCCGCGGGCACCCGGCGCATCGAGGCGGTGGCCGGCGAAGCCGCCGTCCACACCGCTCTGCACGCCTTCGACATGCTGGACACCGTTGCCGCGCGCCTGGGCGCCCCCCGCGACGGCCTCGAGGCCCGCATCGCGAGCCTCCTCGCCGAGAAGGCCGAGGCGGAGCGAAAGCTGAGGGGCTTCGAGCAGAGGGCCTCGGCGGATCGCGCCGCCGCACTGGCCGCGGGCGCGACCGAGGGCGCCGGCCTCAAGTTCGTCTCCGAGGTGGTCGAGGCCGAGGCGCCCGACGCGCTGCGCTCGCTAGGGGCCCAGGTGCTCGCCCACCTGGGCGAGGGAGTCGTGCGCCTCGGGTCCGCCTTCGCGGACAAGGCGACGGTCGTCACCTTCTGCTCCCCCGCAGCCGTCAAGGCGGGCTTCCAGGCGGGCAAGATCGTGAACGAGCTGAGCGTGGCGCTCGGGGGCCGCGGCGGCGGCAAGCCCGACTTCGCGATGGGCGGCGGCCGCGACGTCTCCCGGCTGCGCGAGGTGCTCGGGGCGCCCCTCGCCAGGGGCTAGGAGCGGCCCCCACCATGCCCTTGGACACGGCGGGCCTACCGGCGCAGCTCGACTGCATCCTCGCCTTCGACGGGAACAACCGCCTGGCGGTGCGCAGCCTCGGATCGAAGTCGGGCCTGCCGTTCACCGGCACCGACCGGGCCATGGCCGTGGGAAGGCTCGCGGCCGCCTTCCCCGAGCACACCGAGCCCGTGGAGCGCTTCACCATGGCGGCGGGGGGCCGCACCTACCGCGTGTGGCTGGCGCAGGCCCACGGCACCAGCGCCGACCCCGAGGTCGGGTTCCAGCCGATCGAGCGGCTCTGCACCGCGCCGCAGTCGCTCGCCCCGTCCCTGGCCGGCATCCTCGGCGGCCTCGAGCCGCACCTGATCGAGATCCCCTACCTGAACCTGGGCGAAAACGACTTCATCTACAAGTTCAGGCCAGAGAAGGAGCGCAACACCGCCATCTATGCCCAGGACGCCGAGGCCGGCGCGATCTACCAGTCGAGGCTCTGCGCGGCGATCAAGGCGCTTGCCAGGCGGCACGAGCGCACGGCCACCGCCCCGGTCATCCTCGACTTCGGCGCCGTGCACTACCTCGTTCCGAGCCACTTCGGCTTCTGCCTCGGCGTGAAGAACGCGATCGAGCGCGCGTACGAGACCCTGACCGAGAACCCCGGCCGGCGCGTGTTCATGCTCTCCGAGCTGATCCACAACCCCTTCGTGAACGAGGACCTGATCCGGCGGGGCCTTCGCTACCTCCAGACGGACAAGGGCGAGCCCCATGCGGCGGCCCCGGGCCAGCCGCCGCTCTGGGACACGCTGACCCCCGAGGACATCGTGATCATCCCCGCCTTCGGGGCCACCGACGAGGACAAGAGGCGCCTCGTGCGCAAGGGAATCGCGGTGCGCCAGTACGACGCCACCTGCATGCTGGTCGAGAAGGTCTGGAAGGCCGCCCGCGCGTACGGGCGCGAGGGCTACACGGTCGTGATCCACGGCAAGCACGAGCACGAGGAGACCAAGGCCACGTTCTCCAACACGCGGCGCTACGCCCCGGCGATCATCGTGCGCAACATGGAGGAGACCCGCCAGCTGGGAGAGCTGATCCTGCGCGGCGACCCCGGGGGCCGTTTCTTCGACCTGTTCGACGGGCGCTACACCCCGGGCTTCGACCCCGGGCGCGACCTGGGGCGCGTGGCCGTCGTGAACCAGACGACGCTCCTCATGAACGAGACGCGCGAGATCATCGCCTACCTGCGGGACGTCTTCGCCGAGAAGTTCGGGCCCGACGCCGAGGGGGCGCCGAGCCGGGTCGGCGGCCAGGGACGCAACGACACCCTCTGCTACGCCACCCAGGTGAACCAGGACGCGCTGGCGCGCGCCCTGGTGGAGCCGCTCGACGCCGCGTTCGTGATCGGCGGCAAGAACTCGTCCAACACCTACCAGCTCTACCGCCTCTGCAAGCAGAGGCTGGGGGCCGACGCCTTCTTCATCCAGAGCGAGGCCAACATCCTCTCGCCCGTGGAGGCCGACCACTACGTCTTCCCCACGCGGGGCGGCCCGACCCCGGACGGCCACGTCGAGCGCAGGCCCCTCTGGGGCGGAGTCGAGTGGAGGCCCGGCGAGCGGCCGCGCAGGATCCTCGTGACCGGAGGGGCCTCGTGCCCCGACGGCATCATCCAGCAGGTGATCTCCCGCATCAACAGCTTCTACCCGCCCGGCTCTCTGCGCAGCGTCGAGTCGGTCCTCGCGGACCTATCGGACGAGCGCGCGGCCTCAGAAGCGCAGGGTTAGCCCGCTCTTGACGCCTTCCTCGGAGCCGAAGCTCACCTTGGCGCCGTACTGGTAGCCGGTGCCGCTCGGGTCCTTCTGGCTGAAGCTTCCGGCTCCCTCGTAGACGCCGCCCAGGTAGAAGCCCGCGGTCTCGGTGAGCTGGTACTGGAGGTTGGCGTCGACGTAGTAGCCCGGCAGGAGCTTCGTGTTGTCCTTGGAGTAGAGCTGCGTGTAGTTCGTGCCCGTCGCGACGGTGAGGTCCTCGAGCACGTTCAGCTGGGAGCCGGCGTAGATGAGGGCCGGCCCGGCGCTGAGGGCGAAGCGGAAGTGCTGGCCGAGCGGGACCAGGACCGTGGGTCCCACCCGAAGGGTGTAGTAGGCGCCCTCGATGTAGTAGCGGTTCTGGGTGTCCGTGAGGAACGTGGAGTTGGAGCGGCTGATCGGCCGGTTGCCGAGAAGAATGGTCGTGTCCACCTGCTGCTGCTGCGTCGAGCCGGAGCCGGACACGGCCTGCCCGCTCGAGTTGATCACGGTCTGGCTCGCCGTGTTCGGGGAGGTGAACGGCGCCGCGGGCGGGATCTGCCCGAAGAGGTCGTAGGTGTCGGTCAGCACGGTCACGCTCGTGGGCACCGCCACGTAGGTGCTCGAGTGCAGGTCGGCGATGCTGAAGCCCGCCGTCAGGCTCCACTTGATCTTCTTGCCCAGCTTGCCCATGTCCCGGTCCATCACGAGCTCAAGGCCGAGTCCCGACTGGGTCGAGGCGTCGTGGTTCGCGGTGTCGGTCACGGTGGCGTTGTAGGTGTGGAAGGCGATGTCACCGTTCAGCAGCAGCTGGCTGTTGTTGACGTAGCTCCAGCTGTTCGTGCGCCCGTCCGAGGCGATCGGCTGGTTCGAGGAGGAGCCGACCCCGGTCGTCGTGGGGATCGAGCGGTTGTCCGGGAGCACCGTCCCGTCGATGTAGGTGCGAGAGACGTTTGGGACGAACGTGGTCGCCGTGTCCCCTCCCGCGATCGGGTTGGCCGCCGACGGGTTCGAGCCCTGGCCGCTGTAGACCACCTTGGGGCCGTTGAATATGAAGCGGTTACCGAGGCTAAGCGTGGACTTCGGCACGTAGATGTACTCGTCCAGCTGGTTGAAGTTCGGGATCTCCTCGGGCTGCGCCTGCTGCTCCTTCGAGTCGTCGTCGGCGGCGCGCAGGCCCACAAGGCTTATGCAGGCAACGCACAGGGCTAGACGGAGGTAACGCATGCTAGGGTTTGAGAGAAGTGGGACGCCGTGTCCCGGGAAAAGTTGCATCAAAGTTGGTTGCCGCCGGATCCCGCGTCAAGGCTCATGCCCTCATCTCGGGATCATCGGCCAGGGCCTGGTCCTCTGCCTGCAGCTCGGCGGCCACCTTCGGGTCGACCGCCGCCTCCGACACCTTCAGCTTTCGGCTGCGCACCTTGAGCTCCTCCTCGCGCTGGTCGAGCTCGATCTCGCGCTCCTGCTGGGCCTGCACCTTCTCGAAGAGCCGGGTCTCGCTCTCCTCCATGAACTGCTCGCGCTCCCTGAGCGCGGCCTGGGCGTCCTTGAGGACAGACTCCTGCCGCTCGAGCTCCGCGCGCAGGCCCTCTAGCGCGGACTTCTCCTCGGGCGACACATGGGCCGTCGTGGACTTCTTGGAGGCGTTCACCAGCTGCTCGCGCGCCGCCAGCAGGGCCTCGGCCTCCGCGAGCTCGCGCTCGAAATCCTTCAGGCGGGCCTCACGCTCGCCGACGATGCGCTCGCGCTCGGCCAGCTTGAGCTCGAGCTGCCGCAGCGAGCGCTCGAGCTCGGCGGCGCGCGCGTCGTCGGCACCCCGGCTGCCCATCGGCGGACGCGTCGCCGAGACGATCGCCCGGATCGACTCGCGGGCGGCCGCGGAGGCCTGGGATACTGCGAACGGCGAACTGCTCGGGGACCTTCTCCTGAGCGAGAGTCCTCCTATGGCATCTGACTTCTTTCCAGGAATCCGGAAATTGGAGGGTTCGGCCATTCTGGGCGGTTAAGACCCGGGTCTTATTTCTTGAAGAGCCTCTTGAAGAAGCTGGATTTCACCGCGGTAACGGGGGAGCTGAAGCCAGGCTTGATCAGCTGGCGCAGGAGATCGGAGACCTTCTTCTCCAACTCCACGTTGTTGAGGACGCCGAGCTGGCGGGCGACGCCCGTGCCCTCCACGAAGTCGCGCTTGAGCGAGGTGAAGTCGTCGACGAACCACTCCGTGGCCTCGCGGGCCCGCGGGAACGGGTCGGCCACGCGGGTCGACTGGGCGAGGGCTTCCACCAGGTGGAGGCCCTTGGCGCCCTTGCGGAAGGGAAGGATCTCGGTGAGCGTCACCTCGTCCAGGTTCGAGAGGGCGTTGAGCAGCTTGCGGAAGTCCCCGCCGATGATCACGTTCTGGGACATGCCCTGGGCGAAGACCGCGAACTCGCCGAGCGTCTTCAGGTTCTCGAGCTTGCAGAACTCTACCGTGTCCGGCCCGAGCGCCGTAAGCGAGATCGGGAAGTTCTCGGGCAGGCCGATGCGCGCCATGTTCTTGAGCAGCGGGTTGTCGCGCACGCTCGCGGCCTCGGTCTGCTCCACCATGTCGCCGAACGGGCTGTCGAACGCCATCGTCTCCTTAAGGATCGAGATCAGCAGGTCGAGCTTGTCGCCGGTCTGGCCCTTGAGCGCCAGCAGCTCGATCGCCTCCTCGTAGCTCAGGTCGATGTACTTCGCGGGCGTCTCGTCCTTGGACTTCACGGGCCACACGGGGCCGTCCAGGTTCTGCGCGAGGCTCGAGATCTGGGTGTCCACCATGATCGAACTGGCGAAGGCCGTTCGAACCTCGTTCCAATCTTTTTCCGTGTAGGTCGACTCAGGCATCGTGGGGTGCGTTAGGAGGCAGCTTCATGCTGCATGATCTCGGTGGCGAGCTTCCTGTAGTCGTTCGTCACGGAGTCCTCCGTGTCGCCGGCGTCGGTCCCCACGAGGATCACCGGCAGGCCCAGGGCCACCGAGCGGCGAACGACCATCGCGTCGCGGATCTGGGTCGTGAAGATCTTGGCGCTCGGGGCTGCCCGCTTGGCCGAGCGGAACTGGTTCAGGCGGAGCTGCATCCTCATCTTCGGGACCTCGATGTCGACGCCCGTGCGGATCGAGTTGAAGATCACACCCTGCACGGCGGCCGGCGGCCCCATGGATGCCTTGCGGAAGCTGCCGGATATCGCATGGAACTTGTGCAGCTTGTCGACCAGCAGCGTGAAGCCGATCAGGCTCAGGGCGTCCGGGTTCGACGGCACGTAGATCTCGTTCGACGTGAA
>CAIXHE010000164.1 GCA_903919205.1 uncultured Opitutaceae bacterium | reverse complement strand
TGGCCTACGTCTATGGCGGCCAGGGCTCGATCAACGTGAACTCATGGGCTCCGGATAGCCGACATATCGCGTTCGTGAGCAACTCGGGCGACTTCTAGGGGCGATCGGTTCCGCCAACGATGGGGCCTCCCTGCAACGGGCGGAGACCCCTCGTTGAGCGATCGCTTCGATGTTCGTAGGACGAGAACGCACCCGTGTCGAAGGTCTGGCTGCGGGTGAAAATACCACAACCTCCGGCGCGCCGGTATCGTCGACTGGCATGGCGGAGGCGCATTCGGCACAGGCTCCAAGACCCGAGTCCTTCTCTCGGTCGGAATCTCGATCCGAGATACCGCCGGCCGCGTGCCGTGGGGCCGAACGGCCTCCGAATCGCCTACCGATCTTCCGCTGCCGTCCCGGGGCCCGAGTCTTGATCGCTGGGTATATGGTTTTCGTAGCGCGGCCAGTGATTGAGAATTTCGTTCACGACCGCCGAGCCGACGCGGTACGAGGCCTCGATAGCCGCCTGGTTCCCATGGAATTCGACTCCGGCGGTGCTCTCCGGTTCGATGCCGGTGGGTGGCATGCAGTAACCGCTGGCGCAGCGCAACTGCATCACGCGGTTGATGTCGACGAAACCTTGGGCCGACATCCGCGTAAGGGTGCCCACGTAGGCCGCGGGCTCCATGGCTGTGGTCGAAAATACACCCCGCCCGTGGGTCCAAAGCTTGTCCCAGTCCCTCGCCCACTGCGTGCGGAGCGCTCCATGCCAATATCGGTTGGAGCCCATCACGTCGCCCATCATCACATGCGGTGGCGTGAGGGCCAAAGGGAAACCCTTATATTGGGCGCGCCAGCCCTTGATATCAGGGGAGTCCGGAATCTCGATGCTCTTGGAGATAGTGTAGGCCCAGTGGGCGAGCCTTGGGTTCAACGCATAGGCCATGGTGTAGTCCAGGGCTGCGCCGCCCCACCCGGCATTGGCAGCCCTGGGCGGAAGTTGATTGGGTGCTTTGGCGCCAATGGCGTACAGCCCGTACGGCCAGTCCTTGGGCTTCTCCCGTTCGTCGATTTCCACGAGGGCGTCGCCATCGATGACGTTCTCGGACCAAACGGCGCTCCCGATCGACCCGGTGGCCGGATCAATTCCCCCGATTCCCGTGAGCAGCCAGTAGGTCTTCCGCAGATCAAAGCGTGGGTCGAGGCAGAGCGCCATGATGAGCTCGGTTTGCTGGGCGGCCGTCATCTGCAGGTCCTTGGATGTCTTCCCAACGCTCCCATAGAGGCCGGCATCGTTATAGCGCAGCACGTGGGGTGAGCCTGGAACCTTGATTTCGTGGAGAAGATGATCGCGCTCGGCCCAAAGTTGGAACTCGCACGGCTCGTCGCCGAAATCCTCCCCGGACTCGTAGCCCGCGAGGACAATCATCTTGATGGGAATGCGATCTGCAGCGTGGGCCATCGACGAGCCGAGCGCCAGACAGCCCAAGACGGATGCGAAGACGCTCGTTATGCGAGGGACCCGGGTCGTTCGCAGATCTACAGATCGGTTGGGTTTAGACATGGCTTGAAACAGCAGGCGATAGGCCAATAGCCCCCATCTGTCTCCGCCTCGCTCGGGCAACGACAAAAGAGGAGACGAATGGAGGCCCCACGTTGGCGAGGAAACGGATATCGGAGAATGGGACCCTCCGCGCAACTCCGGCGTCCCCGGGTACGAGGCCACCGGGCAAAAAAAATGGGCCTTCCGGCTTAGCCGGAAGGCCCATCGTTAAGCGATCAGGTCGGGTATCTTAGAAGTGATACTTGACCGTGCCGAAGATCTGCGCCCCGGGGAGGGGAACGATGCCTTCCAGCGCGTAGGTGTCCACGGAGGGCTCCCAGTTGTGCCGGTTGGTGATGTTCGTGCCCGAGAGTCGGAAGTCCCAGGTCTTATTCCACTTGTAGAAGATTTCCGCGTCGAGCGAGTACTGCCAGGGGATCACGACGTAGCCCTGGTAGTCATTGTTCATCTTGCTCGTGACCAGAATGTTCGACTCGATGCCGAAGCCGCTCGAGAACGTGTACGACGCGAGGGCGTTGAACGTGTCGAGCGGTTGGCCGGCGGCGCGCCAGTGGCCCGTGGTCTGCACCGGGTTGGTGAAGGGGTCGGGCGGCCCACCGGGGATCTGGTTCGTCGAGTAGCCCTGGAACTGCGTGCCTGCGGGAAGGCTGCCGTTGATCCAGGAGTAGCCCAGCGTAGCAAAGAGCTGCTTGTTCGGCTGATAGTTCAGCGACAGCTCATAGCCGTAGTAGAGGTACTGAACCGCGGGCGAACCCTGGGGCTTCTGCTCGCGCGTCTGGTGGAAGACGTCCGTGCTTACGAACAGCTTGTTGTCCTCGAGCGAGAACTTCGCGCCCACCTCGAAGAGCTGGCTGACCTCCGTGAAGAGGTTGTTGGCGAGGGCGTTGGTGAAGCCACCGCCGTCGGCCAAGGCACCCGTGTAGTTCTCGCTCACGTTGTAGGTCGCGTAGGTGGACATGATCGGCGAGATCTTGTCGACCAAGCTCAGGTTCACGTTGGGCTCCCCGATCTCGAGGGAGGCCCCGGAATTGAGGAAGTACGGGTCCTTGGACTGGACGTGGATCAGGTCAAAGCGGGCACCCGATACGAGGTTGAACTGCTCGTTCAGCTTCCAGGTGGACTGGATGAAGGCCGAGTAGACCTCGGCGTCCGACGCGTTGGTGTCGCCGTTGACCGCGCCGGGCGTGCCAAAGCGATCCTCGAAGCCGGGAACCCTCTGGCTCACGAAGTTCGGACCCGCGCCGGGCGACAGGTAGGTGTTCAGCGTGCTGCGCAGGGACGGGCTGGAGAGGTCCCAGACGTTGACCGGCTCGAAGAAGAAATCGTCGACGGCCCATGTGCTCTGGTACTTTTCCTCGAGACCCGAGTTGATCGTGTAATTCGGCTTCGTCAGTATGAATTCCGTGCGGTTGTCGAGGAACCACGACGGATCGATGATCTCGCTGTAGCCGTCCGAGTTGAACGTGTCGCGCTTGGTGTAGCTCCACATCGTGTTGTTCACGATCTTGGCCTCCGTCGAGAGCGTGAGCGTCTGGATCACCTGGGAGTTGTACTCCATGCCGTGGGCATGGCTGGCAGGGCCCTGCGCGGTCTCGTGGTAGTCCACCGGGACGGGTGTCCCGAAGGCGACCGTGTTGCTGCTCGCCACGTTCGCGGCATTCTGCGGGTCCGCGGCGGTCGCCGCGGTGCCGTTGTTGATGTTGGTTCCCGGGATGTAGAGGCCGTTCGACACCAGCGCCTGGGTGACGCGGTTGATGCCGAAGTTCTCGCGGTAGTCGGCCCAGAAAGCCTTGGACAGCACGAATACCTCATAACCCTTCGTCGGGCGCCAGGTCACCGCGCCGTAGATCGAGGTTGTCTGCTTGATCCAGTTGATCCAGAAGCCATCGCTGTCCTCGCCCGAGTAGCTGAAGCGGTAGGCAAGCGTCGGGCTGATCGGCCCGCCGATGTCCAGGTTCCAGCGGTTCGTGTCGTAGGAACCGATCGTGTAGCTGATGGACCCCTTGGTCGCGTCAAAGAAGGGCTGCTTCGAGATGAGGTCCACGAATCCGCCGACGTAGGCCGAGGCGCCCTGCACCGCCGTGGCGGGGCCGGGAACGATGTTGACCGACTCGACGATGTTGAAGTCCACCGGCATGCCGTCGCCGCTCTCGCCGATGCGCTGGCGCATCCCGTTCAGGAACAGGTCGGCCGACTGGCCGCGGATGCTCGGGTTCGACGGAGAGCCGAAGTTCGAGTCGGTGTACGAGCTCGAGGTCAGCTTGCTGAACTGCGTCGTGTCCTGCATGTCGATCACGTCCATCTGGGCGCGAGAGACAATCGTGACGTTCCTGGGCACATCGAGGATGTTGTCCTCCGTGCCGAAGACGGACGTGAACGGCCTCGAGGTGGGCAGGATCTGCTGCTCAATCGGGACGTCACTCACTTGGAACGCCTCCATTTTCACAGCGTCGGAGCTTCCGGTTGGGGCGGGAGCGGGCGCCGTCGTGACGGCGGCGGTCGACGGTGTGGTGTCGGCAGAGCCGGCGGACGGCGCCGGACTCGCAGTTTGCGCGCGGCTCATTGGCGCGAGGGTTGCCAGGGTCAGACTGGCAACGAGCCCTAAACGGTAGGTGTAGTGCATAGGTTAGCACTCACCGGTCAGCAAAGCGCGTGCCACAAGGGTCCTGCGCCTCTTTAGTTAATGTCTCCGATTAGCGACACTCACGCTCGTCGTACGCCCCATAAGCCGCGCAAATAGATCGTCTAAGGCTTGGGTAGGTCGGACTGGGTCCAGCCGCCTCCCAGGGCCTGAATTAACGCAATACTCGAGGTAAGCTGGCTGTTGAGGATACTGAGCGACGTCTCCCGGTTGTTGAGCTCCGTAACCTGGGCCGTCGCGACCGTCGTGAAGTCGACCGTCCCCGCATTGTACTCATTGAGCGCGATCTGGGAGGCTTGGGCCGCCTCGGTGACCGCTTGGTTCTGGACCTTCGCCTCCTCGGCGAGAATACGCAGGTTCGAGAGGTTGTCCTCCACCTGTTGGAGCGCCGTCAGCACGGTCTCCCGATAGCTGGCCGCGCTCGACTCGTACGCGGCCTTGGCCGAGAGAACGAGGTCGTGCCGCTGCCCCCAGTCGAGCAGCGAATCCGTCGCCTGGGCTCCCAGCGTCCAAAACCGGAACGGCGCCGAGAACAGGCTGCCGAGCGGCGAGCCCTCGTAGCCGGCCGCCCCTGATAGGCTGACCGTGGGGAAATAGGCGGCCACCTGGATGCCCACGCGCGCGTTGGCGCTCGCAGCCAGCCGCTCGGCCTCCGCGACGTCGGGCCTGCGCTCGAGCAGCTCCGAGGGCACCACGCCGGGAATCTCGGGCCTGGTGAGTCCGACCTCTGCCCTCCTCGGCAGGCTGAACTCCGCGGGAGCCTTGCCGACCAGCACGGCGATCGCGTGCTCGTACTGGGCGCGCTGGATGCCGGCGCTGATCAGCTGCGCCCGCGTGCTGTCGAGCTGGGTCTGGGCGGTGATGATGTCGCCGCGGCCCGACACGCCGACCGCGTACTTGTTCTTGGTGATTTCGAGCGTGCGCTTGTACGCCGCCACCGCGTTCTCGAGGAGACGGAGCTGGTCGTCGGCGACGCGGAGGCCCACGTAGTCCGTCGCCAGCGTGGCTTGGAGCGAAAGGCGGGCAACGGCGAGGGCGGCGGCGTCGGCCTGGGCCGTTGCGACGTCGGCCTCCACCGTGCGGCGGGTCTTTCCCCAGAAATCGGGCGCCCAAGACCCGGTCAATTCCCCGGTATAGGTGCTGTTGGTCGTGGCGTGACCGGTCGCGCTCTGGCTGGAGGGGATCCTCGACTTGTTGGCCAGGCCCTCGACGCCGATCGTCGGCAGGTAGGCCGTGCGGTCCGACCTCACCACCTGGCGGGCTTCGTCGTAGGTGGCGACGGCCTCCTTCAGGGTCTCGTTCGCCTTCTCGACCTGCACCTCGAGGTCGTTGAGCACGGGGTCGCCGAACACCTCCCACCAGGGTCCCCTCGGGGCCGCCTCGTCGGGCGAGGCGACCTTCCAGCCGGGATTTTCCTTGAAGGCTGCCGGCAGCGCCATGGCGGGCCTCTTGAAGTCCGGGCCCACGGCGCAGCCCGCCGCGAGCGCAAGCCAGGCTGCTCCGAGCACGAGTGCCCTCCTGTTACATCCCGCGGGTTGCTTGTGACTGAGTTCGCTCATTTCTTTCGGTGTTAAGTCATGCCGGGGGCGAGCACGGTCTCCTTGTCGGGGCTCGCCAGCCCGATGCGCACCCCGACCCGGTGCGTCCAAAGCCGGACCCGGTCGACATACAGGTAGACGATCGGCGTCGTGTAAAGGGTCAGCAGCTGGCTGACGAGCAGGCCACCGACGATCGCGATGCCGAGCGGCCGGCGCAGCTCGGCGCCGTCCCCGTGGCCGAGCGCGAGCGGGATGGCGCCCAGGATGGCGGCCATCGTGGTCATCAGGATGGGCCGGAAGCGAAGCATGCAGGCCTTGAAGATGGCTTCGCCGGGGCTCATCCCCTCGTTGCGCTCGGCCTCGATCGCGAAGTCGATCATCATGATCGCGTTCTTCTTGACGATTCCGATCAGCAGGAAGACCCCGATCAGGGCGATCAGGCTGAATTCGACGTTGAAAAGCATGAGCCCGAGCACAGCGCCGATGCCCGCTGAGGGCAGCGTGGAGAGGATCGTGAAGGGGTGCGCGTAGCTCTCGTAGAGTATGCCAAGCACCAGGTAGATGGCCACGATCGCGGCAAGGATGAGCACGGGCTCGTTGCTGATCGACTGCTGGTACGTCTTGGCCGTGCCCTGGAAGCTGCCGTGGATGGAGGTCGGCATGTGGATCGCCGCCGCCTGGCGCTCGATGGCCTCCACGGCCTCGGAGATCGAGGCGTTGGGCTGCAGGTTGAACGAGATGGTCCCCGCGACGAAGGGGCCCTGGTGGTTGACCGAGAGCGGGGTCGTGCCCAGCTGGTAGTGCGTGAACGACGAGAGCGGTACCATGGTCTCCTGGAGCGTGCTCACCGCCTCGCCGGTTGAGGCGGCGCCCTTGCCGGTCGCCGCGATCGCGTTGATGCTCGCGTTTCGGGCGGTGTCGGCCGCCACGGAGTTGGCGCTCGAGGCCACGGTGGTGCTGGTGCGCGCCGCGTCGAGGCCCGTGAACACGGACACGGTCCCGGCGACCGCGTTGGTCGACTGGGTGCCGCTCACCGTGCCGCCCGTCGAACTCACGTAGAGGTCCTTCAGGGCGGACGGGTCCTGCCAGAACCGGGTCGCGACCACCATCACGACGTGGTACTGGTTCAGGGACTTGTAGATCGTCGACACCTGGCGCTGGCCGAACGCGTCGTAGAGGGTGTTGTCGATCTGGGCCGCCGTCAGCCTCAACCTCGAGGCCGTGTCGCGGTCGATGACCAGGTCGGTCTCCAGCCCCTTGTCCTGCTGGTCGGAATTGAGGTCGCTCAGGATCGGCTCGGCCTTCAGGGCCTCCATCAGCTTGGGCGTCCACAGGCGCAGATCGTCCAGGTTGTCCGCCTGGAGCGTGTACTGGTAGAGCGCGTAGCTCTGGCGCCCGCCGACGCGTATCTCCTGCTGGGGCGCAAGGAAGAGCGTCGCCCCGGGCACGGCCGCCAGCTTCGGGCGCAGGCGCGTCATGATCTGCTCGGTGGTGGCCTTTCGCGCGCCGAGGGGCTTCAGGGAGATGAACATCCTGCCCGAGTTGCCCGCGCCGCCCGCCCCGGTGAAGCCGACCACGTCGTCCACGTCGGGGTCGGCCTGCACGATCTGCATGTACTGCCTCAGTTTCTGGGAGATGCGCTGGAAGGACACGCTTTGATCGGCCTGGATGAAGCCGAACATGCGACCGGTGTCCTGCTCGGGGAAGAAGCCCTTGGGGATGATGGCGAAGAGCCAGAAGTTCAGGCCGACGGTCGCCACGAGCAGGAGCAGCATCAGGCGGCGGTGCCGGATCGCCCACTGCAGGGTATGTGCGTAGGCCCCCAGGAGCTGCTGGAACAGGCCCTCGGTCCACGCATGGAAGCGCCCGAGTTCGCTGGCCTTGCGGTGCACGCTCAGCAGGCGGGCGCACATCATCGGCGTCGTCGTCAGCGACACCACCATCGAGATCAGGATCGCGACCGAGAGCGTCACCGCGAACTCGCGGAAGTAGAGCCCGACGACCCCGCCCATCAGCAGGATGGGTATGAAGACCGCGATCAGTGAAAGGCTCATCGAGAGCACCGTGAAGCCGACCTGACGCACGCCGATCAGCGCCGCCTCGAAGCGCGGCGTGCCCTGCTCCATGTTGCGCACGATGTTCTCCATGACGACGATCGCGTCGTCGACGACGAAGCCGGTGGCGACCGTGAGGGCCATGAGGGAGAGGTTGTCGAGGCTGTAGCGGAGCAGGTACATCGCCGCGAAGGTGCCGACGAGCGAGACAGGAACGGCGACGGCCGGCACAAGCACGGCGCGCGGATCACGCAGGAAGAGGTACACGACGAGCACGACCAGCAGGACGGCGATCAAGAGCGCGTTCTCCACGGCCTTCAGCGACGCCCGGATGACCGTGCTTCGGTCGGACGCGATCTGCAGCTCCGTGGCGGGCGGAATCGCGGCCTGAAGCTGCGGCAGGAGGGCCCGCACGCGGTCCACCGTGTCGATGATGTTGGCCTGGGGCTGGCGGAAGATGATCACGATGACGGCCGCCTTGCCCCGGGACAGGCCCAGGTTGCGCAGGTCCTCGACGGAATCGGAGATCTGCGCCACGTCCCGCAGGCGCACCGGCGCCCCGTTTCGGTAGGCGACCACCAAGCTCTGGTAGTCCTTGGCCGAGCGCGACTGGTCGTTGTCGTAGATCTGCCAGTGGAGCTGGGAGTTCTCGATCGCCCCCTTGGGGCTGTTGGCGTTGGCGGCGGCGAGCGCCGCCCGCACGTCCTCGAGCCCGATGCCGTACTTGAACAGCGCCGAGGGGTTCACCTCGACCCGCACCGCTGGAAGCGAGCTGCCCCCGACGTTCACATCCCCGACGCCCTCCACCTGGAGGAGCTTCTGCGCGAGGATCGTGGACGCCGAATCATACATCTGGCCCTGGGTGAGCGTGTTCGACGTGACCGCGAGGATCAGGATCGGCGCGTCCGCGGGATTCACCTTGCGGTAGGTGGGGTTGCTGCGAAGCGCCGTTGGAAGGTCGACCCGCGCTGCGTTGATCGCGGCCTGCACGTCGCGCGCCGCGCCGTCGATGTTGCGGCTGAGCCCGAACTGCAGCGTGATGTTCGTGCTGCCGACGGAGCTGGACGAGGTCATCTCGGTCACGTCCGCTATCGTCCCGAGGTGGCGCTCGAGGGGGGTGGCGACCGTCTGGGCCATGGTCTCCGGGCTCGCCCCCGCCATGTTCGCCGAAACGGTGATGGTCGGCATGTCCACCTGCGGCAGCGGGGATACCGGCAGGTGCACGAAGGCGGCCGAGCCCGCGAGCACGATGCCCACGGTGAAGAGCGTGGTCGCGACCGGCCTTCGGATGAACAGCTCGGAGGGGATCATGTCGCCGACTGGCCCTCCGGTGCCCCCTCGGGGCCCGGCTCCCGGAAACGGGAGGCGAGCCGGTCAAACATCAGGTAGATCACCGGGGTGGTGAAGAGCGTGAGGACCTGGCTGACGACCAGGCCGCCGACGATGCTGACGCCGAGCGGGTTGCGCAGCTCCGAGCCCATCCCTGTCCCGAGCATGAGCGGAACGGCGCCGAGGAGCGCAGCCATGGTGGTCATCAGGATCGGGCGGAAGCGCAGCAGGCACGCCTGGTAGATCGCCTCACGCGGCGGGAGCCCCTCGTTGCGCTCGGCGTCGAGCGCGAAGTCGATCATCATGATGGCGTTCTTTTTCACGATGCCGATCAGCAGGATGATGCCGATGATGCCGATCACGCCCAGGTCGTCGCCCGCGATGATCAGGGCGAGCAGCGCGCCGATGCCCGCCGACGGCAGTGTCGAGAGGATCGTGATCGGGTGGATGAAGCTCTCGTAGAGGATCCCCAGGATGATGTACATCGTCAGCACCGCGGCTAGGATCAGGAACAGCTCGTTGTTGAGCGAGGACTCGAACGCCGACGCAGCGCCCTGGAAGCTGGTCACGATGCTGGCGGGCATGCCGATGCCGGCCTCGGCCTTGTGGATCGCCTCTACCGCGCTGCCAAGCGAGCTCGTTCGCGGCACGTTGAAGGAGATCGTGTTCGCAGGGAACTGCCCCATGTGGTTGATGAGGAGCGACTCGGCCCGGTCGTCGAACCTAGCGATGGCCGAGAGCGGTACCTGGCCCCCGGAGGCCGAGGGCAGGTAGATTTGCGAGAGCGACGCGGGGGACCGCTGCAGCGCGGGGTTCGCCTCGATGATCACCCGGTACTGCGTCGACTCGGTGAAGATGGTCGAGATGATGCGCTGGCCGAACGCGTCGTAGAGGGCGTTGTCGATCGTGGCGGCGGTGATGCCGAAGCGGGCGGCCGAATCGCGGTCGATGGTGATGAAGGTGGCGAGGCCGTTCTGCGAGAGGTCGCTCGCCACATCGTTGATCTCGGGCAGCTGGCGCAGCGTGTCCGTCAGCTTCGGGATCCACGTGGTCAGGTCGTCGGGGTTCGCGCTCTCGAGGACGAACTGGTACTGCGTGCGGCTGATGCGGTCGTCGATCGTCAGGTCCTGCACCGGCTGCATGTACGAGGCGATGCCGACCACGTTCGCCAGGCTCCCGCGCAGCCGGCGGATCACGGCCGAGGCGCTCTCCTTGCGGACGTCGAGGGCCTTAAGGTTGATCAGCATGCGGCCGCTGTTCAGCGTGGTGTTCGTCCCGTCGACGCCCACGAAGGACGCCAGGCTCTGGACCGCGGGATCGGCGAGAACCGCGTCGGCCACCGCCTGCTGGCGGTCGACCATGGCCTCGTACGAGGCCGACTGCGGGCCCTCGGTGATCAGCTGGATCAGGCCCGTGTCCTGCACCGGGAAGAAGCCCTTGGGGATCACCACGTAGAGAAGCGCCGTCAGCACGAAGGTCGCGGCGGCCACCGTCAGTGTGAGCCCCTGGTGGTCGAGCACCCAGGTGAGCATCTTGCCGTAGCGCGCGACCACGTCGTCGAAGAACTGCCCGGTCCTGCGGCTCCATTCGGGGATCTCCTCCTCCGAGTGGTGGCGCACCAGCTTCGCGCACATCATGGGCACAAGCGTCAGCGACACCACCGCCGAGATCAGGATCGTCACGGCGAGCGTGATCGCGAACTCGCGGAAGAGGCGGCCGACCACGTCACCCATGAAGAGCAGCGGGATCAGCACCGCGATCAGCGAGATCGTGAGCGAGATGATGGTGAAGCCGATCTGCTGCGAGCCCTTGAGCGCGGCCTCGAGCGGCGAGTCGCCCTTCTCCACGTAGCGCGCGATGTTCTCGATCATCACGATCGCGTCGTCCACCACGAAGCCCGCGGCGATCGTCAGCGACATGAGCGAGAGGTTGTTCAGGCTGAAACCGAGCGCGTACATGACCGCGAACGTGCCGATCAGCGACAGCGGCACCGACAGGCTCGGGATGATGGTCGCCGGTATGTTGCGCAGGAAGATAAAGATCACGAGCACGACCAGGATGACGGCCAGCGTGAGCTCGAACTCCACGTCCTCGATCGAGGCGCGGATCGTGACGGTGCGGTCCGTGAGCACGGCCACGTCGATCGCGGGGGGCAGGGAGGCCTGCAGGGACGGCAGGAGCGCGCGCACGCCCTCCACCACCTTGATCACGTTTGCACCCGGCTGGCGCTGGATGTTCAGGATCACGGCCGGGGTCTTGTTGTACCAGGCGGCGAGCTTGTTGTTCTCGGGCGCGAACTCCACGGTCGCCACGTCCCTCAGGCGCACGGCCGAGCCGTTCTTGAAGGCGACGATCAGCTTCTCGTAGTCGGCGATGTTCTTCAGCTGGTCGTTCGCGTTGATCGTGTAGGCCCGCGACGCGCCGTCGAAGTTGCCCTTCGCCGTGTTGACGTTGCCGTTGCCCACCGTGGTGCGCAGGTCGTCGATGTTCAGGCCGTAGGCCGCGAGCGCCAGCGGGTTCGCGCGGATGCGCACCGACTGGCGCTGGCCGCCGCCGATGCTGACGAGTCCGACGCCGGGCAGCTGGGAGATGTTCTGCGCGATGCGGGTGTCCGCGAGGTCCTCGACCGTCGTCAGCGGGAGCGTCTTCGAGGTGAGGGCGAGCGAGAGCACGGGCGCGTCGGCCGGGTTCACCTTGGCATAGATCGGCGGGGCGGGAAGGTCGGACGGCAGCAGGTTGCTCGCCGCGTTGATGGCCGCCTGAACCTCCTGCTCGGCGACGTCGAGGCTCAGGTCGAGGGCGAACTGCAGCGTGATGACCGACGCGCCCGCGGAGCTGGTCGAGGACATCTGCTTTAGCCCCGGCATCTGGCCAAGCTGGCGCTCGAGCGGCGCCGTGATGGAGGACGTCATGACGTCCGGGCTCGCCCCCGGGTAGAAGGTCTGCACCTGGATGGTCGGGTAGTCGACCTCCGGCAGCGCCGAGAGGGGCAGGAAGCGGTACGCGATGATGCCGACGATCAGGATCGCCGACATCAGCAGCGTGGTCGCGACCGGCCTAAGGATGAAGATCCGGGAGGGACTCATACGCGGTGTCCCAGCATGGGTCGGCTCATGGGGGCTGCCCTTAGTTGCTGCCGCTCGGCTTCCAGCTCTTGTGGTCCCCGTCCGTCGAGCCCGCAGGCTTGCCGGATGCGTCGGGCTTGCCGCCCCATCCGCCGGGCCTGCCGCCACCCGGCTTTCCGGTCGGGGCCTGGAGCATCACCTCCATGCCCTCCTTAAGCCGGTCCGCGCCGTCCACGACCACCTTCTCGCCGGGCTTGAGCCCGGTGGCCACGCCCACGCGCTCGCCCTCGGTGTCACCCAGCGTGATGGTCCGCGCCGACACCTTGTTGTCGTCGCCGACCACGTAGACGAACGTGCCCTGCTGCCCGTGCTCGATCGCGGAGGTGGGGATCACGGTGACGCCCTTGTCCACGTCCAGGTGCATGTGCACCGACACAAACTGGTTCGGGAAGAGGGCCTCGTCCGCGTTCTCGAAGGTCGCGCGCAGCTTGAACTGCCCCGTCGTGGTGTCGACGGTGTTGTCGATCGTCGTGAGGACGCCCGTCGCCAGCTTGTTCGCATCGCTGCGGTCGTAGGCGTCGACCGGGATGGGATCTCCCGAGCGGATCCGCTTCTGGACCGCGGGGATGTAGTCCTCGGGCAGCGAGAAGATGACCGTGATCGGCTTCACCTGCGTGAGGATGACGAGCCCCGAGGCGTCGCCCGGGGTCACGTAGTTTCCCTGGTCCACGAGCCTGAGCCCGACCCGACCGGAGAACGGGGCCGTGATGTGGCAGTAACCGAGGTTAAGCGCCGCGTTGTCCACCGCAGCCTGGTCGGTCTTGGCGAGCCCCTCGTACTGGTTCACGAGCGCCTGCTCGGCGTCGACCTGCTGCTTGGAGATCGAGTCCTGGGTGGCGAGCTTTTGGTAGCGGTCGAGGTCGATCTGCGCCTCCTTCAGCTGCGCCTGCGCCTGCAGGAGCTGGCCCTGGGCCTGCTCAAGAGCGGCCTGGTAGGGGCGGGGATCAATCACCGCCAGAAGGTCGCCCTTGTTCACGAGCTGGCCCTCCTTGAAGTTGACCTGGAAGAGCTGGCCCGTGATCTGGGTGTGCACCGTGACCGTGGCCAGCGGTGTCACGGTTCCCAAACCATTGAGGATCACGTGGATGTCCGCCTTCTGCGCGGTGCGCGCGACGACCGGCAGCGGCCCACTCATGCCGAAGCCCCCGAACGCGTTGCGCCCGCGACCGGCTCCGCCCGGACCGTGGCCGGCGCTCATGCGCGAGCGGTATGCGATCAGCCCGAGGCCGAGCACGACGACGATCATGAGCGTCCACACTCCCCACCGGCTCTTCTTCTTGGGGTTCGTCGAGTCTGCGGGCAGCAGCGTGCCGGGCTTGGGCTTGTCGGGTTCCGTGTTCGTTTGGCTCATGGGTCTAGGGTGCGGCTATCGTTGTGAAAGGGAAGAGGATGGACCTGCGAAGCGCTCCGGCCTCGACGGTTGCGAGATCTGACGCAATTCGCAACAAAACGTCACGGGGAAACTTTCCCCAGCCCTCTCATCGGGGAATCCCCTAGGCGGCGACCGCGACTGGGGGGACCGGCACGTCGAGGGCCGCCGCCACCGCCCGCAGCAGCTCGGCCTCCTTCACCAGAACCACGCCGTCCGCGCCCACGACGTGGGCGCCCGCCATCAGCAGCCGCTGCTTGATGGGCCCGCTCGCCGTCGCCAGCTTGTCGAGCGCCGCATCGAGCTGCTCCAGCCCCGACTGCGCGTCCGGCAGGAAGGCGAGGCTCGCCTGCACGAGCTTGAGCTGCGAGGCGCCCTCCGCGAAGGCCCGCTGGGCCTCCTCCGCGTTGTCGCTCGAGGCATGGGCCAGGGCCGAGAGGACCACCGAGATCTCCGAGGCGACCGCCTGGAAGGAGAAGATCTGGGCCACGGCCGCCGAGGGCGCGCGGCTGAGCGAGAGGGCCCTCAGGACCAGGCGCTGAAGCGCGAATTCGAACGTCGTCACCCGGCCGTCCGCCTGGACCAGGTCGTCGAGGGTGTCCGCGAAGCCCCCGAGGGCCGAGGCCGGGAGCGCCTTCAGCGCGGGCAGGGCCAGCTGCAGGGCGGGCAGCCGGTGCGCGTCGTCGAGCTCGAGGAGCGCGGGGTCGAGGCGCTCCAGGGTCTCGAGCGCGTCGCCCCCCGCCCTGCGTGCGACGGCGGCGAGCTGGGCCCGTCGCACCTCGGGGTTCCCGTCGAGGAGCAGACCGTACACGAGGATGGGGGCGTCGTGCGGAGAGCGCGCGGCGGTGCGCAGCGAGGGGGGGATCCCCTCGAGGATCGAGCGCGCGTCGTCCGTGTTCTCGGCCGTGACGCTCCCGGCTGCCGCCATCGCGGCGCCGAGGGCCGCGGCGGCGCCGAGGGCCGGCGCGGGGGAGGGTGCGACCGTGGCCGGTGCGGGGGACACCCGGGACCACGGCTGCGTGGCCACGTCGACCACCTGCGGGGGCTCCGGGAAATTCCCGTCGAACGCCGGGTCGATCGCCCGGATCCTCTCCGGCAGCGGCGGGTGAGTGGCCCAGAGGCCGCCGAAGTGGGACTCGAACGCCTGGGCGAAGAAGAAGTGGCTGATGCCCGCCGCGCGGTGGGTGTCGAGTGACGAGCCGATCGCGTAGCCGCCGATCTTCTTAAGGGCCCCGGTAACGCCCTCCGGGTTGCGCGTGAACTGGACCGCCGAGGCGTCGGCCAGGAACTCGCGCTGCCGCGAGACCGAGGCCTGGATCAGCCTCCCGAAGAAGTACCCCACGTAGCCGACCACCATCAGGCCGACGCCGATCGCGAGCACGACCATCCGGTTGTCACCCTCCTTTCGGGAGCCGCCGACCCGGATGAACGTCATGTTCGAGATCGCCGCGCGGCCCGCCAGGCCTATCACGAGGATGCCGAAGAGGACGGCCGAGACGCGCATGTTCATGCGCATGTCGCCGTTCAGGATGTGGCTGAACTCGTGGGCGACCACGCCCTGCAGCTCGTCGCGCCGAAGCTTCTCGAGCGTGCCGCGGGTCACCGTCACCACCGAGTCGCTCGTCGTCAGCCCCGCTGCGAAGGCGTTGATGCCGGCCTCGTCGTCGAGGATGTAGACCGCCGGCACCGGCAGGCCGGAGGCGATCGCCATCTCCTCGACCACGTTCAGGAGCTGGTGCTCGCGCGGGTCGGTCGTGTGGGGGTCAACCCTGCGCGCGCCCACGCTCTCGGCCACGGCCGATCCGCCCCCCCGGAACTCGGCCCACTTGTAGAGGGAGGCGATCGCGATGACGGCGAGCGTGCCGAGGGCGACCACGCCGAAGAGCTGCGGGTGCCAGAGCGTGCCGTCGGCGGGCAGCCGCGAGTACCCGCCGTAGGCGTGGCGCACCGTCGTCCCGTTCAGCAGCACGCGCGTGATCAGGAGCGCACCGAAGTAGCCCGAGAGCACCGTCCCCGCCACGGCCAGGCCAAAGAGGACCAGCAGCCGGCTGGTCCTCTTCTTGGCCCGCGCCTCGGCGGCGAAGAAATCCATCAGGTGAAGCTGACCTTGGGCGCCGCGCGCTCGGCGGCGTCCTCGACGTGGAAGAGCTCCGCGGGCAGGAAGCCGAAGGCGCCCGCGAGCAGCACGTTCGGGAAGGTCTCCCGAGCCGTGTTGTACGTCATCACGCTGTCGTTGTAGGCCTGGCGGGCGAAGGCGATCTTGTTCTCGGTCGACGTGAGCTCCTCGGTCAGCTGAAGCATGTTCTGGTTCGCCTTCAGGTCGGGGTACTGCTCGGAGACCACCATCAGCTTGCTGAGGGCGCCGCTGAGGCCTCCCTCGGCCGAGACCAGGCCCTTCACCGCCGAGGCGTCGGCCGGGTTGGCCGCCGCCGCCTGGGACGCGGTGTAGGCGATGTTGCGCGCCTTGATCACGTCCTCGAGCGTCTCGTGCTCGTGCTTCAGGTAGCCCTTGGCGGTCTCCACCAGGTTCGGGATCAGGTCGTACCGGCGCTTGAGCTGGACGTCGATCTGAGCGAACGCGTTCTTGAAGCGGTTGCGCAGGGAGACGAGGGAATTGTAGATGCCGACGGCCGCGAGCGCCACGGCTGCCAGAATCGCGAGGAGGACCACGAGGACGATGAGGGCGATCATGGGAACGGAAGATGCCCCCCGGGGTCGTTTGGGTCAATGGAACTTCGTCTAAGCCAATCCCGGATTGATTGTTACCGGGGCCCGGCCAAGGGTTAAGGGGCTCCGCATGCGCCTCCTCCCCGCTCTCGCCCCCCTTCTCGCCGCGACCCTCCTCGCGGGGGCCCCCGAGCCGCTGAACGCCCCGGTGCCGCTCTCCGGCCGAGCGCCGGCCGTCTCGCCGGGCGAGGCCTCGCTCGCGCTCGCCTCGGCCCAGCGGGCGCAGTCGCTCGGCTTCCCGTCGACGGCGGTCTCCCTCTACCGCTCGCTCCTCGCCACCCAGGGCGCCGACGGCGGGCGCCTGACGCTCGCCCTCGCCTCGGCCCTCCTGGACGACGGCGACGTGGCCGGTGCGGGCCGCGCGCTCGAGGCGTACACGGGGCCGCGCGGCGCCGGCTGGCACCTGCGGGCGGGCCTCGTGGCCGCCGAGGGCCAGCACTTCGACCTGGCGCGCTCGGAGCTCGCCGCGAGCCGCGCCGAGGACCTGGACCCCGCCGAGCGCGGGTGGCACTTCTTCCTGCAGGGCATGCTGGCGGACGCCGCGAGCGACCCGGTGCGCGCGGCGGGCCTCTACCAGCAGGCCGCGTCCTCCGCGTCGTCCGACCTCCAGCGCGCCCGCTTCCTGCTCGCCGAGGAGCAGGAGCGCCTGCGCCGCGGCGGGGTGAGCGAGAGCCAGCTGGAGGCCGACCGCAAGAACGCCGCGGCCTACCAGGGCCAGAAGATCGGCTACGGCTTCGCCCGCGAGTACGCGATCGCGCTCGCCGCCCTCGGGCGCCGCCAGCAGGCGGTCGACGTGCTCCAGTCCGAGCTGCGCATGCTGCCGGCCGACGAGCGCTCGGAGATGGACCACTTTCGGCTCCTGATCGGGCTGGTCGCCGGCGCCGGCTCCGGGGTGGGCCGCCACGAGCTCTTCGAGCTGCTCAATTCGGGCGGCGACGCCGACCGCCAGCGGGTCGCCCTGCAGCTGCTCCTGCGCAGCTCGCAGGAGGGCGCCGCCCGCGTCGAGATGGGCGAGCGCCTCGACCGGCTGATCGCCGAGCCCCGCCCGCACCCCATCCTGGAGAGCCTGCTCGTCTGCCGGGCCGAGCTCGGGCTCGGCGAGGCCCACCTCGGGCTCGCCGACTCGGCCACCGTCTACGCCCGTGCCGAGGATGACGCCCGCGCGCTCCTCGAGAAGTTCCCGGGCTCGCCGCTGAAGGCCCATGCCTACGCCGTCCTGGCGGGCTCGGCCTGGGAGCAGCACCGCTACCGCACGGCCGCCGATTACGCCTCGAAGGCCGCCGCGGAACTGCCGGCCGGCCCGGTGCGTTCGGAGTTCGAGGTCCTGGTGGCCGAGTCGTGGTACCGGGCGGGCGTCCAGGGCAAGGACGCCGGCGACTTCCGCAGCGCCGCGGATGCCTACGCCGCGGCCCTGCGCGGGCACCCGGAGGGCGTCGCCCCGGGGCTCCTGATGTTCCAGCGGGTGCAGTCGGAGATCGAGGCCAACGCGCTCGGCGCCGCGGTCGCGGTGCTCGAGGAGCTCTCCCGGGACCCCGCCTTCGACCAGCAGGACCGCTGGCAGGCCGAGTGGAACCTCTCCCGCAGCCTCGAGGCCCACGGCCAGACCGCCGAGGCCTACGGGCGGGTGAACCGCCTCCTCGCCTCGGGGCCCTCGTCGGGCCTCCCCCAGGAGCTGCGGGCCCGCATGGCGTGGCTCCAGGCACGCCTCTCCTTCGACGCCCGCAAGCCCGAGGAGACGCTGCGGCTGGTGGACGCCCTGGCGTCGACGGCCTCCGGCCTGCCGGCGGCGCTCGGCGACGACATCTCCAGCACGGCCCTCCTGCTGCGCGCCCAGGCGGCCTTCGAGCTCGGGCGCGACGCCGACGCCGAGGGCGCCCTCCAGAAGCTGCGCGCCGAGCATCCCCGCTCGGAGCCGGCCGTGTACTCCTACATTGTCGAGGCCGACCGCTTCGCGCGCCAGGACAAGGTCATCGACGCGCAGCGCCTGCTCACCAAGCTGGCCGACGACTTCCCGGGGAGCACGTACGCCCCCTACGCGCTCTACCAGGCCGCGCTCCAGGCCGAGCGCCTGGGCACCGACGCGAACCTCAAGGAGGCCTACAAGCTCCTCGAGAACCTGGTCACCAACCCCGCCTACACCCACAGCG
>CAIXHE010000163.1 GCA_903919205.1 uncultured Opitutaceae bacterium | reverse complement strand
CGGGGGGCCGTAGGCAGTCTAGGTTTCTGCTGGAAAGACAGTTGCGAAAGGCCTGGGGGTGCTTTGATGGAATCTGTCCGCTGCCGAGGGTCATGGGATGGGCTGGGCACGCGCGTGCCGGTGTGGTAGTCCTGATGCATCGTCACTCGGACTCTAAGATGAAGAAATTTGCATCCCTCGTCTGGGCCCTTTGCGCGTGCGCCCATGCCCAGCCCGTCGACCCCATGCCCACCGTTGCGGAGGGCCGCGTCGAGCGGCTCGCCCATTTCGGATCGAGGTTCGTCGCCCCCCGCAATGTCGACGTGTGGCTGCCGCCCGCCTACGACCCCAGGAACCGGTACGCCGTCCTGTACATGCACGACGGCCAGGAGCTCTTCGACCCGGTCACCGCATGGAACCACAGGACCTGGGGAATGGCGCGCACGATGGCCGCGCTGATCCGCGAGGGGAAGATCCCACCCACGCTGGTCGTGGGAATCTGGAACACGGGGGCCACCCGTCACAGCGAGTACTTCCCGCAGAAGGCGCTGGCGTTCATGGCCGAGCCGATGCGGACGCGCTTCCTCTCCAAGGAACTCGGGGGCCAGTCCCGCTCGGACGCCTACCTGCGCTTCATCGTGGAGGAGCTCAAGCCCGAGATCGATCGGCGCTACTCGACGAATCCCGACCGCGAGCACACGGCGATCATGGGATCGAGCATGGGTGGAATCATCTCCCTGTATGCTATATGCGAATACCCTGGGACCTTCGGGGCCGCCGGATGCCTGTCGACGCACTGGCCGGGAATCTTCTCCCGCAACGCCGCCATCCCGCTCGCCACGTTCGACTACCTGAGCAAGCACGTCCCCCCGCCCGCGACACACCGGCTCTACTTTGACCGCGGAACGGTCACGCTGGACGCGCTCTACCCCGAGTCTCAGGCGTTCGCCGACCTGATCTTCCAGGAGGCCGGCTACTCCGGCCGAAACTTCCAAAGCCGGGTGTTCGCCGGGGACGCCCACGTCGAGGAGGACTGGGGCAGGCGCGTGGCGCAGCCGATCGCCTTCCTGCTGGGCCCGTAGCCGGGAGGGGTACGAAAAAAAGGGGGGCCCTCCCGGGCCCCCCTTCGGGTCGCTAGCCATTTGCCCCTGTGCTCAGAACTCGGTCGAGAGCGTGATGAAGTAGTTCGTGGTGGGCAGCACGTTGTATCCGTTGGCCGCGGGCGTCGCGCCTACGGAGCTGAGGACCTGGACCTTGCGGTTGAGGACGTTGTCGACCTGCAGCTTGATCTTCACCGAGTGCAGGTGGGTCTCCTTCGGAAGCTTGAGCGCGTAGCCGCAGGCGAAGTCCATCATCCAGAATCCGGGGTCGATGGCCGACTGGACGGCTACCGGGCTGCCTCCGACCTGGCCCGTGGAGGTCTGCCCGTAGAGGCCGAGGTC
This sequence comes from uncultured Opitutaceae bacterium, assembly GCA_903919205.1. GTDB lineage: Bacteria > Verrucomicrobiota > Verrucomicrobiia > Opitutales > Opitutaceae > Palsa-1447. The sequence goes on along the minus strand of CAIXHE010000163.1, from coordinate 14,419 downwards.
GGGGTTCACGAGCGCGCTCGAGTAGACGACGAACGGCCCGACGTACTTGTCGTCCAGCGAGGCGAAGAAGCCCGCGCGGTTGTAGACAAGGCCTACGGCGGCCGTCGAGTTCGGCACGCCGTTGGCGCCGAAGGCACCTAGGGAGGCGACGTTGAACTCGGGCACGCCGGCGTCGGTCTTGTAGACGGCGCGGTTGAGCGAGCCGTTGGCGTAGGCGCTCAGGCCGCCCCCGATGTAGAAGGTCGCCTCGGCCTCGATGCCGCTCAGCCACGCGCCCTTCGACTGGAAGAACAGCGTGTTCGTGGGATCGTTCGGGTCCGTGACGGAGGACACCAGGTTGTTGATGTCGATCAGGTAGACGTCGGCGTCGGCGTTGAAGCGGTCGGTCTTGTAGACCGTGCCGATCTGGTAGTTGATCGTCTGCTCCTCCTTCAGGTTGGCTGGGTTGTAGCTCGTGCCGGTCTTTGCGATGTCCTTTGCGTCGTTGGGCACGTTCTCCTCGTCGGTCACGATCGGGTAGGCGATGCCCTTGGCGAGCTGCGCGTAGGCCGTCCAGTTGGGCAGGATCGTGTAGTTGGCGGAGAGGTGGGGCTCGATGTTCGTATAGGTGTTGTTCGTGAAGTCGGGAGCCTCGGTGCCCTGGTTGACGGGCGCCTCCAGGTCGATCGTGAAGTTGGAGTCCTTCACGCCCGCCTCGATCGTCAGGTTCTTGATCGGCTTCCAGATCACGTCGGTATACGGCTGGAACGTCTTGTTGTAGACGTGCATGTACCACTGGTAGCCCGGCTTGTAGGGGGAGCCCTTGGTCTGGGCCGTGTCGATGAAGCCGAAGGTCTCCGCGTCCTGGGGATTGGCGGCGGCGTAGGCCGGGCTGTAGTCGAGCAGGTAGGCGTAGCGGTCCGCCACCTCATACTCGGCCCAGACGCCGACCTGCTCCTCGAGGCTCGTGCCCTCTCCGTGCACCAGGGCCAGGTAGTCGCCGATGGCGCGGTAGGAGTTCACCTTGATGCGGCCGCCCGGGTCGTCGTTGTTGAGGATGCCGCTGGCCTTGGTCTGGCCGGCGCCCGTGTTGGGCAGCGTGGTGTCCGAGTTGTTGACGTAGGCCGGGCCCGCGTAGCCCGCCCCCGGGTACTTCGTGACCGAGCCGCCGGCCACCGGGTCGGCCGAATTCTCATGGCTGTCGTTGTTGTAGGCGTAGGTGTAGGCCTTGTCGGTCAAGCTGAAGTCGGAGCCGAAATCGGACCTGAGCGCCACGTACTCGAAGTCCGCCTGCTTCTGCTGATAGTTGTACGGGTAGTAGTTGTTGTTCGGGTCGAACGGATTGGCATCCAGGCCGTAGTTGCGGCCGTAGGTGTTGATCTGGGCCTGGGTCACGGTGCCCGGGTTGTTGAACTTGATGTTGTTGAAGTTGCCGACGACCGTGACGGTGGTGTGCTTTCCGATCGGCTGTATGTACTTGAGATAGTAGGTGTTGCGCTGGAGGTAGGAGAACGTCCGATAGTCGTCGGAGCTCATGTACTGGTAGGTGGCCACGATCGAGGCCCCGTCGAACTGGGGCAGCGTGCCCGTGTTCACCTCCAGGTTGCCGAGGAAGGTGTTCCAGGAGCCGTCAGAGAGCGTGAGCACGGTCGCCTGGTCGGGACGGGGATCCTTGGAGAGGAGGCTGATCGTCCCACCGAAAGTGTTCTCGCCGATGTCCGCCGCGGTGCCCGGCCCGCGCTCGACGACCTCGCCACCGAGCACCTTGGCCGGGAAATAGCTGGTCGTGTGGTGCGTCTGGCCGTTGGCGTCGCCGAAGGGGATGCCGTCATAGGTGACGTTGTACTGGCCGTCCTGGAAGCCGCGCATCGAAAGCATCTTGGACTCGGAGAGGCCGGGGCCCTGCGTCTCGATGTTCACGACGCTCGGCGCGATGTTCGCGATCGAGGCGTAGTCGGCGGTCGGCGCCATCTGGTTGTTGATGGTCTGGGCGCTGATGACCGACTGGGGCTCGAGGGTGAAGAGGTTGCTCTCCGTGATGGCCTGAGTCTCGGCCGAGGTCGGCGAGCTGAATACCTCGATCTCGTCCAGCCGGACCGGTTGGTCCGCGGAGGTCGCAGGGGCGTCGCCGAAGGCGCTCGCCGAGATCAGGGCGAACGCAGCCAGCGGCACTGCGAGCCGAATCGTCTTGCAGGGAGGGTGGGTGTGTAGGTTCACCCGGTCAGACTAGCGGGTGAGCGTGCCTTTCCTGTGTCGGAAGTGTTACAAAGGCGTTACGTGCATGGATTTTAACGCCTTTGCCAAACCCTTGGGGTCCCAGCCGTCGATTCCCCTGAGGCTGGGATGTCACCGACGAGTGACAGCCTTATCTTAGGGCCGAGCGGATCCAGTCGACCGCCTTGGGTTCCAGCTCGCGCGGATCAAGGGTTTCGAACACCCGCCGCGCCTCGTCCTTGCGGCCGACGCCCGCAAGGGCCGCGCCGTAGGCGAAGGCGACCGGGCGCGAGCGCGTCCAATCCTGGGAGACCGGCTCCATCAGGGACAGCGCCCGGGAGGCCTGCCCGGTCCACACCAGCACGAAGGCATACGTGCACCGGTAGGCGACGTTGCCCGGCTCCTGGTTGAACGTGTCCTCGGCCAGCTGTTCCACCCGCCGCTGGCCGCCGAGGTCCGTGAGGGCGGCGAAGAGGGCGTAGTTGTTCGAGAGGTCGCGGTCGGAGGGCCGCATCTCATGCAGGCGCGCGAACGCCCGGTACTGTCCCTCGTCGTCACGCTGGACCTGGTAGAGCCGGGCGAGAGAGCCGAGGGCGAGGTAGGCCAGATCCGGCCGCTCGGCGGCGGCCCAGAAGAGCTCGGCCGCCTCCTTGGGTCGCCCCCATGCGTACAGCGAGTCGCCGGCAAACATCGCGTGCGCGGCGTTGAGCGAGGCGTCGCCCTTCAGGGCCTGCCACAGGGTCTCGGCCTTGGCGTCCTCTCCGAGGTGCCGAGCCGCAAGCATCCCGTACGCCCACTCGATGAAGCCCAGGTCCTTGCCCCAGTCCTCGCGTTCCACCTGGGTCTGCAGGTCGGCCCAGCGTCCTGTCGCGCGGCGGGCCTCCGCCAGGCCCTGCGCCACGGGGGGCTTGGCCGCCATCGCGGCGTCGAGGGAGGAGCCCCAGCGAAGGGCCTCCTCGGCCTGGCCGATCTGGGTCAGCCATCCCATGAGCTGGGCGGCCTCCGTGGGGCTCGAGCGGCCCTTGTCCTCGAGGGGCGTGAGCATCGCGTGATAGCGGGCCTCGTCGGCCCCCGCGAGCGCCTGCAGGCAGACGGGGACGTCGCCGAGCGTCCAGCGGGGATGGTGGCGCAGCGCCTCCGCCCAACGCACGCTGGCCTCCCGGTCCCGGCGCGCCAGCGCGTCGGCGAGGAGCGCGCGCAGGGCATCCACGCCCCACGCGTCATCGGCGGCCCACGCGGACAGGAGCGCGCGCCCCCTTGCGCGCGCCGAGGCGTCCGCGGTCTGCAGGCAGACGATTCCTAGGGGAATCTCGTCCTGTGCGAGCGAGCGAGCGCCGGACCGCCTGTCCGCCTCAAGGGCCGCCTCGAAGGCGCGGCTTGCCTCCGCGAAGCTCCCCTTGCGGCGAGCGATGTCGCCGGCCACCCGCTGGGCCCGGGCTGATCCGCGAGCCGTCTGCGCATCCAGGCGGGACAGGGCCTTTGAGGCCTGGCCCGTGTCGTCCGAGAGGACCGACGCCTCCGCCCAGGCGAGCACGTCGTCGGCACGGTAGCGACCCGCCTCGGCCGCCTTCTTGGCAAAGTCCACCGAGGCCTTCCGGTTGCCCTTGCGCCACGCGAGCTCGGAGGCGAGGCGCCAGGTCTCGGGCAGGTCGGGCTCGTCGGCGATGGCCTCCTGGAGGGCGTTGCCCGCCTGGTCGAGGCGCCCGGCGTCCAGCCACTGGCGCGTGATCCGGATCGCGTTCGTGCGGGCCCAGTGCCGGTAGCCCCAGAAGCCGAGGCCGAGGGCCACGACGAGCAGGGGCAGGCCGATCACGAGCGTTCGCCGCAGCCTGGGCCGGGCCTCCAGAAAGTCCAGGATCCACCAGGCGTGCTCGCGGCTGTCGCGCGCGAGCATGCGCCTGAGGCCCCCCCGCGCTGCGCGGGGGGCCTCACGACGCGGCCGCACGGGGCCGCCGGGGGGGGAGGGCGGGGGCGTCACATTCCGAGGGGTTCGAGGTTCTTGAAAAATTGCCGAAGGCTCGGTTCGCCCGCAATCTCCTCCCACGGCCGGTTGCTGGACACCCTCACGAACAGCTGGTCCTTGGCCTCCCCTAAACCGTAGCGCCAGGCGATCCTGAGCAGGCGTGTCGCAGAGTAGGGGTCCACGAAGTCGAGGGGTTTTCCGCCGTAGAGGTGCCAGAACCAGACGCGATTTGCATAGGTGCCGTGCACGAAGAGCCGGCACTCCGCCGTCGCCAGCTGGCGATTCGCCACGGCGAGCGCCGCGCGGTCGTGGGGCAGCGGCCTCGCCTCCCACCCGGTGCCCGGCCAGCAGGCATCGGGCGTGTGCGAGTCAACCAGGCTGACCGGGGCCTGACCGGGGCTCCAATAGGCGAGGTAGAGGGTGATGTGGGTGCTCTCCGGGGAGGTTCCCGAGGAATAGATCCGCTCGACCAGGCTGTGGGTGCGCAGCGTGGGGCTGAACTGCTCCAGATCGGGTGTCGTCGTGGAGATCCATCCCGCCGGGGTCTCCGGAAGAAGAGCCTCGAGGTCAGGTGCCGCCGACGGCTGCGGCGCCCGGGCCACCGGCTTGAGCGCGAGGAGCAGGGACGCCGCCGCGGTGGCGATGAGGGAGGCCCCCACGAGCCCGAGGGCCGGGGCGAAGCCAGGGCGCCCCTGGAGGGGCTTCCCGGGTGCGGGGTCCGCACGCTCCAGGCGCCGCAGGCCGAGCGCCAGCGCCAGCAGCAGGAGGGTCGTCACCACCAGGATCGAGGCGCCGGTCAGGTCGTGCCATCGGCCCTCGATCGCGACACCGCCGTTGGCGAGGAGGGTCAGCAGCAGCGAGCGCACGAAGTTCATGGCGAGCCCAATGACCGGCGAAAGGAAGACAACCAGCGCGCGCGAAGCCGGCCGGCGCACGACGAGAGCCGAGAGGAACAGCCCCGCGGCGGTGCACGAAAGCAAGCTGCGCGCGCCGCTGCAGGCCTCGCTCACCCCGACGGTCGTCCGTGCGAGCTCGATCACGGTGCCCTGCTGTTCGGCTGCGATGCCCGCCGCATGGAGCAGCCGAACGACCCCCGAGCTGATCTGGCCCTGAAGCGACAGGGCGACGCGGGCGTAGGTCCCGGGGGGCGGCGGGCTCGCGAAGAGCCACAGCAGCACGCCGACCGCCGCCGTCCAGTTGAACGGCAGGAACCCCACGCGCCGGTCCGCGAAGCCGATCCATGCAGCTGCGAGCATGCAGACCCAGGAGAGCGAGAGCATGCCCTCGGCGAGCGCGTTTCCCGCGCCGAGCGCCACGGCGTAGAGGGCTGCCGTGACCAAGCCGGCGAGGCTCGAGAGGACCAGAAGGGCGGCCGCGGCGGTCGGGACGGCTCCCCCGGATAGGAAGCGCGGCGACGGGTCGCGGCGGCTCTCGCATAGGAGGATCGCCGAGAGCAACGGGAGGAACATCCCGTGGCTCAGGTTCTCGTCGTGGAGCCACGAGGGCCAGAGCACCCGCGAGAGGGCCAGAGCCGCCGCGCACAGCCCAAGCGCCACGGCCCGGACCGGCCAGGGCAGGGCGGAGTAGGGGGCGCAGGTCGTGCGGGGCGGATTCATGTCGTGACCCCGATCAAGGGGAATTCGGGCGGGTGGGTCGACCCTTCCCGCGGCGCGCCCCGCGTCAAGCGCGCGCGGTCCGGGGTCCGGGCTGCCGGCGCCGGACAACGAAGATCCCGTAGCAGCCGATCACGCCAAGCATCGGAAGCCATGTAGCCACCTCGGGGACCGGGTGGCCGTTGATGGTCGCCGCGGAGGTCTGGTACACGAGCAGCCCGCTCGGGTTGAACGCGGTGCTGGTGCTGCTCCCGGTGATGCTATTGGTGTTGTCGACGACGACCACGATCGTGTTCGAGCCGACAACGAAGTTCGAGATGACGCCGGAGCCGTAGTTCTGCAGGGTGATCTGGCTCTTGTTGGCCCAGGCCGAGGTCTGCGAAGCCCCGGCCGTGCCCGTGGGCTGCCCGTTCACGAGGGTTGGGTTCACGTAGACCGAGTACTGGTCGTCGGCAGCCATCGTCATCGTGATCTGGATCTTGCTGAGCGCGGCGTTGATCGCCGTGCCGTTGGCGCCGGTGCCCGTGATGTTGAAGGTGAGCGTGTAGACGTAGATGCCCTCGTTCGAGCCCGTGTTGCCGTTGCCCGGAAGGCTGTCTCCGCCGGTGTTCGCGACCCCGTTCCCATCGAGGGCTCCGGGAGCCGTGATCCACTGCGCGCTGCTCGTATTGGGGGTATAGGCGGACTGGGTCACCACGCTCGGGCTGACCACGTAGGCATAGCCCTCGTAGGCCGTGCTCTGCTGGGAGCCGCCGTTCGTGGAGGCGTAGGTCACGTCCCAGTTTGCATCCTGCTGACCGGCAGCCTGGAGCGAACCGCTCGAGGTCTGACCGGTGTAGTAAAGCCCGTTGATATTGGTGGCGGTCTGCGCTCCGGCACGCGGCGCCGCCTCGGCCGCCACGAGGGCAAGCAGAAGGACCGGGCACACGCGCAGGATTGGGCTTCGAAGACTCACGGTTCTAGATACGAAAGGTTGTCCCGTCCGGGGGCCAGCTTCAAATGCGATAACTACGTAGCCCGAAATAAACCATAGATAGTTCCACCCTAGACACTTATGAGGTGAGGGTCGATGGATTGAGTTGGGAGTTCGGGGCTGGGTCCGCCCCGCAGGGTTCCCCTGCGACGGATTCCCGGTTGCCTAACGATGACGGGGCCTCCTATGTGGTGGACGAAGGCTTTCTTACCTTCCGGATGGGCCCGAGGCCTCTCCGGCTCCCCAACCCCCAATGGGCTCACGCCCCCCACCATGACGCTCCCAGGCCGTCTTTCACTGAACCTCCTCGCACTCGTCGCGTGTCCGCTCGCGGTCCTCGCGCAGGCTCCCGCGGTGCCCGACTGGGCGCAGCCGGGCTCCGCCACCCACAAGCAGGTGCCCCCGCCCCCGAATTTCCATCGGCCCACCCGCACGCTCCTCGACCCGATCGGGGTCTTCACGGGACAGTCGGACATCGGTGGCGCGGTGGTGCCGGGCCAGAGCGCCTTTGACCCCGCCACGGGCGCGTACACGATCCGCTCCGCCGGCTACAACATCTGGTACACGCGCGACGAGTTCCGCTACCTATGGAACCGGGTCGAGGGTGACGTGCGCTTGGCTGCGGATATTTCCTTCCCGAATGCCTCGGGCTACGGGGACCGCAAGGTGGTGCTCGTGGTTCGACAGGACCTCGATGACGACTCGAAGGAGGCGATGGTGGGCCTGCACGGGGCCGGCCTGATCCACCTCGCGGGTCGCCCTGAGAAGGGCGCGAATATCACGGAGGCGTGCCGGGTCGAGGCGGCCGGTGTCGCTCCTGGCGAGCGCCTGGGAATCGAGAAGCACGGCGATACGTTCACCCTCCTCGTGAGCCTGAAGGGCGAGCCCCTGCATCCCGCGGGGGCTCCGCTCACCCTGCACGTCGACGGGCCGTTCTACGTGGGAATCGGGTTCTGCTCGCACCTTCCGGCCACCGTCGACTCGGGCGTGGTGTCGCACGTGACGCTGGAGACCGGAGATCTCCCCCCTCTAGCTACGACGTTCGATGCTGCCAGCGACGCCGCGCTCGCGGCGATGGCCGAGCATGCGGCAAAGCTGAAGACGACCGGCGTGGGCGTCGTCGCCTATTTCACGGGCGCCCCCATCGAGGGCTGGACCTCCAAGATGAGGGTGATGGGCAGCTACAAGGCGCTGCCCACCGAGAAGGACAAGGGGTACAACCTGCTTGCGATCGCCTACAGCAAGGCGGCCGAGATGGCCGACCTGCTGCGGGACAGCGGCAGCGGTGCGCGGGCGCCGTACGTGGGCGAGTTCGGCTGGCAGGGCGGCGTCATCGCCCCTGCAAGGTCCGGCTACGTGATCGCGGCGTTTAGCGGCGGGAAGTCCGAGGACGACGCCGCCATCGCAAGGGCCGGCCTCCAGATCCTCACTTCGGCGTACTAGGAGCGGGCGCGTGCGTCCTGCACCCTGCGCCTGAACAGGTAGAACGGGATAAAGGTGAGCATCATGCCGACCCCGGTTGCCATCACCGACGCACCCCACTGGAATCCGCCGACAAAGAAGAGGACCCAGTTGAATGCCGTGACGAGGACCGCCAGGGGGATGAAGAATCCGGGTAGCCGGAACGGGCGATGGAGCTCGGGGCTTCGCAGGCGCAGCAGGATGAAGGCCGGCGCGATCATCATGAAGGGAAGCAGATACCCCACGTTCGAGGCGGCGACCAGGTTCACGATCTCCGTCTTGAAGATGGCGAGGAGCGCCACGGTCACCCCGAGGTTCATCGATGCCGAGCCGACCGGAACCCCGTGCTTGTTCATGCGCCCGAACTGGCGGATCGTCTGGCCGTCGCGGCTCATCTCCAAGAGGGCCCGCGAGGCCCCGATGATGGCGGTCTGGGCGCCGAGGAGCAGCGCCGCGATCAGCATGACCGAGACGACGATCTCGCCGCTGCGGCCAAATATGGCGCTGGCCGCAGGCAGGAAGGCGACCGAGGGGTCCTGGGAGAGGGTGCCGGTCCCCACGATCGCGAGCAGCATGAAGGGTACCACCACGTAGGCGAGCACGCCCACCCCCGAAGCCGCGGCCATCGCCTTGGGCGCATCCCTGTGCGGGTCCCTGAGCTCGGCCACGATGGTCGAGGCGGCCTCGAACGCGTAGGCCGACCACACGGCGACGAACATCCATTTCGCCATGAGCAGCCACGAGGCCGTGGAGCTCCAGCTCCCCCCGAGCGGTACAAAGGGCAGGATGTAGCCGGCGTGGAAGAGCGAAGGGCGCAGGACGGGGGACAGCGCGATCACCGTCAGCGGTCCCAGTGCGCACAGGGCCATGACCACCGAGGACCCCACGCCGACGGCGAGCCCGAACCAGTTCACGCTGAAGAGCAGGAGCGTGAGGCCGACCGCAACCACCAGATCGTTCGAGCCGGGCATGAAGGTCGCCCGGAAGTATCCCGCGGCGAGCACGAGGTTGACGGGAATGACCGGCAGCCAGCCCAGCCAATATCCCCAGTTGGAGACGGCGCCGACCAGGGGTGTCAGGTGCTTGAACCCCTCGTGCGCGTAGGTGGGCGTCCCTCCGCTCTTGTGCGGGAACAGGCACGCGAGCTCCGTGATCATGAGGCACTGCAGCACCCCCACGACCGCTGCGACCGACCAGACGAGGACGGAAGCCGGGCCCAGTTTCTCCGCCATGGGCCCCAGGGACACGGCCACCAGCAGCGATCCCCCGAGGGAGATGACACCCGCCGCCTTCCACGTGACGGAGCGTTTGAGCGAGGCCGGGGTCTCTGTCGGCGGCGCTAGCGGGTCCACGGCTGGGTAGAGGGGACCGCGACGCGCCTGGGTGTCATCGGGTCGCGAATGAGAGTGAACGCCGCCCTGTTGTCAACCCGAGTCCCGCGCCCCGGCACCCGGGGCGGCGGCGGCCGCGTTTCAAAGTCAGGGCAATGCTAATGTGCTAGGAATGCGCGGCATTGATGGTACCAATTCAAGGGTCCGCCCCGAATGAATCCGCCGTTTCCCATCGTCTGCCCGATCTGCTCCGAACCCCTCTCCGGCTCCGGGCGGTCCTACGCATGCCCCCAGCGCCACAACTTCGACCTTTCGGCAGAGGGCTACCTGAGCCTCCTCCACGGCCGCGGCAACTACCAGCACGTGGGCGACGACAAACGGATGGTCCAGGCTCGGGTGCGCGTTCACCAGTTGCGGCCCTACGCGGAGCTGGCAAAGGCCCTGGCCGAGGCGAGCCCGGGGGGCGCCCCGGGGGGCAGCGTCTTGGACATCGGCTGTGGCGACGGGTATTTCCTGAACCAGGTCACCCAGGCCTCCGGCGTCCCCGCGCAGGGAGTGGGAATCGATGTCTCGAAGGGTGCCCTGGCGAAGGCGGCGAGGAGCTATCCTCACCTGTTTTTTGTCCGGGCGGACGCGGCCCACGCGCGGTTGCCGTTCAGGGACCACGCGTTCGGGCGGGTCCTGAGCGTCTTCGCCCCGCGCCCGATCGACGAGGTCCGCAGGGTCCTGCGCCCGGGGGGGGCCTGGCTGATCGCCACGGCGACGCCCGACCACCTGAGGGAACTCCGCCCATTCCTTCCGCTAGCCGCCATCGGAACGGGCAAGCTGGATGAGCCCGCGAGCCGTTCCTACGCCGTCCTGGGGAGCCGCGAGGTCAGGCTGGAGCAGAAGGTCGCCCACAGCGATCTCGTCTCGATCGTCGAGATGTCCCCTTCGATCCACCGCCTGAGGAGAGACTACGGAGAGGACTGGGTACGGCTGGTCCCGCAGGAGTTGAACCTCACGTTCTCCTTCGAGGTGTCCGTTCTCGTGACGACGGCCGCGCCATAGCCCCCGCCTTTAGGCGACGTTGACCCGATTTCCAGAATTGGCCGAACGGTAGGCGGCCTCCATTACGGCCACGCGCTCCGCAGCCTCGGAAACGGGCACGAGGGGCATCTCGGTTCGTCCGGACACGGCCTCGACGAACTGCTGCAGGGGGGCCACCGGTCCCTGCGGCAGCTCCTTCCAAGGCAGCTTGCCGTCGGCTCCCCGGATGTGCGCGGAGGACAGAAACAGCTCGCCCTTCACAATGGCCGCGTTGCCCTCGGTCCCACAGATTTGAAGGGTCACGGGATTGGCGACGTCCACCCAGCTGGCGGCGAGCGAGCCCACGACGCCGTTCCCGAAGCGCAGGAGCGCCTCGCCCGACTCATCGCAGTTGCCGTAGCGGCCGGTCACGACGCGGGTCTCCGCGGACACGGATTCCACGCCGCCGCACATCCACATCATGATGTCGAGCATGTGGGTTCCGAGGTCGCCGAACGCTCCGACCCCGGCGATCGACGGATCGGCCATCCAGCGCCAGTTCTCCCAGGGGGCGTCGGGCTTCGCGTCAAACCAGCCCCCGAGCGAGCCGTTGTGGCAGTTCGAGCCGGTGATTCGGGTGACCTTGCCGAACGCGCCGGCCTCGACCTGCTTCTTAAGGAACAGGTGCTGCGGGATCGTCCGCATGAAATACCCTGTGGTAAAGAGCACCTTTGCGCGCGTGACCGCCTCGGCCATGTCCCTGCTATCCGCCGCCGTGATCCCGAGCGGCTTCTCCGCGTAGATATGCTTGCCCGCCGCCGCTGCCGCAAGGACGAGCTCGCGGTGGCGGTTCGTTTCCGAGCAGATGACCACCCCGGTGATCTCCCGGTCGGACCAGATTTCGCCTGGGCTTGCCGCAACGGCGGCGCCCAGCTCCGCGGCCCTGTGCGCCGAGCGGGCGGGGTCGTGGTCCCAGACAGACTTCACGCGCACGGGGGTGGAACTCGCCTGCAGGAGCTTGACGAATCCCGGCGTGTGGATGTGGGCGCACCCGACGAAAGCGAGGGTTACGGGCTTGGTCACCTCGGCTGCGGCGGCTGCGCCGAGCGGCAGCGCGGCCAGGGCGGCCGCACCGCCGGCGGCCTTGATGAAGGAGCGTCGATCAAGAGTCTTCGGGGAGTCGGGAAGGGGATTCATGGGGCAATGAGGAGGTTGAACCCCCGTTGGCGTGGCCTGTCAACGGAGACGCCCCAGCGCCTGGGCGGGAGCGCGCCCGCACCCGGGTGTCGACAAGGCATCGACAAGCGCGGTGTGGGAGATAGGCTGACGGCCTGTTAGGTGATCTGTCTAGACCCCGGGACCCGGTGCAAACGCCCCCAGCTCCCCGGCGCAGCCACCCACCCCAAGAAGATGTCGCCGTTAAGCATCCCCTACGTTCGCATGGTCAAATCCGAGCTCCATCCACTGGCTCTGCGCCTTTCGCATCGGATCCTGGGATGGCGGCGTTTCTTCCGGATCCTCGGCGCCCTCGTAGCGTGTGCGTTCCTGGAGGGGCCGTGCCGAGCGGGCGGCCTGTCTCCGACCGACCTCAGGACTGAGTACCAGGTGGATCCAAACGCGGTGGACTCGGCGCGCCCTCGCTTCAGTTGGGTCCTCGAGCCCGTTCAGGCCGCGGCGCGGCAGCTGAGTCAGACGGCGTACGAGGTGAGAGTCTCTAGCGCGCCCGGGCCCGCTAGCGAGGCAAGGCTGTTGTGGGATTCCGGCGAGGTGCCGTCCGGGCAGAGCCGGGTCTCCTACGCGGGCGCCGCGCTCGAGCCCAACGTGGCCTACAGCTGGGTCGTGCGAGCGCGCGACCAGGCCTCGGCATGGAGCGATTGGAGCGCGCCCGCCGCGTTCCGCACTGGACTTCGGGAGAAGGGGGATTGGACGGCATCCTGGATCGGAACCGGCGAGAGTGAGTCGGCCGATGCGCAGGAAAATGTGCTACTGGACCCGTGGTTCCGGCGAGGGGTCGATCTCGAGGAGGTGCCTGCACGCGCGATAGCGCATGTGGCGTCCGTGGGCTTCCAGGAACTGTATGTTAACGGACGCAAAGTGGGTGACGCGGTTCTGATGCCGAGCGTCACGGACAATGGCCAGCGGGCCCGTTACGTGACCTATGACATCACGGACCGACTCCACCGCGGGCACAACGTCCTCGGGTTGTGGCTGGGCACGGGATGGTCGATCTATCCCGCCTTCGCGACGGCGGACAAGCCCCGGGCGCCGATCGCGATGGCGCAGATCGACCTCGTGATGAGGGACGGCTCCGCGCGGCGGATCGTCAGCGACTCGTCATGGAAGAGCCACCCGAGCCCGAACAGGCTCCTGGGATCTTGGTCCTTCATGAAGTACGGAGGCGAGTCGTTTGACGCCAATCGCGAGCTCCCGGGATGGGCCTCCCCCGGCCAGAGTGACGCAGGCTGGACTCCAGCCGTGGTGTTCCATCCGCACCTCGAAGTGACCGCGGAAACAGCGGAGCCCAACCGCCTTATTGAGGCGATCAACGCCCAGGGCCTCGAGGAGCCCAGTCCTGGGGTCTATCGATTCGACATGGGCCGCAACTTCTCGGGGTGGGTGGAAGCGCGGATCTCTGGCAATCCGGGAGACCGTATCGACTTTGAAATCTCGGAGCGTCCCGGGGAGGCGATGACCTATGGGCTCCATAGCTCCTATGTGATCGGAAGCACGGGTCGGGGCTTCTTTTCGAACCACTTCAACTACAGCGCCGGTCGATGGATCACGATCCGCGGTCTGAGAGGCCGCCCTGCGCTCGACGCGGTCCGTGGCTGGCTCGTGCGCACCGCCTATTCGAGGGCCTCGGCGTTTGAATGCTCCGAGGCGAACCTGAACCAAATCTACAACACGACCCTGTGGACCCTCGAGAACCTGAGCCTCGGGGGCTACCTGGTCGACTGCCCTCATCGCGAGCGCATGGGGTACGGCGGCGACGCGCACGCCACCACGGTGACAGCGCTCATGAACTACCGCACGGAGGCCTTCTTCACAAAATGGTCGCAGGACTGGAGGGACGTCCAATACCAGGAGCGCGACACCCCGGACCCGAGACTTCTGCCCGTGGCCTTCGGCACGCACGAGCCTGGGGACGTGCCCTACACGGCGCCCACGTACTGGGGAGGGGGAGGGCCGGCTTGGAGCGGATACTGCGTGGACCTGCCCTGGGAATTCTACCGGCACACAGGCGACCTCCAGATGCTGCAAACCAACTTTGCGACCATCGAGCGATGGATTGCATATCTTGAGACCAAGTCGTCCGGAAACCTGCTTCACCGCTGGGGGGGCGACTGGGATTTCCTGGGCGACTGGCTGTGGCCGGGAGCCAAGGGCATCAACAACGGGACGCAGGACACACTCTTCTTCAATAACTGCTACTGGGCCTACGAACTCTCGACCGCCGCTGAGATCGCCCGATTGGTCGGCAAGGGTGAACGGGCGGCCCATTGGTCGGCCCGGGCGAATCAGGTGAGAAGCGCCATCAATCAGGCTTTCTACAGGCCCGACCAAGGGGGGTACGCGGCCCATACCCAGGCCTACCTAGCCATGGCCCTGCTCGCCGACGTACCCCCGGCCTCCGACCGTGGCGTTGTCTGGCGGCAGCTTGAGGACCAGATCCTCGTGGTCAGAAAGGGGCACATAGACGCCGGAATCACGGGAGGAGCGATGCTGTTCAAGCTCCTGGTCGAGGCCCACCGCAACGACCTTATCTATTCCATGGTGAGCCAGACCAGCTATCCCGGCTGGGTGGACCTTCTCACGCGGGGAGAGACGACCTTCGGCGAGTCATGGGACGGGAAGGATTCCCTTTTGCATAGCTCTT
>CAIXHE010000162.1 GCA_903919205.1 uncultured Opitutaceae bacterium | reverse complement strand
CACCGTCGAGGCCAGGTCCACCGCGAGGTTCGCGTGGCTCACCTGGCCCGAGGAGAGCCCGGTGTCGCTGCGCGCCCGCTTGGCGGCCTGGAAGGTCTTCTGGAAGAGGCGATTGAGGATGGCGCCCACCGAACCCCGCTCCTGGGCCGCCTCGTAGGCCCGCTTGGCCTGCCCCAGGATCTCCGTCTCGCCGAGGACCTGGGAGTCCAGGCCCGAGGCCACCTCCATCAAATGCCGGATCGCCTCGCGGTCGTGGTGCAGGAATCCGTGGGAAGCGAACGCATCCGCGGGGACGCCCTGACGCTCGCAGAGCATCCGGGCCACCCGCTCGGCGGCGTCGCGACCCGTCGCGACCCCGTAGACCTCGGCGCGGTTGCAGGTGCACAGGATCACGTGCTCCTGAAGCCAGGGAAGGGCCGAGAGGTCCCGTGCAAGGGCGGCCTGCCCCTCATCGCAGAGGGCCATCCGCTCGCGCAAGCCGAGGGGCGCGGTGCGCGCGCTCGCGCCGACCACGAAGAGGATGGGGATCTGGGAGGGATGCATCGGACGCGCGCCATCCTATCAGCTAAGCCGCCGCCTGGCCCCGCGAGCGTTGCCTAGGTCTGCGCAGATCTTGGCGCGCCGGGCGGGGCGGAGGCGAAGGTCAGGCCGCCCCGAGCGCGACAATGCGCCGGAACTCGGCCGCCCCGAGGGGCATCACCGAGAGGCGGCTGTTGCGCACAAGGGCGATGCCCGCGAGCTCGGGCGCGGCCTTGACCTCGGCGAGCGTGACCGGGCGCGCCAGCGCTCGCCGGGCCTCGAGTTCCACGGCGACCCAGCCCTCCTCGTCCGCCGTCGCGTCGGGAAAGGCGGCGCGCGACACGGCCGCCAAGCCCATCACGGCCTTCGTCTCGCCGCTCGCGTAGAAGAGCACCCGGTCGCCGGCCTTCATGGCCTTCAGGTTGTTGCGGGCCTGGTAATTGCGGACCCCCTCCCAGCGGGTGGATCCCTCCCGCTCGAAGTCCGTCCACGAGTAGCTTTCCGGTTCCTGCTTCACGAGCCAGTGCTGCGCCATGATGCCGCCGATCATGGGAGCGCCGGGGCGCGCCGGGCAAAACCAATTCGCCCGCTCTCGAGCCTTTCTTGGGAAGCGGCTAGACAAACCTTCGCGTTCGGATCCTTTTCAGTGACCTTTTTCCATGCCCACCCTGTTTGACCCGCTCCTGGTCGGGGACCTCCTGATCCCCAACCGCATCCTCATGGCCCCGCTCACCCGCGCTCGCGCGGGCGGGGGCGGGCGCGTGCCGAACGCCCTCATGGCCCGCTACTACGGGCAGAGGGCCTCGGCGGGCCTGATCCTCTCGGAGGCCACCGCCGTGACGCCGATGGGCGTCGGCTATGCCGACACCCCGGGCATCTGGTCCGACGAGCAGGTCGAGGGCTGGCGCGCGGTCACCCGCGCCGTGCACGCGGGCGGCGGCCGGATCCTGCTCCAGCTCTGGCACGTCGGGCGCATCTCCCACCCGATGTTCCTCGGCGGGGCCCTCCCCGTGGCACCGAGCGCCCTCGCCCCCGCGGGCAACGTCAGCATCGTGCGCCCGGCGACCCCCTACGTGACCCCGCGCGCCCTCGAGCTCTCGGAGATCCCGGGCATCGTCGAGGCCTACCGAAAGGGGGCCGTGAACGCGAAGGCCGCCGGCTTCGACGGCGTGGAGATTCACGGCGCGAACGGCTACCTGCTCGACCAGTTCCTCCAGGACTCGTCCAACCACCGCACGGACACCTACGGCGGCCCGGTCGAGAACCGCGCGCGCCTGATGCTCGAGGTCACGGACGCCGTCGTCTCGGTCTGGGGGGCCTCCCGCGTCGGCATGCACCTGGCGCCCCGCGGCGACGCCCAGTCGATGGGCGACTCCAACCCGCTGGCGACCTTCTCGTACGTCGCCCGGGAGCTCGGGCGCCGCAAGATCGCCTTCCTCTGCGCACGCGAGTCGGTGGGGGCGGGCCGGATCGGCCCCCAGCTGAAGGCCGCCTTCGGGAGCACCTACATCGCCAACGAGAAGTTCACGCCCGAGGAGGCCGCGCGCGTCGTCGCCGCGGGCGAGGCCGATGCCGTGGCCTTCGGCCGGCTCTTCATCGCCAACCCGGACCTGCCCCGGCGCATCCTGCAGGGCTCCCCCCTGAACGAGCCGGTTCCGGCGACCTTCTACGCCCCCGATGCCACCGGCTACACCGACTATCCGGCGCTCGCGCCTTAGGCGGCGCCGACGGGAAGCGGTTAAAAATTTCTGAATCAAGGCGTTCGGTTGCGGAATGGGTGTTTTCCGCACGGCTTTGTCGTTGCGTCCCCGCGACGGCTCCGGTGACGCTAGGCCTTCCAGCCTCACGGCCCACACGTGCAAAGCACTGCGTCCGCCCCCTCTCCCGAAGTCGTTCTCGTTGTGCCGGTCTACAACGAGGAGGACGCCATCATCCCGGTCCTGACCGAGTGGAGGACCGAGCTCTCGCGCACCGTGGGCGACGGGCGCTTCTCGATCCTTGTGGTCGATGACGGCTCGAAGGACGCGACGCCCGAGCGCCTCGCGTCGCTCGGATGGCCCGAGCTGCGGGTCCATCGCCACGCCAACCGCGGGCACGGCCAGAGCTGCCTGGTGGGCTACGCCGAGGCTGCGAGGATGGGCGCCGCCCGCGTCTTCCAGATCGACTCCGACGGGCAGTGCGACCCGGCGGGCTTCGCGGCCGTCTGGGCGCTGCGGGACCAGGCCCCCGCCGTCTACGGAAGGCGCCGCAGCCGCGACGACGGGGCGGCCCGCAGGCTGATCAGCGCCGTCCTGCGCCTCTCGCTCAAGCTGGCGCGGGGCACCCGACTCAACGACACGAACGTGCCCTTCCGGCTCTACGACGCGAAGCTCGCGGCCGCGACGGCTGCTCGCGTGCCCGCCGACTTCAACCTGGCGAACATCGCGATGGCGCTGCTTCTAGAGCCGCACGGCTTCCGCGAGGTGCCGATCCACTTCCGGGACCGGATCGGCGGACACCCCACCGTGAAGCTCTGGGGCTTCGCGCCCAAGGCGCTGCGACTGCACCAGGACGTCTACCGGCTGGGACGCTAGAGGATGCGAGACAGCTACGACTACCTGATCGTCGGGGCGGGGCTCTCGGGCCTCGTGCTCGCGGAGCGCCTGGGCTCGCTCGGGCGCTCGTCTCTGGTCGTCGAGCGCCGCGACCACATCGGGGGCAACTGCCACGACCGCAAGGACCGCAACGGTCTCTTCTACCACGTCTACGGGCCCCACTATTTCCGCACGAACTCGGAGCTCGTGCGCACCTACCTGAGCCGCTTCACCGCTTGGCAGGACGCCAAGTACCGGGTGAACGTCTTCGCGGGGGGCACCTACTGGAGCTTCCCGATCAACCTGGGGACCTTCCGGCAGTTCAGCCGCAACGCGGCCGCCACGGAGGACGACTTCAAGGCCTACATCGCCCGCAGCGCGCTGCCGATACCGTCCCCGGCCAACTCGAAGGAGGCGATCCTGGCGGCCGTCGGCCCCGAGCTCTACGAGTTCTTCTACAGGGGCTACACCGAGAAGCAGTGGGGCAGGCCGGCCGAGGCCCTCGACGCCTCGGTCTGCCGCAGGATCCCGATCCACACGGGCCTGGACGAGCGCTACTTCAAGGACGAGTTCCAGGCGCTCCCGCGCGACGGCTACGACGCCATGTTCGAGGCGCTGGTCGAGGCGTCGGGTGCCGAGGTACTCCTCGGCACGGACTACCGCGACGTCCTGCCCCGGGTGCGCTACCGCCACCTGATCTACACGGGGCCGCTCGATGAGTACTTCGGCAGCCGCTTCGGCCCCCTTCCCTACCGCACCGCCCGCTACGCCCTGGAGGAGCTGGGGGCCGAGCAGGTGCCGACCGGCTTCGCGCAGCCGGTCCTCCAGGTGAACTACCCGGGCCCCGAGGCCTTCACCCGCACGGTCGAGTTGAAGCACGTGACCGGCCAGTCGAGCGCGTGCTCGAACCTCGTGCGCGAGTTCCCGGCGGAGTACCGGCCGGGCGAAAGCGACCCGAACTACCCCGTTCCGGGCCCCGAAAGCGACACCCTGGCGGCCAAGTACCGCGACCTGGCCGAGCGCGAGCCCGGGGTCACCTTCATCGGTCGGCTGGCCCAGTACCGCTACCTGAACATGGACCAGGTGGTCGGTGCCGCCCTCCACACCTTCGAAAAGCTGCGCGACGTGCGCGGCTAGGGAGCGGCCGAGCGCGCGTGGGCCGGGGCCCGCCTCCAGAAGCCCACCCGCCGGTGGTTCTCGGGGTACGTGAGGATGTCGACCCAGACGTACTGGGGCCCCACCGTGCGGTTCACCTTCTCCCAGAGCTCGTCGGTGTCGCCGCTCCGGTACCAGAGCACGTAGTCGATGCCCTGCGAGGAGAGCCAGGTGCCCGCGTCCTCGATGCCGCCGTCGTAGAAGAGCATCAGGCGGTCATGGCGGCGGCGGATGTCCTCGCGGAATCCGCGCCAGAGCAGCTCGTGGCCGTACCAGCCGAGCCACATGCGCTGGCCCGCGAAGAGCGGGATGACGGCCGAGTTCGTGAAGCCGCCCTCCTTCTCGGGCCGCTCGATGCAGACGCCGACCGGTTCCACCTTGAGCCGCCCGAGCATGAGCCTCGGGAACTCCTCTCGGGTCAGGAACTGGGTTCCCTCCATGGCGCCGAAGGCGTCGGCGGAGCGCTCGTGGAGGGGCCTCCACAGGTCGTACACGTAGAGGCAGGGATAAAAGCAGAACACGAACCCGGCCCAGCGCACCCAGCGCCGGCGGCTCTGCTCCAGCACGAGGGGGCCTAGCGTCATGAGGGCGCCGGCCGAGATCCAGGGCCACCACTTGAGGGTGGTGTTGAACCGGTCGTACATGCCCGAGTAGATGTCCTTCACGTAGAAGTACTCGGAGAAGACGAGGAAGCCGAGCCAGAGGAGCGCCAGCCGCCGGCCCTGGGGCGCCCCGGAGAAGAAGCCGAGCGTCATGAGAGCGAGGGTAGGCAGGAAGAAGAGCCCGAAGAGGATCGGGGGGGTGTGCTCGTTCCACGGCACGAGCTTGAGGGCCACGTTGTAGCCCGCGGCCGACGCCGTGAACTGGGAGATATAGACCCAGGCCAGCATCCAGACCCCGGCCGCGCCGGCCGCGACGGCCGGCACGAGGCGCCTCGCGTCCCGGTAGTTGAGGGCGAGCCAGCTGGCGACGGCGAGGCCCTGGAGCGGCAGCACCCAGGTGTTGGCGAGGAGGGTCCAGGTGAGGGTCGCCCCCGCGATCACCGGGTAGCGCAGCAGGCCCGAGCGGGACCAGAGCAGCATGGCCATCGTGCTTATCCCCAGCAGGTAGTAGCCCGAGAGCGGCGCGTGGTAGTCGCCGAGGAAGACGACATAGGAGAAGATCTCCCCGGGCAGCTCGAGCGGGTGCGCCTTGCCCTCGGGGTCCTTGACCGTGAACTTGTAGTTGTAGTCGTGCAGCCACTGGCCGATGCCCGGCTTGTCCATCTGGGCGCTGCCGATGAAGCGCATGCTGGTCCAGGGCTGCACGTCCGAGTCGGTCGCGTGGACGAGGAGCGTGACGCCGGTGCCCCCGATCACGAAGCCCGCGATCACGAGCGCCCGCACCCACGCCTTGCGCGCGGCCATGAAGACCGCGCCCGAGAAGGCGGTGCCCCCTAGGGAGACCAGCAGGCACAGGCCCAGGTTGTAGGCGGTGCCGGGGGGCAGCCCGAGCACCCGGCCCATGAGCGCCGCCCCGTAGTGCTGGAAGCTGTAGTACTGCGTCGAGAGGTACGGGTAGAACCACACGTCCGGCACCGGGATCGTGGCGCCCGTGTAGTAGCTGCAGATGTAGGAGAAGTCGGCGATCTTCTCGGAGGATCCGTCGATGTCGGGCGCCGTGAAGCGCCAGAGGAGCGCGTAGAGGAACACCGCGGCGGCGATGCCAAAACAGCTGACGAGGCGCCTCGGCGCGAACTCCTCGCGCCAGCGGGCCAGCAGCGTGGCGCCCCGGGCCCCCGCCCAGGCGGGCTGCCAGGGGGTGACGCTGGCGGCGATCAGGGACACCGAGGCGAGCGAGGAGACGAGTCCGAGCCAGGGCAGCGAGGGCCCGAGGCCGTGGTGGCACTCGATCGCATACACCGCCGTCACGACCAGGATGGGGCCCGCCGCGAAGGCGAACCAGCGGTTGCGCCAGTAGAGTCCCGCGGCCAGCATCAGCCCCCATAGGTTGACCCCCAAGAGGGCGAGCGTGAACAGCAGACCTAGGTGTTGCATGCGGCGTGCGGCGACTACGTATTACAGTTGTTTGACGTAGAATAGCGTTGAAACGACCCGATACATGCAATGCAATTACGACTAGAAGAGACCGTGATTCCAGCGACGATTTCACCTTGAACCTCCAGCGTACAGCCTCCCTCCGCGGACAGACATCCCGGCAGCGCTTTGGCCGCATTCACGGGGGCTTTACGCTTGTTGAGGTGATGGTCTCGACGGTGCTGCTCTCGATGATGGCGCTCGGCATCCTCCAGTCGCTCATCTTCTCGTACCAGGTCGGCGCCAAGGCGCGCGCGACCGACCACGCCCGCTTCTTCGTCAAGTCGTTCGCGGACCAGTTCCTGACCCAACCGACCCAGGATTCGCAGGGAAACCTGCTGCCGATGTTCTCGGTGACGTCGTCCACCGGCTACGGGCTGTCCTGGACCATCACAAACCCCGACGGCACGCAGACGACGGTCAACGGCGGAGCCAGCCCCGACCTGGCGGCCCCCTACATCTCGATTCCGCTCGGCGACGTGCCCGGGTCCAACGGGACCAACGCCCAGATCACCCGCACGGTCTGGTACCTGAATCCCCCTGTTTTTGCCCCGGCCGTGGCCACCTCGACCCCCGGGGTTCCCACCCTGACTCAGCCCGTCCAGTCGGCCGGCTACATCCTCCGGGCGGACTTTACGGTGACGTTCACCACGGTGGGTAAGTCCCCGCCCCCCATCACGGTGAGCGTCCTGCGCTCGGTGCCATGAGCTCCCCCCTTGAGATCTTCCGCAGGGCGAGGCTGGGCAAGAAGGGCCCGGTCGGCTTCACGATGGTGGAGATGGTGGTGACCCTGGGCGTCGTCTCGCTGCTGATGGTGGGCGTCGTGATGTTCCTCGTGAACGGGGTGGTCAGCACCGCCAAGACCACCGCCATGAACGACACGACGGCCAAGGGCCGCCACGTGTTCGAGCATCTCTCCAGGGAGATGTCGCAATCGGGCGACCTCTACCCGGTCAATTTCGTGGGTCCGAACGCCACCAACACGGCCTACAGCGGCTTCACCTACAACGTGGGCGTCTGGGGCCCCGCCGCCGTGGCCCAGGACACGCCGCTCAGCAGCAACACGATCAATCTCACGTTCACGACGTCCCCGCCGGCGGGCGTGCTCACGCCCCAGGCGGGCGACTACCTGTCCCTGCCCTTCCCGAACCTGGGCGCCTCCGGTGCCCTGATCCAGGGCGCCTCCCTGGTAAGCGGCACCACCTACCAGATCACCCTCACCGACACCCTCGCCAACCTCTCCGGCCAGGCGTCCATCGACGTGGTGCCGAAGTACTCGGTGGCCACGGTCACCCGGCAGCGCAAGTACCAGCTGAGCGCCGCGGGTGACCAGCTGCTGTGGTACGACACCACCTCCGTGGCCGCGCCGCCCACCCCGACCGTCATCGCCTCCTCGATTCCCCAGAACGGCGGCTCGGTCCAGTATCCCTTCGCGCCCCAGCCCAAGGTGGGCACCGCCATGACCGCGGGAACGGCCGTGTACGTGGGCGTCTCCCTCAGCCTCAAGGCCCCGCAGTCCGGAACGGGCGTCGCCAATGAAGGCGTGAACATCATCCAGGGACAGTCGAGCTTCTACCAGAACAACTCGATCAACGCGGTGTTCGCGAACCGCTCGGGACAGTCCTCGAACTTCGTCTACCTGCCGACCCCGACGCCGAGCCCGACGCCGACGCCGACCCCGTCGCCCACCCCCACGCCTTCGCCCACGCCGACCCCGAGCCCGACGCCGTCGCCGACGCCCACGCACACCCCCACGCCCACCCCGCATCCCACGCCCTCGCCGACCCCGACGCCTTCGCCGACCCCGACTCCGACCCCGTCGCCTACGCCGACGGCGACCCCCACGCCTTCGCCCACCCCGACGCCGACGCCGACCCATACCCCGACGCCGACCCCGAGCCCGACTCCCACGCCGAGCCCGACCCCCACGCCAAGCCCGACGCCGACCCCGAGCCCGACTCCCACGCCGAGCCCGACGCATACGCCTTCGCCGACGCCGACGCCAAGCCCGACTCCGTCGCCGACGCCGACGCACACCCCGACTCCGACCCCGTCGCCGACCCCGACCCATACCCCGACGCCCACGCCTTCTCCGACGCCGACGCCGTCGCCGACGCCCACGCACACCCCGACGCCGACCCCGTCGCCGACGCCGACCGCCACGCCCACGCCTTCGCCCACACCGACGCCGAGCCCGACTCCGACCCCGTCGCCGACGCCGACCCATACCCCGACGCCCACGCCTTCTCCAACGCCCACCCCGTCGCCGACGCCCACACCGTCGCCCACCCACACGCCGACGCCGACTCCGAGCCCGACGCCGACGCCCACCCCGACGCCGACCCCGAGCCCGACGCCCACCCCGTCGCCCACCCCGACGCCGAGCCCCACGCCGTCCCCGACGCCCACGCCGTCGCCCACCCCGACGCACACGCCGACGCCCACGCCGAGCCCGACGCCCACGCCTTCTCCGACGCCGACCCCGAGCCCGACTCCGTCGCCCACGCCGTCGCCGACCCCGTCGCCCACGCCGACGCCCACGCCGACGCACACTCCGACGCCGACCCCGAGCCCGACGCCGACCACAACGAAATGCTGTTTATTGTGCAGCAT
>CAIXHE010000161.1 GCA_903919205.1 uncultured Opitutaceae bacterium | reverse complement strand
GAGAAGGTCGATCTGGTCCTGCAGGCGCCGCCGGGTGAGGAGCCCGGTGCGGTCGCCCCGTGCCGGGTCGCCCGATATAAGGTGGTAGCGGCCGATCGCAGCCAGGCTGTAGTCGAAGAACGCCGGCGTCATCTGGCTGTTGAGGCGCAGGATCTCGCGGCGTCCCGGCGACGAGTCGCCCGCGGAGAAGTCGTCCCAGCCGCGTATCGAGGCCGCGAGGAAGGCCCTCAGCTCGGTCGCGTGCTGCCGAGCGTACGCGCGGGTCGTCACGTACACGCGGTAGGGGTCGTAGCCGGACTCGGAGATCAGCAGGGACCGCACGGGGACGCCGTTCTGCGCGGCGAAGAACGGCTCGCTGGTGATGAAGCACTGCTGGATGAACCGCGGGTCGGCCATGAACTGCGCGAGGCTGAAGTTCATGGGGATCAGGTTGAAGTCGATGTGGTAGCGTTCCTTGACGTAGGTGAGCCACGTCGTCCCGGGAAGGGCCATCACCGTGCGCCCCCCGAGGTCCGCCAGGGTGCGGACCGGGTCGGAGGCGTGCACCATGACCGCGAGGGGGTCGTGCTCCATCACGGCGCCGACCATCACGACGGGCACGCCGCTGCCCACGCGGGTGATGACGTCCACGCTCTCGGCGATCTCCACGTCGTCCTGGCCGGCCAAGAGCCCGGTGATCATCGGGCTGCCGGGACCGCCCGTGTGGATCTCGACGTCCAGGCCTGCCTCGCGGTAGAAGCCGCGCGCGGCCGCCTGAAAGTTGCCGCCCTGCTCCGGCTGCGGGTACCAGTCGGTGTGGAAGCGCAGCTTGGGAAGGGCCGCGGAGGGAGCGGGGCCCGCCGCCGGCACCGGGGCCTTCGAGCAGCCGGCCAGGAGCGCGGCTGCAAGGGTCACCGAGGCGCAGCGGATTCCGAGGGGGATCATCGGCCGTTACGGGCTCAATCGCCCCAGGGGATGCCCCGCAGCTCCGCGGCCGTGCGCAGGTGAGCTGCGAGCTCGGCCGACTGCTCGCGCAGGAACGTCTCCCAGTAGCGCCTGCCGATGGGCGCCCAATCCTTGCCCTCGTCCTCGGCGGTGAACTGGCCCCAGGCCCCGTCGGGAGCAATCCGGTCCCACACCATGTAATGGGCGAACTCCTTCATCTTGGTGTCGACGGGGGCGCCCGCCGTGCCCGGCCGGATCAGGTCGGGCCTCAGATACGCCACGCTCGCCACCGTGAAGGCGCCGCCGTGCATCTCCCCCGGGGGCGTCCAGCCGCAGGCCTCGATCGCCTTCCTCTGGCTGCGCTCCGCGCCCGCGCCGCCCGAAATCACGACCAGGTCCCTGCGGGCGTGGTTGATCGTTCGGATGAACGCCGGCAGCCAGAGGGAGCCGCCGTGGGGGCTCACCACCACGATCTTGTCGTAGCCCTGCCTCGCGAGCTCCGTCACGAGCTCCGTGACCACCTGGGTCAGCAGGGGCGGGCTCAGCGAGAGGGTGCCCGGGAAACCCGCGTGCTCCTGGGACGTGTTGAAGGGGAGCATCGGCGCCAGGTAGGCGCCGAGGGCCCGCGCGTAGTGCCGCGAGCAGAGGTCCGCGATCATGCTGTCGGTGGAGCAGGGCAGCTTCGGGCCGCATTGCTCGGTGCCGCCCACCGGGAGCACGGCGATCGTGGCGGCCCGCGCCCGCAGCTCGGGGCTGGTATTCTCTGAGGTGACGAAGGTTCCCATGGGTCGTTGGTTGCGGGAGGTGCCCCCGAAAACGGTGTCCGGAAGCCTCCCCTTGTCGAGCTAAGCACACCTCGTGCCCCAGGGAGGCCTCGGGCCGATGTTTGTGCCACGAGCCTCCCGGGGGCTGCTGGCACACCCGATGCTTCCCGCGGTGCCATGCGCACCCCCGGCTTTGTGGAGGTTTCAAACGAGGTGATCGACGAGCTCGGCAGCTTTGCGGGCACCGAGAACGTCATCACCGACACGGCCGGTGTGGAGACCCTCTCGAAGGACTACTATTGGTACTCTCCCGTGCTGCTGGACCGCCTGAAGGACTACCGAGCCGCGGTGGCCGTGAAGGTGTTCTCCCTCGACGTGCTCCTGCAGGTGGTCGCGGTGGCCGCCACGCATGGCCTGCCGGTCACGCTGCGCGGCGCGGCCACGGGCAACTACGGCCAGTGCATCCCCCTGTGCGGGGGCCTGGTCGTGGACGTGACGGGAATGGACCGCATCCTCGAGCTGGGCGGGGGCCTCGTCACCTGCGAGCCGGGCACGCGCCTCGTGACCCTCGAGAACGCAGCCCGGGCCGGCGGATGGGAGCTGCGCTCGTACCCCTCGACCTGGATGAAGGCCTCGGTGGGGGGGTTCATCTCGGGGGGCACCGGGGGCATCGGCTCGGTAACCTGGGGCACGCTCCGGGACAACGGCACCATCCGGCGGCTGAAGGTGCTGACGATCGAGCGCGAGCCGAGGGTGCTCGTCCTGGAGGAGGCGGACGCCCTGCGGGCGTTCCACACCTACGGCACGAACGGGATCCTGGTCGAGGTGACGCTGCGGCTGGCGCCCGCCCGGCGCTGGGACCAGGTGGTGGTGGCCGGCACCTCGTGGGCCGCGCTTCGAGACTTTGCCGACGGCCTCGCCTACGATGACCGGGTGCCCAAGCGCCTGCTGAGCGTCTTCGAGGACCCGGTGCCGTCGTACTTCAAGCCGATCCGCAAGTTCTTTCCCGAGGGCCAGCACGTGTGCTTCCTCGAGGTGGACGACGCCTTCACCGCGGAGGTGGGTGCGCGGGCGGCGTCGGCGGGCCTCGACGTCACCCACGTGATCCCGCACGCGGAGCCCCGGCGGGCCCCGATGCTCTCCGATTACACCTGGAACCACACCACGCTCTGGGCGATCAAGGCGGTCCCCGAGCTCACCTACCTCCAGGTCGGCTTCGGGGACAACTTCGCCGAGCAGATCGACCTGCTCAAGGCCCGCTATCCGGGGGAATTCCTGGTCCACCTTGAGTACATGCGCATCGGAAGCGGGGCGCAGTCGCTCATGGTAAGGGGGGGCGCGCCGCTCGTGAGGTTCACGACCGAGGCGCGCCTGAAGGAGATCATGGACTACTGCGCCGAGATCGGGGTCGGGATCGCCAACCCGCACAGCTGCTACCTCGAGGACTTCCACCCGAAGGGCGACTACGGCCGCGAGTACGCCCTCAAGCGCGAGGCCGACCCGCTCGGACTCATGAACCCCGGCAAGCTCCGCCGCTTCCCGGGCGTCGCGGCGCCCATGGACGGCGCGTGGCCCGCGTTCCCGTTTGCCTGAGCCTAGGGCCGCGCCGGTGGCGGCACGCCCTCGGGCGAGAAGTCGAAGGAGGCCAGGCGATCGACCGGGTAGGCCGCGTCGATCTTGTGGATCCCGGCGAGGATCTCGATCTGCTCGCCCAGCCGCTTCCGGGTCATCACGCCGGTGCGCTCACCCTTGGCGGCGTCACCCTCGATGATGTGGTAGCGCCTGAGGGTCGCGACGCTCTGCAGGACGAATTCGCGGTTGGTCTCCGCGTTCTGCCGGAGGATCTCCTCCACCGCGGGCGAGGGATCGCCGTAGGCGAAGTCATTCCAGCCCCGCATCGAGGCGGCCACGAACGCCCGCACCACCTCGGGCCTCTCGCGGAGCGAGGCGCGGTGGACGATGATCACCCGATAGGGATCGTATCCCGAGTCCGCCACGAGCAGGAAGCGCGCCTTCACGCCGTTCTTCTCGACGTAGTAGGGCTCGCTGGTGATGTAGCACTGCTGGATCGTGGACGGGTCCGCGAGGAACCGTCCGATCTCGAAACCCATGGGGATCACCTTGATGTGGATGCCGAAGCGCTTCTCCACGTGCGCGATCCATCCCGCCCCGGGCACGCCGATTACGGTACGGCCGTCGAGGTCCCTGAAATCCCGGACGGGGCTTTCCTGGCGGACCAGGACACCCGTCGGGTAGTGCTGCAGGAAGGCGCCCACGATGACGAGCGGCAGTCCGTTCGCCACGTCCATCACCACCTCGTCGCTCGCGGCGACGCTGAAGTCGGTCTTCTGGAGCGCGAGGCTCTGGACGGGGTGCATCGACGTCCCGCCGGGGATGATGGTGACGTCGAGGCCCGCGTCGCGGTAGAAACCCTTGGAGAGCGCCTGGTAGAACCCGCCGAGCTCGGCCTCGGGGTACCAGTCGAGGCTGACCGTCACCTTGAGCAGGCCCGGCGCCGCGGCGGCCGTGGGCGGGGCCTGCAAGGCCTTACGGGCGCAACCCGTGAGGATTGCGCCCGTAAGCAGGGTGAACACGAACGAGGTTCGCGCGAGGGAGGTCGTCATGGCCGACCCTGGGGGAGCCTTAGAACCGGTAGTGCACGGTCACCGACGCGTTGATCGGCTCGCTCACGAAGATCAGGTCGTTGCCCGCGAAGCTCGTGTCGATCGTGTCGAGGATGCGCTGGTTCGTCAGGTTGTTGATGTTGACGTGGACGTCCCAGTGCTTGCCCCACTTGTAGAAGATGTAGCCGTCCACCTCGTACTGGCCGGGGATGTGCAGGGTGTCCTGGTCGTTGGCATACTGCTTGCCCGTGATCTTGGGTCCGCCGCCGAAGCCGAAGCCCGAGGCGAACTTATACTCGACGAAGAAGTTGGCGAGCAGCTGCGGGACGCCCGGCGCGCGGATGCGGCCGGTGGGCGGCTGGTAGCCCGTGAAGTTGGGGCTTCCGAGGCCGGTTCCCGTGAGGCCGCCGGCTCCGGGGACCACGAAGGACGTCGGGTATCCGTCCAGGTAGTTGCCGGTCTGCTGGTAGAAGTACCCTCCGAAGGCGGTGGCGTTCTGGTAGGTGAAGTTCCCGTTGAACGTCAGGGCCACCGTGGGCTGGTAGACCGTGTCGAGCTCGACGCCCTGGGTCTTCACCAGCAGGGCGGGGCCCTCGATCTGGGGCTCGGTCTTCTTCTGCTCGTACACGTCCGCCGCGAAGTAGAGCTTGTTGCCGAGGAAGGACTGCTTGAAGCCCAGCTCGTAGAGGGTGCTGCCCGTCTTGAGCGCCACGCCGAGCTGGTGGTTGGGATCCGTGGCACCCGAACCCGAGGTCACGTTCACGCCGCCGAAGTTTCCGGAGCCGAGGATCGCGTCGACCTTGTCGAACGTGAAGTAGACCGACGAGGCGTCCGTCAGCTTGTAGACCAAGCTCGCGAAGTACGACGGGTCGAGGGCGGTGACGTTGGCGCTGTAGTAGTAGCCCTGGGGCTGGTAGACGCTCGGCGTCACATTGGCGTTGATGAACGGCGGGCTCGAGGAGTCCGCCTTGACGTTGTCCTCGCGGAAGCCGAGCAGGGTCGAGAGCTCCTTCGTCCACTGGATGTTGTCCTGCACGAAGGCCGCGGTGTCGTAGATGTGCGAGTCCTGGTCGCCCGAGCTTCCGTTCTGGCCGCTGAAACCGGGGTATCCGGGGACCTGCATGCCGCTTCCGATCGTGTCGTGCAGGTAGGTGGAGTATCCGGGGATCAGCACCTGGCTCAGGTCCTTCGTCAGGTCGAAGTAGAAGAACGGCTGGAGGCTGAAGTCGTTGTAGGAGACCAGGCGCGAGTAGCGGAAGTCGCCGCCGGCGATGACCGTGTTGGTGATGCCGCCGAGCGTCTTGGTCGTATGGTACTCCAGGCGGTCCTGGATCTCCTGGTTGAGGGGCATGACCTCGTCATAGCCGAAGCCCTCGAACTGGCGCGCCGCCGAGACCTCGAAGAAGGTGTGGTTGATCAGCTGGGAGTCCGAGGAGAGGTCCACCGTCTCGGTGCCCTGCGAGATGAAGCGCCGGCTCAGGTTCGCGTCCTGGTTGTTTTCCACCGTGATGTAGGCGGGCAGCTTGACGACCGAGATGGTCGCCGGATCGAGGAGGCCGAAGATGCCGGCATACCCGGAGACGGAGGTCCCGGCCACGTAGGTGCCGTTCCAGATGAAGGCCTGGGTCGGGCGATTGGCTCCCGCGACCTCGTTGAAGCGCTGGTCGTAGAACTCGCCCCACCACTCGATCTTCGTGTTGTGGGAGAGGAGGTAGGTCAGGTTCATATAGATGTCCTGGTCCTCGGCCTTCGTGTCCTTGTAGTACCCGTCGCCGTAGGAGGCGTGGTAGCTCACGCGGTACGCGAGGTCCTTCGAGAGCGGTCCGCCGAAGTCGATCGTGTACATGGGGTTCCCATTGGAGTGGCCCGAGGCCCATGATCCCAGCGTGGCCGAGATGTCACCGTGGTCGCCGTCGAAGTACGGCTGCTTCATGACCAGGTTCACATAGCCCCCGGGGCCGTTGCCCTGCGGGCCGTACACGGCTGAGCCGGGACCCTTGACGATATCCATGGCCTCGGCGCCGTTGAACGTCGGGAGCACCGACGTGAACGTGTAGGGCGTCAGCTGTCCGTCCATGTAGACCTGGGCGAAGTCGCCGCGGATCTGGGGAACCGCGGGCACGCCGTAGTTGGCCGCCGAGTAGACGCCGGGCGCGAACTGCCCGAGGTCCATGCTGTCCTTGACGCCGCGGTCGGCCATCCAGGCGCTGTTGACCGACGACACCGAGCGCGGGATGTCGAGCACGCTCATCCCGTCGCCGTAGACGCTCGCCACGGGCCGCACGGTGGGAAGCACCTGCTCGGAGACCGGGACGTCGCTTACCGTGAACTTCTCGAGCTTCGTCACCGGTCCGCCGCTGGCGGTGTCGGCGGAGGTTGCGGGGGTGGATGCCGGCGTGGGCGGCGGCGATGATGTCTGTGCCGAGGCGCTCGCCTCCCAGCACAGGGTGGCTGCCAGCAGCCACGCGCTTAGCGGGATGCGCGCGGTTCGATGTGATAAGACAGGGTGTTGGTTCATTGGTGTTTTTATCGGTTCTTGGTTTTGGAAGGCTCAGTTGGGCCTGCGGCCTCCTCGCTGCCTCCCAAAGGGACCCCATCCTTGCATCGACAATGCCAACCCCGCCGCGCACGACCGTGCTATTGGTGTTCTGATTCCATCATTTGGTAGACAAGCGGCCACGGCTCGGGACCGGGCACACCGCCTGCTGAGAATCTTTGAGAATCCTCGATCCGCTTCTGGCTATTTCGGGGTAACCTCCTTCATTGCAGCCACACACATCATGAGCACCATTTCCACGCTTCCCCCTGACCTGATCGTCGAGCTGCGCGCCTGCGTCGGCCCCGACAAGGTGATCGAGGGGGGCGAGACCCTGGAGGCCCTCTCGAAGGACTTCTACTGGTACTCGCCGGTGCTGCAGAGGCTCCTCGGGGACAAGGTCGCGGCCGCGGCCGTGCGGGTCTCGACGCTCGACGAGCTGCGCACCGTGGTCTCCGCCTGCGCCCGCGCCAAGGTCCCGGTGGTGCCCCGCGGCGCCGGAACCGGCAACTACGGGCAATGCGTTCCCATCCACGGGGGCGTGGTGATCGACCTGACCCCCTTCGACCGCGTGCTTGAGATCTCGCCCGAGGGCTGGTTCCGGGCGGAGCCGGGCGCCCGGCTGGCGACCATCGAGACCGAGGCGCGCAAGATCGGGTGGGAGCTTCGGACGATGCCCTCGACCTGGGTGAAGAGCTCCCTCGGGGGTTTCTTCTGCGGGGGCTCGGGCGGCATCGGCTCGGTGACCTGGGGCGGCATCGGCTCGCCCGACAACGTCAAGAGCGTGACGCTCATGTCCTGCGAGGAGACCCCGAGGTTCATCAAGCTCGAGGGCCAGGACGCGCGCCCCGGGCTCCACACCTACGGGACCACGGGGATCATGGTGGAGATCGAGATGCGCCTGGCGCCGCGCTACGACTACGACCAGCTCCTCTTCAGCTCGCCGGACTGGTCGAAGCTGCTCGACTGGACGGACATGGCGGCGCGCAATCCCCAGTGGAGCAAGCGGCTGGTGACGATGTTCGAGGACCCCATTCCCACCCACTTCAAGCCGCTGCTGAAGTACTTCAGGCCGGGCGAGCACGTTAGCCTGTACGTGGTCGACAAGAACTCCGCCGACGAGGCGATAGCCTCCGCCGCGGCCGCCGGGATCGACTGCGTCTGCCGCCTGCGCTTCAGCGACCCGCCCAAGCCGCCGTTCCTCTCCGACTACACGTTCAACCACACCTCGCTCTGGGCGATCAAGGGTGACCCCTCCTTCACCTACATCCAGGCCGGGTTTGGCGAGAACTTCCGAGAGCAGTTCAAGCTGCTCCAGGCCAAGTTCCCCGGCGAGATCGTGTTCCACCTGGAATGGCTCTGCCGCAGGGGCCTCCCGCTGCGCGACGGCTCCGGCAAGTACTACGGGGACGGCGTCGGCGTGGGTGGGATACCGCTCGTGCACTTCGTCTCCGAGGAGCGACTGCAGGAAATCATCAGCTACTGCGCGGAGATCGGGGTCGGCGTCGCCAACCCCCACACGTACTTCCTGGAGGACGGGGGCAGCCATCCTGACATCGACACCAAGCGCGCCCTCAAGGCGGACCTCGACCCGCTCGGCCTCCTCAATCCCGGAAAGATGAGGACCTACGCCCACAACCCGTTCGCCGAGGCCACCGAGCTAAGCGGAGCTGTGTGAGCGGAACGACCGGGGGCTCAGGCGGGTGTGCCGCCGGAAGAAGCTCGCGAACCCCGAGGCACTGGTGAACCGGAGGGCCTGTGCGACCTCGCCGAGCGATCGGCCCGTCTGCAGCAGCATGCGCTTTGACTCGTAGAGGGTCCTCTCGCGGATCAGGTCGCTCGGGGACGTTCCCAGGTCGCGCATGACGGTGCGGTGCAGATAGGAGCGCGACGTGCCGAGGAATTCCGCCATCTCCTTCACCGAGGTGAGCCGGGGGAACTCCGACAGCAGGGCCCTCTCGAACCTGAGCGTGAGGGGCGAACGCGAACTCCCTGCCTGCTGCCTCCCTCGGGGGCCCGCGGCCCCCTTCGCGCTCCCCAGAATCACCAGGAGCAGCGCCCGGATCAGGTCGGGCCGCTGGAAGGCGAGGGCGTCCGGCTCGCAGGCGATGGCCTGGAATGCGCTCTCGATCAGGTTCGCCTCGATGGGTCCGAGCTCGATCGTGCGGGAACTATGGGCCCGGTAGAGCGCCTCCGCGTCGTCGAAGGCCCCCGAGAACTCGAGTTGGGAACTGAAGGGCTCGGAGACCGTGAGCAGCGTGCCCTCGACGTGGTCGGTCTTCAGCCAGCAATGGATGTCGCCGGGGCGCACAATGACCAGCATGCGGGGTTTGACCTCGACCACCTCGGTGTCGAAGCGCAGGAGCCCGGAGCCCTTCCGGATGAAAAAGATCTCGAAATGGGGATGCCAGTGGCAGAAGGCGACGGGAAGCCGGCTGCCGTCGTCTCGCAGGTGGAACGCGTCGTGGTAGGTGAAGTCCCAGAACAAGAACCGTCCCGGCTCGCCCTTTCCCGGGAGCAGTGCGCCGATCGGCACCGCGCTGGCAAACAGGGTCGGGTTCCACCTCCGACGCTCCCGCACCGCCGTCCCTTGAACAGGTGTGGTCTCCTTGAGCATCGTGGTTCGCGCGGTCTACTTAATTTTGCTTAGCCCCCGTGCGGGAGCAGGGCGCGTGCCACGATCGATGGAACACAGCCTCACGAAACGCTCGCGTTTTGGTCGCTTCCGACCAGAACTGTCGGGGAACCCGAGCCCGGGTGGCGGAATGGTAGACGCTTCGGACTTAAAATCCGATTTCCGCAAGGAAGTGTCGGTTCGAGCCCGGCCCCGGGCACTCTTCCACGGAAGCTGCGCAAGGAACGTAATTGACCCGCAAATCGGGCGCGATCACCTAGGGATTGTTGCTGATAATAGTTGCGGCGAGCCCGCTCAACGAGCCTACCTGTTCGCAAAGAAATCCGGCCTCAGTTCTGTTCGGAAAACGCCGAATGAAAGGACATTCGGAACTCAATCCACGGAAAACCTAACTCAAATGCTTAGCAGGAGCCAACTGGAGGACATCGCCCCGATGGATCTGCCGCTCCCGCCGGGCGATCGGTACGATGGAAGCGGGTTGTCCGTGGGCATCGAGGAGCTTCACCCGCGCGACCAGCAGAGCCTGGCGGCGCTTTACGAACGGCTGTGCCTGATCCACGAGCAGCTGGGCTCCGCGGTCAGGAAAGTGCCCGCCGAAGCCGTGGATCTTTCCTCCTCGAAGGCCCTGGCGGATTTCAGGTACCTCGTAAGGACCGCCTCATCGATCGGACAGGATCCGAGCTATCCCATCCGGGTGCGGCAGGTGATCCATGACATAAGGGGAGGCAGCCTGCTGGCCCTCACCGGTTCCCTGGACCTCCTGGGCAACAAGCTCCTCAGCGAGAACGAGCTGACCCAGCTCTTCTGCTACGCGCGGGACCATCTCAAGATCATCCGCAACTGCTTCCCGGGGATCGACGTCGCCGCCGCCGAGCGCGATCGCAGCCCGCACCTGCATTCCATGGACCTGATCCGTCAGAAATGGTCGACGGAGCGCATCTCCATCAATGGGAGCTCTAAGAGGGTCCGCTTTGAATGCTCCGTCGACGGGGCGATATCGAACCGGTGCATGGAGTTCGCCGCGCTCGACAGGGTCCTGTACAACCTGATGAACAACGCGGTCCAGAACGGGGACGGGGATTCGATCGGGCTCACGATCTTCCAGGCGAACCCGGGCGACAGCGGCCTCGCGCGCTTCGCGGTTCAAAACCACGTCTCCCCGGAAAGGGAAGCCGCCCTGCTCTCCCTCACGCACGACGACACCAACAGGCTGTTCCAGGGCGGCCTGTCACAAAGGGGAAGCGGGCTGGGGCTGCAGATCTGCGCCGAGTTCGTCCGGCATGCCGTGGGCCTGGATTCGCTGCGGGTCGCCGTCGAGCGGCAGTACATCGGGGCGCGGATCGTCGACGGCAGCTTCGTGGTCTGGTTCCACTGGCCCCGCGTGCCGGCGAAAAGCTGAAGGCAGGGCGGCCGTTGGCTTGATCCCAGGCCGGCGCGGAGCGCGGCGCTCCGGTCCCGTTTGCCGCCCTCGGGCGTGCGCAGGGGAGCCTACGCCGCCGCCGCCGCGATCGAGGCCACGGCGTCGGCCGCGATCACCCGGTCGATGTCGAGGAGCATTTTCACCGATCCCTTGACCTTGGCCATCCCGAGCAGGTAGCTCGTGTCGACCCTCGAGCCGAAGTCGGGGGTCGCCTCGATCTCCTCGCCGGAGAGGGTGACCACCTCCTCGACGCTGTCGACGATCAGTCCCATGTGGATCGGCGGGCCGGCCTGGGTCGACACCTGCACCACGACGATGCAGGTCCTCTCCGTGAAGCCGGCCGGGATCTTGAACTTGAGGCGCAGGTCCACCACCGGCACGACGCGCCCGCGAAGGTTGATGACGCCCCTCACGAACTCGGGCAGCTGGGGCACCGGCGTCACCTTCTGCTGGCGGATGATCTCGCGCACCTTGAGGACCGCGATCCCGTAGGACTCGCTCTCAAGCAGGACGGTGAGGTACTTGCCGGCGTGCATCGCGCGGCTGTCGTTGGTCTGGGTGGGTTTCGTGCTCATGCTGTGTGGTGGGGAGCGGGGTTCAGGACTTCTCGAAGAAGTCGTCGTGGCCGTTGGTTCCGTTCGCGTGGGCATGGGCCGAGCCGTTTCGGGCGGGCGCCGCGAGGCGGGAGGCCTTTCCAGGCCCCGCCTTCGGGGCGGCACTGGCGACGGTCCTCGTCTTGACAGCCGCCACGAACCTGGGCGCCTCCTTCGGCCGTGCGCCGGGCTCGCCCTTCGGGGCGTCCGAGGCGCCCACGAGCCGGGCCAGTTCCTGGACGCTGTCAAGGAGTGACTGGGCCTGGCCGTTCAGCTCCTCGGCGGCGGCCGCGGT
>CAIXHE010000160.1 GCA_903919205.1 uncultured Opitutaceae bacterium | reverse complement strand
GCAAAGGTAGTTGGGGGCCAGGGCCACGCCCCCCAGGCCCACCGCCAGGATGAGCACCATGAGCGAGATCAGGCTGCGGCGCTCGCGGGTGTCGCCGAGCGGCACGATCAAGAGCATGCAGGTGGTGGTGCCGAGCTGCATCAGGGTCGCCACCGAGCCGGCCCGCGCCGGGCTCATGTGGAACGTGCGCGCCAGGTCGGCCAGCAGCGGCTGGATGTAGTAGATGTTGGCGACGATCGTGGCGACCGCCGCGGCCATGAACCAGAGGAGGCTGCGCTTCACGGTCGGGTGGCTCGGCACGGGGCACGCATGGCGAGTCACAGTCCCCGGAAAGCGCCGCCTGTCACCTTTTTTCTTGGGGGCCCAGGCGGTGCGGAACCTGCTTCGTGGGAGGCATGCACCGCTCGCTTGCCGCCCGAATCCTGCTCCTCGTCCTCACGGTGGGCGCCGCCCGGGCCGCCGAGGCGCCGATCCCGGTGCGCGTGGTCGTCGTCGCCATGTTCGAGGTGGGGGCGGACACGGGCGACGCGCCGGGGGAGTTCCAGTACTGGGTGGAGCGCGAGCCGCTCACCCGCACGTGGGCGTTCCCCCAGGGCGAGCGCGACCTGCGCTCGAACGCCGATGGCACCGTGCTCGGGGTCGTGACCGGCGTCGGCACGATCCACAGCGCGGCCACCGTCATGGCGCTCGGCCTCGACCCCCGGTTTGACCTGAGCCACGCCTACTGGCTTGTGGCCGGCATCGCCGGGGCGGACCCGAACACGATGTCCGTCGGCTCGGCCGCGTGGGCCGAGTGGGTGGTGGACGGCGACCTGGGCCACGAGATCGACGCGCGCGAGATGCCGGCCGGGTGGCCGACCGGGCACCTGCCGCTCCGCAAGAAGGCGCCCTACGAGCTGCCGGTCGCGGCCCCCGAGGGCCAGGTATTCCACCTGGACCCGGCGCTCGTCGACTGGGCGTACCGCCTGACGAAGGACACCGAGCTGGCGGACAGCGAGCCGCTCCGGCGCCACCGGGCCCTCTACACGGGCTACCCCGCGGCCCAGCGGCCGCCGTCGGTCATGAAGGGCGACAACCTCGCCTCCATGAACTACTGGCACGGCCAGGTCATGAACACCTGGGCCGAGGCGTGGATGTCCTATTACACCGGCGGAAAGGGCCTCTACGCGACGAGCGCCATGGAGGACACGGGCACCCTCCAGGCGCTCACCTGGCTCTCGCGGGCGGGCCGGGCCGACGTGCGACGGGCGCTCGTGCTGCGCACCGCCTCCAACTACGACATGCAGTGGCCGGGGGCGACCGCGATCCAGAGCCTCTCGGGCGAGAGCCTGGACCGGGGCTACTCGGCCTACCTCCCGTCGCTCGAGGCGGCCTACCGCGTGGGCAGCCGGGTGGTGCACGCCCTCGTCGCGGGCTGGCCGGCCTACGCGTCCACGCCGCCCAGGTAGCGCGCCGTCAGGGCCCCTGGAAGAGGAGCGGCGCGAAGTGCGCGAGCGAGGCCTGCCAGACGAGCCAGGTGTGCATGCCCGGCGTGTAGGACTCCCCGACCGGGAACCCCCAGGAGCGGAACTTGGCCGCCAGGGCCCGGGTCTCGGCGAGGCCGCTCGCGTCCTCCTCGGTGCCCATGCTGAACCAGAGCAGCCGGAGGCGGGCCCGGGCGGCCGTGGGCGGCGGGCCCTCGGCGGAACCCTCGAGCTTGTCCACCGAGCCGCTGAAGGAGCCGATCCACGCAAACCGGTCGGCGTGGCCGAGCCCGGTTGCGAGGCTCTCCAGGCCGCCCATGGAGAGCCCGGCGACGGCCCGGTCCTCGCGGTCCCGGGACACGTGGTAGGCCGCCTCCACCCGCGGCACGATCTCCTCGAGGAGCACCCGCGAGAAGGCGCGGGTGTTGTCGGCGATCTTCGCGTCCCAGTTCGTGGGCAGGAGCGCCATGTCGCCGTAGCCGAGCGGCATCACGACCACCATGGGCCGCGCCTTCCTGTCGGCGATCAGGTTGTCGAGGATCACGTGCGCGCGGCCCTCCTGGCTCCACGCGGCCTCGGTCTCGCCGAGGCCGTGCAGCAGGTAGAGCACGGGGTAGGGGGTGGCCGCGGCCGGGTCGTAACCCGGGGGCGTGTAGACGATGAAGCGGCTCTGGCCGCCGGGCAGCCCGCGGACGAGGCGGGAGAGGTAGGCGTGCGCGTGGAGCACGCCCCGGGGCACGTCGCGCTCCTCCCAGGGCTGCGGCGCCTGGCCGTGCACCGTGACGAAGCTGTTGATGAAGCTGTAGTTCGGGTAGACGTCCGCGTTCTGGGGGTCCAGCTGGCTCGCGCCGTTGACGACGAAGTTGTACCAGTAGACCGACGGGGGCATGGGCGGGGTCGTGACGCTCCAGACGCCGTCCGCCTTCACGAAGGGCAGCAGGCCCGGGAGGTTGGCGAGGTAGAGTTCGACCTTGGAGGCCCCGGTGTCGCGCATGCGGAACGTGATTCGGCCGTCGGGGCCGACCTCGTGGGACTGGAAGGGGGCGTCCGCCCGTGCGGCCGGAGCAAGGGCGACGAGCACGAGGAGCGCGAGCGCGCGGGCGAGCGAGGAGCGAGGATTCATGGGAGGCCCCCGGGGGCAGCTAGGGGTAGGCCGTGCGCGGCCGGCTGTCGATCCCGCGGTGCGGGGCGCGGCATCGACACGGGGGCGCGGGCGCGCCTAGCCTCGGGGCCATGATGCGCCGACTCGCCTGCCTCTTCGCCCTGGCCGCGCCGCTCGCGGCGCAGACCCCGTCGGACCCCGAGGCCCGCCGGTGGATCGCCGACCTCGGGATGCACGTGCTGCCCGGGGAGTCGGGCTACCTCTCGCTGATCGCCACCAGCGACCAGAAGGTGGAGGTGCACGGCAAGCGCCTCGCCGTCCAGAGCCAGGTCTATTACCTGCTGACGCGCGAATTGCCGATCAACTACCTGCACTGGCTCGAGTCCGACGACACGCATGTCCTGATCGACGGCGGCCCGGTGGACTACTTCGTGTTCCACCCGGACGGCCGGCTGGAGAGGTTCACGCTGGGGCGCGACGTGGCGGCGGGCCAGGTGCCGGTCGTGCCGGTGCCGGGGGGCTGCTGGAAGGCCCTGCGCCTGCATCCCGGCGCGGGCTACGCCCTGATGGCGAACGCCCTGTCCCCGGAGTGGACGCCGGAGCGCGTCAGGATCGGCGCCGGCCCCGCGTGGATCGAGCGCTACCGCGGCAAGGCGCCCTGGGCCACCGAGGCCTTCCTGAGGCAGCTGATCGGCCCCAACCTGTCCCCGTAGCCGAGAAGGGGCCGATATTGCGGTTGCGTCGGCGATTTCCCCCGGATCATTTTCGGCGTCCATCGGGCCCCATGAAGAAACACACCGTCCTTAGGAACTATTTCGTCCTGCCCTGCTGCCTGCTGCTGCTCAACCTCTGCATCGGGCTCGTGGGCTACAAGGCCAAGATGGTCGACGACCCCTTCCTGCAGACGGGCCTCGTGATGGCCATGGTGCTCTTCGGCGGCTCGCTGGTCGGATTCGTCCTGGCGCCGACCATCGAGGCCCTGGTCGTGAGCCTGCAGCGCACCAGCCGCCGCGGCATGGGGGACCTGGGCGAGGTGGCGTTCCTGTTCTTCCTCGCCGCCGGGGTGTTCTGGCTGTACTACCGCATGTACATCCTCGGGCCGGAGTCGCTGCTGCCCGACGCCTGGCGCAACCCGCGCCACTAGGCGCGCGGCGGCAGCCTGAAGTCGACCGAGGCGGGCCTGCCCGGCAGGTCCAGCTGGCAGGCGAGCGGCGCCCCGCGGCTGACGACCCGGCCGCGGCGAACGACCGCCAGGCGCGGGGCGCGCAGGCGGATCGCCTCGCTCGGGCTCGCCGCGTCCAGCAGCACGAAGTCCGCGTGGCAGCCGCGCGCGAGGCCGTAGCCCTCGAGCCCCAGGATGCGGGCCGGGGCCTCGGTGACGGCGAGGAACGCCTGGTGCATCGCCTCGGGGCTCGTCATCTGCGCCACGTGCAGGCCCATGTGGGCCACGTCCAGCATGTCGCCCGAGCCCAGGCTGTACCACGGGTCGAGCGTGCAGTCCTGCCCGAAGGCCACCGGGATGCCGGCCGCCAGCATCTCGGGCACGCGCGTGAGGCCGCGGCGCTTGGGGTACGTGTCGTGGCGGCCCTGGATCACGATGTTGATGAGCGGATTGGCGATCGCGGCGACGCCGGCCTCGGCCACCAGCGGGAGCAGCTTGCTCACATAGTAGTTGTCCATGGAGTGCATGGACGTCAGGTGTGAGCCGGCGACGCGGCCCCCGAGCCCGAGGCGCCGGGTCTCGAGGGCGAGGGTCTCGATGTGGCGCGAGAGCGGGTCGTCGGTCTCGTCGCAGTGCAGGTCGACTCGCAGGCCCCGCTTGGCCGCGATCTCGCAGAGGGCGCGCACCGAGCGCGCCCCCTCGTCCATGGTGCGCTCGAAGTGCGGGATGCCGCCCACCACGTCGACGCCGAGGTCGAGCGCGCGCAGCAGGTTCCGCTCGGCGCTCGCGCTCCGGTAGAAGCCGTCCTGGGGGAAGGCGACCAGCTGCAGGTCCAGGTAGGGCGCCACCCGGCGGCGCACCTCGAGGAGCGCCTCGACGCCCAGCAGGCGGTCGTCGCACACGTCGACGTGCGCGCGGATGGCGAGGATCCCGCGGGCGACGGCCCAGTCGGCGTAGGCGAGCGCCCGCGAGACCACGGCCTCGTGGGTCAGCAGCGGCTTCAATTCCCCCCAGAGGGCGATGCCCTCGAGGAGCGTGCCCGACCGGTTGATCCGGGGCTGCCCGTGCGAGAGGGTGGCGTCCAGGTGGAAGTGCGCGTCGACGAAGGGCGGCGTGACCAGCCGACCGGCGGCGTCGATCTCGACGGCGCCCCTGGCGGCGAGCCGCGGGCCCACCTCGGCGATGCGGCCGGCGTCGACCGCGAGGTCGATCCCCGTCCGGCCGTCGGGCAGGGTGGCGTTGCGCAGGAGGAGGTCCATGGGGCCTCCCATCAGAGCGCGGGCCCGGGCCCGCTGGCGAGCCCCAATCCCTCGCGTCCGCTAGAGGGGATGGTCGAGGGTCTCGGCCCCCTCGGCCACGTGGGCTCGGCTCTCCTGCGCGTACCGCATCCAGCGCCGCGACGTCCAGCGCCGGTACATGAGCACGCCCCGCAGCCACTCGTCGGTCAGCATCGCGACCCACACCCCGGGCAGCCCCAGTCCCAGCCGGACGCCGAGGAGCCAGGCGAGCGGCACCCAGACAAGCCACATCGAGAGGACGGCCATCTGGATCGGGAACCAGACGTCCCCGGTCGCCCGAAGCGAGCTGATCACGATCACGTTGAAGACCCTCCCGGGCTCGAGCACGGTCGAGATCCTCAGGAGCACCGCCCCCGAGGCGATGATCGCGGCGTCGCGGGTGAAGAGCCCGAGGAGCGCGGGGCCCGCGAGCGCGACCGCCGCCATCACGGCGGCCACCACGAGGAGCCCCGTCCGGAGGCTGTGGAGGAGCCGGTGGTAGGCGTCCTCGAAGAGGCCGGAGCCGACCAGGTGCCCGATCAGGATCTCGGTGCCGAGGCCGATCGCGAAGCTGAAGAGCATCGCCACGCGCTGGATCTGGAGGGTGTACGACTGGACGGCGAGCTCCCGGGCGCCCATGCGCGCGATGAAGGTGGTGACCAGCAGGAACGCCAGCCAGTAGCAGACCTGCTCGCCGGCGGCGGGCAGCCCGATGTGCAGGATGCGCCGCACGCGCGCCCAGGACACCGCCACGAAGTCGCGCGCGCGCAGGAGCAGGTGGATCCGGCGCTCGAGCAGGATCCAGAGCGCCGCGCAGGCGACGAGCCGGCTGAGGACGCCCGAGAGGGCGACGCCCAGGACCCCGAGCTGCGGGCAGCCGAAGAGCCCGTAGAGCGTGAGGGCGTTGCCGACCACGTTGAGCACGTTCTGGCCGAGCGTGACCAGCATCGCGTCGCGGGTGTGGTGGTGGGCGCGCAGCACCGCGGAGATCGAGATGTTCATCGACTCCATGAAGAGAGTCCCGCCCATCAGGGTCAGGAACGGGAGCGCGTAGCCGACCAGGCTGTCGGGAAGCTGCATCACGTGCAGCATCGGCAGGGCGAGAAGGTACACGGCCGCGCTGAAGGCCGCCCCGAGCCAGGTGTTGACCGCGATGGCGTTGCTGGCGATCCGGTCGGCACCCTCGCGGTCCCCGGCCCCGAGGTGGTGCGTGATCACGACGCTCGTGCCGATCCCGATGAAGTTGAAGCAGACGACGAAGAGGACGACGACCTGGTTGGCCACGCCCAGGGCCGCGACCGCCCCGTCCGAGACGTGGCTCACCATGAACGTGTCCACGGAGCCGATCAGCATCCGCAGCGCCTGCTCGATGAAGATCGGCCAGGCGATGCTGAGCAGGGTGGGCTTCGTGGGGGCTGCGCTGTCCATGCCGGGAGCGGCCGAGCATACCGGGGCGGGGTGGCGGGAAGTCAACGGTCGCGGGCTTGAACGGGCGGGCCGGCCCGGGCAGGGTGGGCGGGCCGGGAACGCCGAGCGGACCATGACCCCACCCCCCGAGTTCTCCACGCCGAGGCTGCGCCTGCGCCCCCTTGAGGAGCGCGACACGCAGCTCCTCTATGATTCGGTGACATCGGACCCGCTGACGATGCGCTACCTCCCGTGGGCGCTGCACGCCTCGCTCGAGAACACCCGGTCGCTGGTCGCCCTCTACCTCTCCTCTCGCCAGGCCGGGGAGAAATTCTTTTACATCGCCGAGACGCGGGACGCCGAGCCGGTGGGGCTGCTGACGCTCTACCCCTCGCCCTCCAAGCTCACCCTCGGGCTGATCGTGATCGCCCGGCACCGCCGCAGCGGCTACGGGCGCGAGATGATCCGCTCGGTGCTCGACTGGGCGTCGAGGGAGCCCGGGGAGCCCAGGGTGGTTGCGGACTGCGACGTCGAGAACCTGGCCTCGGCCGCGGCGCTCCGGTCGGCCGGGTTCGCGTGCACGGGAGTCCTGCCGGCCGCCGGCCGCTCGCCGAACGCGGGTCCCGGCAAGCGGGACCTGCTGGGCTTCTCCTGGAGCCGGCCGGCTACTTGAGCAGCATGTCCTTCACCGTCTTGCCGGCGGGGATCATGGGAAGCACGTGCTCCGTGTAGGGCACGATCACGTCGAGCACGAACGGCCCGTCGCAGTCGAGCATCTCCTGGATGGCCTCGCGCAGCTCGCTCTTCTTGATGACGCGCCGGCCTCGGACCCCGTAGCCCTCGGCGATCTTGACGAAGTTGGGGTAGAGGGCGTCCGGGTTGTCGGGGCTGCCCACGTTGCTCTCGTCGCCGAGGATCGTGTTGCCGCGCACGCTCCCGTAGAAGCGGTCCTCCCACTGGACGACCATGCCGAGGTGCTGGTTGTTGAGGATGATGGCCTTGGCGGCGATCTTCTCGATGTGGGCGGTCGCCAGCTCCTGGATGTTCATCGCGAACGAGCCGTCGCCGTCGATGTCGATCACCTGCTTGTCCGGGCAGGCGACCTTGGCGCCGAGAGCCGCCGGGTAGCCGAAGCCCATGGCGCCGAGGCCGAGCGAGCTGATGTAGCGCCTCGGCTCGTTGAAGCGGTAGAACTGGGCGGCCCACATCTGGTGCTGGCCGACGCCGGTCGTGATGATCGCGTCGCCGCGGGTCAGCTCGTAGAGCACCTTCACGGCCTCCTGGGGCTGGATGTGGTGGCTTGGCTCGAAGCTGAAGGGATAGTCGCGCTTCCAGGCGTCGACCTTCGCGTGCCAGGCCGCCGTGTCCGGGGCCGTGAAGCCCGTGGCCGCCGCGAGCTCGTTCAGGCGGCCGAGGGCGTACTTCACGTCGCTGACGGCGGCCAGGTCGGCGCGCTTGTTCTTGTTGTGCTCGGAGGCGTCGATGTCGATGTGGACGATCCGGGCGTGGCTCGCGAACTTGTGGGTGTTGCCCGTGATGCGGTCGTCGAAGCGGGCCCCGAGGACGATCAGGAGGTCGCACTCGTCGACGGCCCAGTTGCCGTAGGCCGCGCCGTGCATGCCGAACCACTGCATCGAGAGGGGATGGGTCTCCGGGAACGCGCCGACGCCCATCAGGGTCGTGGCGACCGGGATGTTCGTCCTCTCGGCGAAGGCCCGCAGCTCGAGGTGGGCGTCCGCCGATACGATGCCGCC
Source organism: uncultured Opitutaceae bacterium (assembly GCA_903919205.1). GTDB lineage: Bacteria > Verrucomicrobiota > Verrucomicrobiia > Opitutales > Opitutaceae > Palsa-1447. The sequence continues at coordinate 5,232 of CAIXHE010000160.1, read as the reverse complement.
GCCGGCGTAGATCACCGGGCGCTTCGCCTCGGAGACGTAGCCGAGGACCTTGCGCAGGGCCTCGTCGCTTGCGCGGTGGTCGCCGGCGACGTAGGGGTTGCGGAACTCGACCGCGGCCGGGAACACCGGCTGGAAGGTCGCCTGCTGCACGTCCTTCGGGATGTCGATCACGATGGGGCCGGGCCGGCCGCTGCGGGCGAGGTGGAAGGCCTCCTTGAAGATCCGGGGCAGCTCGGCCACGTCCATCACGAGGTAGGAGTGCTTCACGATCGGAAGCGTCATGCCGAAGAAGTCGGTCTCCTGGAACGCCATCTTGCCGATGAACTCCGTCTTCACCTGGCCGGTGATGGCCACGAGCGGGATCGAGTCCATGTAGGCGTCGGCGATGGCCGAGACCAGGTTGGTGGCCCCGGGGCCGCTGGTCGCCATGCACACGCCGACCTTGCCGGTGGCGCGCGCGTAGCCCTCGGCCGCGAACGAGCCGCCCTGCTCGTGGCGGGGGAGGATGACGCGGATCTTGTCCGTGCGCGCGAGCGACTGGTGCAGCTCCTGCGAGGCGCCGCCCGGGTACGCGAAGACCACGTCGACGCCCTCGCGGATGAGGCATTCGACGACGGCGTCGGAGCCCTTCATCTCGGGGCCGATGTCGGCCTTGGGGAACTGCGCGGTGGACGTGCGTGTTTTCATGGGTGGGCGGGTGCTGAAAAAGCCCGCCAGCCCAACATGGAACCGGCCCCGAGGCAAGCCTCGGGAATTGGGTTGGCGGCCGCAGCGGGGCCGCCCACGCTTCCGGCGTGCTCAAGCTGCTCTTCATAGGCGACATCGTCGGCAAGCCCGGCCGGGAGATCGCCGAGGAGCGCGTCCAGAGGCTCCGGCGCGAGCTCGGCATCGATTTCGTCGTCGCCAACGGCGAGAACGCCGCCGCCGGCTCGGGCATCACCGGCTCGATCGCGCGCTCGTTGCTCGAAGCAGGGGTGGACGCGATCACCCTGGGCGACCACGTCTGGGACCAGCGGGGCTGGGAGAACGAGATCGGCGAGTTGGACCGCGTCTGCAGGCCGGCCAACCTGCCCGCGTCCTGCCCGGGCTGGGACCACGTGCTGATCGAGTCCCGCGGCTTCAAGGTGGCGGTCTTCACCGTCCTCGGCCGAACCTACATGAACCTCAAGGCCGAGTGCCCCTTCCTGTGCGCGGACCGGATGGTCGAGCGCCTGAAGGGACAGGCCGACGCCATCCTCTGCGAGGTGCACGCCGAGGCCACCTCCGAGAAGCAGGCCCTCGGCTGGCACCTGGACGGCCGCGTGACCGCGGTCCTCGGCACCCACACCCACGTGCCCACGGCCGACGCCTGCGTGCTGCCCAAGGGCACGGCCTTCCTCTGCGACGTGGGGATGACCGGTCCGTACGCCAGCGTCCTCGGGCGAGAGGTGGCCCCGGTCGTCAGCCGCTTCATGGACGGGATGCCCCGGCGCTTCGAGGTGGCGACCGGCGACGTGAGGCTGTCGGCCGCGCTGGTGGAGATCGACCCGTCGATGGCGCGCGCCACCCGCTGCGAGCTCGTGACCGTCCGCCCGTAGGGGCCGATCAGGACTTGACGACGCCGCCCTCGAGGTAGGTCCCGATGTGCCGCAGGCGCTCGTAGCGCGTCTCCAGAAGCCGCTCCACTTTGAGGGCCCGGAGGTCGTTCAGGTGCTTGTGCAGCGCGTACTTGAGCGCTGCGGCCGCCTGGGCCGGGTCGTTGTGGGCGCCGCCCAGGGGCTCCTGGATCACCTCGTCGACGGCCCCGAGCTTCTCCAGGTCCTCCGCGTCGACCTTCAGGGCGGCAGCCGCCTTGGGCGCTGCCGCGCCGTCCTTCCAGAGGATGGCCGCACAGCCCTCGGGGGTGATGACCGAGTAGTAGCTGTTCTCGAACATGAGGACCCGGTCCGTGACCCCGATCCCGAGCGCGCCGCCCGAGCCGCCCTCGCCGACCACCACCGAGATGGTGGGCGTGCGGATCATGGCCATCTCGCGCAGGTTGACCGCGATCGCCTCCGAGACGTGCCGCTCCTCCGATCCCACCCCGGGGAACGCCCCGGGCGTGTCGATGAACGACAGGATGGGCAGGCCGAACTTCTCGGCCATCTTCATAATCCTAAGGGCCTTCCTGTAGCCCTCGGGCTGGGGCATCCCGAAATTGCGCACGATCCGCTCCTTCGGGTCCCGGCCCTTCTGCTGGGCGATGATCATGACGGCGTGGCCGTCGAAAAAGGCGGTCCCGCCGACGAGCGCCCGGTCGTCGTTGAACTGGCGGTCGCCGTGCAGCTCCTGGAAGCCCCTGCAGATCATCGAGACGTAATCGAGGGCGTAGGGCCTCTTCGGGTGTCGCGCGAGGAGCACCTTCTGCCAGGGGGTCAGGCTCGAGTAGATGTCCCGCTGCATGTTCTCGATCTTCTTCTCGATCGACCGCGCCTCCTGGATCAGGTCGACGTTGGTCTCGATGGACTGCTGGCGGAGCTCGTCCAACTGCCGCGCCAGGTCGCGCAGCGGCTTCTCAAACTCCATCGTGTAGGCGGGTGTCTCCATGTGGCTCCGGTCAAACCTACCCGCAGGGGATTCGCGGTGTCAACGGGCGCCGAAGACCCTCAACGCAACCCGTCTGCGTCGGCCGGAGGCGGCGCCCGCAGCTCGTCCTTCCACCCCTGCACCCGGGCCCGGGCTCCGTAGTGCTCGGCGCGGGCCTTGTCGCCGCGCTCCATCCAGATGCGCGAGAGGGTCGCGATGCTGAGCGGATCGCCGGGCGCGAGCGCGAGCGCGCGCTCGCCGGCCGCGAGGGCCTGGTCCAGGTGGCGCAGCGAGAGCTCGATCTCGGCCACGGCGTGCCAGGCCTGCGGGGACTCCGGGGCCTGGGCCGTCGCGCGGCCGAGCTTCTCGAGCGCGGAGGACGGGTCCCCCGTGACGTAGTCGAACGTGGCCTCCTCGATCAGGCCCTGCAGCTCGTCCTCGGTCACTTCTTCAGGTCGGCCTCGATCGAGATCGAGACCGGCACCTCGTTGCCGAGCGCCTTGCCCAGCATCGCGGGGCCGTTCACGCCGAAATCGGAGCGAACGATCGTGGTCGTGGCTTCCCAGCCCGACAGCTGCGCGCCCTGCATGCCGGGACCAAATCCCAGGCTCGTCACCTTGAGCACCACCGACTTGGTCACGTCCTTGATCGTCAGGTCGCCGGTGACGTCGTAGGTGTCGGCCCCCGTCTTCGCCCACGACGTGCTCTTGAACGTGATGGTGCCGAACTTCGCGGCATCGAAGAAGTCGGGCGACTTCAGGTGGCCGTCGCGCTTGTCATTGGCCGTGCTGACGCTTCCCACGTTGATCACGGCCTCGACCGTGCTCTTCGAAAGGTCGTCGCGGTCCACGACGATCGTTCCCGAGAACTGGGTGAAGCGGCCCGGGACCTTGGTCAGGAAATGGCGCACCTGGAAGGCCACCGACGAATGCACGGGATCGATGGCGTAGGTCTCGACCGCGGCGGAAGCCGCGGTGGAAACAACGGAGGCGAGGGCGGCGAGGGCGAGGAACTTGACGAGGGATTTCATGGTGTGGATTCGGGTGTGGGAACGAACCTATGATCCAGATCCCGGGAAAAAACAACCCGGGATGCCTGTCACACGATCAGCATGGCATCGCCGTAGCTGAAGAACCGGTAGCGCTCAGCGATCGCCTCCGCGTATATTTCCATCAGCCAGTCAAGGCCTTGCATCGACCCAGGGGTGAGGAACGCCGCCACCAGGCAGAGCAGGGTGGAGCGCGGCTGGTGGAAGTTGGTAATCAGCGCGTCAACCCCCCGGAAGCCCCGGGGGGGGTAGATGAAGAGCGATGCCTCGGCGAGGTAGGGCCCTCCCGTGGGGGCCGTGTGGACCGCCAGGAAATCCTCGATCGAGCGCACGGAGGTGGTGCCCACGGCGACGCGGCGACCGATGAGCGGGGGAAAGAGGACGCGCTGGGTGGACTCCGGGATTTCATACACCTCGCTGTGGATCGGGTGCTCCTCCACGTGCTCAGTGCCGATCGGCTTGAACGTGCCGAGCCCCACGTGAAGGGTCACGTCCGCGGTCCGAACGCCCCGGCGCCCGAGTTCAGCGAGCAGCTCGGGCGTGAAGTGGAGGCCCGCGGTGGGGGCGGCCGCGGCCACCCGGCGCGCCCGGTCGGCGTAGACGGTCTGGTAGCGCTCGCGATCCTCCTCCCGCCTCGAGGCGTCGGGCCGCTCGATGTAGGGCGGCAGCGGCACGTCGCCCAGCCGCGAGGCGGCCTCCTCGACGCTCTCCCCGGACACCGAGGTGAAGCGCACCCGCACGCCCCCGTCCCCCAAGTCGGCATCCACCGTCGCCCGGAGCGCGCCGTCGGCCACCTCGAAGGTTTCCCCGACGCCGAGCCTGCGGCCGGGACGCACCAGGCACTGCCAGAGCTCGCCCGCCCGGTCGCCGGAGATCCTGCGCAGGAGCAGGCACTCGACGCGGCCGCCGGTCGGCCTGCGCCCGTGCAGGCGCGCGGGCAGCACCGACGCGTTGTTGCGCACGAGCACGTCGCCCGCCGCGAGGTACTCCGGCAGGTCTGTGAACCCCCGGTGAGAGATCCGGCGTGCGGCCCGATCGACGACCAGCAGCCGCGAGGCGTCCCTGCGCCCGGCGGGCGCCTGGGCGATCAGCTCGTCGGGAAGCGCGTAGTCGAGGCGGTGGACGGGGATCACGCTCGTGAGTGTCCACGATCCGTGAGCGCAAGCTAAAGCCCAAATTGGCGGCCCCTACCCGGTGTCGTAGCGCTCCCAGCGGTCCAGAAGGAAGGCCCCGCCCTCGAACGCGTGGCGGTCCCACCAGCGCTCGCCGGTGCGCGCCTCCGCCACCGCCCGGGCCGCCTCCTCGGCGCTCGCGAACGTGTCGATCGCACGCCACTGCCCCTGCAGGTCGCAGAAGCGCAGCCTCCACTGGCGACCCCCGTCGAACGGGCCGATCTGCCAGGTGCCGTAAGCGGTGCGACAGGAATAGATCACGCGTCGCTTCAATAGGGCATCGCGGGGGCCGCTGGCCACTGCGAACCACGCAGCCTCCCAGGGACTCCGGGGCGCTCTTGACAGGCCCCGGGCGGGCTGGTGCACTGACCGTTCTCACGCCGGCTTAGCTCAGTGGTAGAGCATCGGTATCGTAAACCGAGGGTCGTCGGTTCAACCCCGACAGCCGGCTCCATTTCCGAAAGGTTG
>CAIXHE010000159.1 GCA_903919205.1 uncultured Opitutaceae bacterium | reverse complement strand
TTTCGAACTGGGGGTTCGCGGCCTCGTCAAGCGCGAGGATGAAGGGGCCCCAGGCGTAGGCCACGCGTGAGTAGTTCGTGAAGTCGCCGCGGATCACGCGGCCGCCGACGGTGAAGGCGATGTCCACCCGGTCGCCGTCGGACCACTCGCGCTCGGGCAGCGTGACCCACCCGTCCTTGCTCGTCGCGGCGCCGACCCGCATGGGCTCGGCCCACGAGGGGGCCCGCACCTTGAGGACGAAGCGCTTCCGCCCCGAGGTCTTCACGGTGAGCGTGGAGCGGCCCTCGTAGGGGAAGCGGCTCTCCATGGCGAGGTCCACGAACCCGTCCCCGAGCCCGAAGCGCGCGCGCGACGTCTCGAGCGTGTCGACGCAGAGGACGTCGCCCTCCTGCAGGTAGGCGAGCGTCGGGGCGAGCGCCAGGGCGCGCGGCCCGCTCGAGTGGCAGCAGGTGATCCCCGTGTCGTAGTGCTTCACGCCCTCAAGCGCGGTGTAATAGCACCAGGCGCCGTCGCCGGGGCTCTGGGCGGCCGCGAGGTGGTTGTAGAGCGAGCGCTCGATCTCGTCGCCGTAGCGGGCGTCGCCCGTCTGCGAGAGCAGGGCCGCGTTCAGCTGGATCCAGGTCGTGGTGACGCAGGTCTCGCCGAGGTGGGCGTCCTCGCCGTTCGGAAGCTCGTGGCTGTCGCCGAAGCATTCTCCGATGCTCGCCGTTCCGGTCACGTACAGCCGGTTGCGGGTGATGTCCTGCCAGGCGTTCTCGACGGCCGTGAGGAGGCGCGGCTCGCCGGTAACCTGATAAAGCTCGGCAATGCCGACCAGGTTGGAGAGCATCTCGTAGGCCTTGCCGTTGGCGACCCGGGCGACGGACGCGTCGGGCGCCTGAAGGGAACGCACAATGTCCGGGCCGCCCTTCTCCTCGTAGCAACGCACGATGTAGCGCGCGAACTCGAGGTAGCGCGCGTCGCCGGTCAGCCGGTAAAGTTCCACCACCGGGCCGAGCACGCTGGTCGCCGCCATCCCCTGGTGCGTGCCCGCCGCAAGCAGGCTCTTCTTCGCCGGGAATGTCGCAACCAAGAGGTCGCCGATCCTCCGGGCTGCCGAGAGCGCGGCCGGGTTGCCCGTGTATCGGTAGTAGGTCAGCAGGCCGACTAGGTTGTACTTGTGGCTCCACACGTCCCAGTCAGCGCCGTCGTACAGCCCGAAGCGCTTGTCGGGAGAATAGGTGCCGAGATAGCCATCGGGCTCCTGGGTTGCGATCAGGGCCGCGGCCACGGCGTCCAGCTTGCTGCGCAGGGCGGCGTCACCCGAGTACTCCCAGGCCAGCGTGGCCGCGTGCATCCACTTGCCGACGTGCTCGCCGATCCAGGGATGGCTCCCGGGCCGGTGCCGGTATCCGTCGAGCAGGGTCTCGGTGTCCACCAGGATCAGGCGGTGGACCTCGTTGGAGTCGATCCTCGCACCCAGCCATCCGCCCATTCGCACCGCCGAGGGGTCGAGGGGATGCAGGACGGGCGGCACGGCCGGCTGGACGACGTCGGGCACTGGCAGGGGTGTGGCGGCCCGCGCGCAGGCGCCGGCGCCGGCGCCGGCGAGCAGGAGGAGGGCGACACTGAGGGGGTAAACGAGCTTCATCGGGTGGGGGTATCGCGAGGGCCGGCGCGCGTGGGAGGGGGATTGCCCCGGGGCTCCGCACAGGCTTGGACCGCGGGACGCGCAGAATTTAACCGGGAGTCGTCGCAGGTCGAGCGACTTTGGCCGCAGACCTAATCCTCTGGGTCCGCGCTTCCGCGCCGCTCCCTCCAGAGGTCGAGGTCGGCCTTGGCCCAGTCGATCGGCCCCGGCCGCCCGTGGTGGCGGGCGGCCATCATCCCGAAGAAGACCGTCTCCCAGAAGCGGTAGGCGAGGGGGTCCTGGGGCGAGTGCCGGGGCACGCGCAGCCCGCGCCGGCCCCGAGGCTCCCAGTGCTCGCGCATCCAGCTGAGTACGTGGGTGTCCAGGACCCCGTGGATCTGCGCGGGGCGCGAGTGCAGCACGAAGAACTTGGCGGTCTTCATGCCGATCCCCGGGAATGCCGTCAGCGACTCCCAGGGGCACGACCCGAGATCCGTCCCCGAGCGCACGAGCTCGCGAAAGCTCCGGCAGAGCAGCGAGTACTTGCCCATGCGCACGGACTTGAGCCGGGACTCGAGGACGCCCCGCCGGTCGCAGTCGGCGATGTAGGCAAACGGGGGCCGTCCGCCGAGGAATCGCTCGAGCTTGGCGGCCTGCTGGTCCGCGTTCTTGCCCGCCACCACCACGCAGAAGAGCAGGAACTCCTCCAGCTCCTCGCGGCTGCGCGAGAGATGGGTGACTCGGTTGGGGTCGATCATCGGGCCCGAGCGCCCGCCTAGCGGCCCCACTTCTCCCAGAGGAAGCTCGACTTCTTCGCGAGCACGCGCCCGTCGGGGCCCTGCAGCTCCATGTCCCAGGCGACCGGCTGGATGTGGGAGTTGCTCCAGTCCCTTCCGGTGATCCCGACCTCGAAGACGCGGCGCCCCGCGGGGATGTTCGCGGGGAAGCTGTAGACCTTGGTGTCCGTCGCGTCCGGGTTGATCACGCTGAGAACGAACTTCGCACCCACCACCTCCGCCTCGGGGTTGTTGAGCCGCACCGTGAAGTAGAGCCCCGAGCGTTCCTCGGGCTGGCTGCGCAGGATGATCCACTTGCCGGTCAGCTCCCTGCCGGTGTGGTACTCGTAGTAGCTCTGGAAGGAGTCGGCGCTGTGCCACTGGGGCCACACCAGCGTGAACTGGGGGTCGGCCGCGCGCGCGCCGGCGGTCGCGAGGACCGCAAGGAGGACGCAGCAGGGCAGGGAACGCATGGCGGGAATCGTTAGGGGCCCGTGGCCCCGTCTACAACCCGATACCTCACTTGCTGAGCCGCACGTTCGCGTAGCGGTGGTAGCCGAGGAGAGCGGGCGTCCATCCCGAGACCGCCGGGGAGATGAGGTAGGTGTGGGCGCCGTAGTAGAGCGGGGCGACGGGCCCCTTCTCGAGGAGGAGCGCCTCGGCCCTCTGGAAGACCTCGAGCCTCGCGGCCGGATCCCTCGTGCGCGCGGCCTGGCTGATCAGGTGGTCGTAGTCGGCATCGGCCCACCCGGTCCAGTTGTTGCCGCCCCCGCTGACGAACAGGTCGAGGAAGGTCACCGGATCGAGGAAGTCGCCCGCCCAGCCGGCCGTCGAGAGGGTGTAGTTGAGCGTCTGCTGGTTCTGGACCCACGTCTTCTGCTCCAACTTCGAAAGGGTGACCTTCACGCCGAGCTCCTTGCGCCACATGGCCTGGATCGCCTCCATGACGAGCGGCTGGACCTCGTCGTTGCGCACCTGCACGTCGATAGGGGGCAGGCCCTTGCCGCCGGGGAACCCCGCCTCCGCGAGCAGCTGCCGGGCGAGGCCGGTGTCGGTGTCGACCCGAGCGCGGGCCGTGTAGCCTCCGGTGCCGGGAGGGGTGATCGCGTGCGCCGCCGGGTAGCCGCCCGAGAGCACGGTGCGCGCGAGTGTGTCGCGGTCGATCGAGAGCGAGAGGGCCCGGCGCACCCGCACGTCGTCCATCGGGGGGTGCTGGACGTTGAAGCGAAGGAAGAAGGTCTGCAGGAACGGGTCGGCCCTCACGCTCTCGGGCGAGTCGCGGCGGTAGGCCGCTATCTTAGAGAGCGGGATCGAATAGGTCACGTGGAGCTGGCCGGCCCGGAAGTCGCGCTCCTCGGTCTCCGGGTTCTCGGTCGGGTAGAAGACGATCTGCTGGAGCGTGACCTTGTCCGCATTCCAGTAGTTCAGGTTCTTGCCGACCAGAACCCGCGCGTTAGGCTGCCATTCCGACAGGCCGAAGGGACCGTTGCCGACCAGGTTGCCGGGCCGTGTCCAGGCCGTCCCGCGCCTGGCCATGGCCCCGAAGCGCTCGAGCACGCGGGGATTGATCGGGAACCAGGGCGGCTGGGCGACGAGGGCGGCCATGTAGGGGGTCGGCCTCGCCAGCACGACGCGCACCGTCCGTTCGTCGGGAGCCGAGGCACCGAGCTCGTTGGGGTCGAAGATCGTTCCCTGGTTGAAGGCTTCCGCGTTGCGGATGGGATAGAGGAGGTTCGCGTACTCGGCGCCCAGCTGGGGGGTGAGGATCCGCCGCCAGGACTGCACGAAGTCGTCGGCGGTCAGGCGCTCACCGTTCGACCAGTGCAGGCCCTCGCGCAGGTGGAAGGTCCACACGAGCCCGTCGGTCGACACGTCCCAGGACTCGGCCGCGGCCGGCACCGCCAGGGATGTCGTCTCGTCGATCGCGGTAAGCCCCTCGAAGAGGGCCAGCAGGATGTTCTGGTCAGTGTAGGCCGTGACGATCTGCGGGTCGAGGTCCTCCGGGTCCGCCCCGTTGCCGAGAAGCAGCGTCTGTGAGTCGATGGCCGCCGACGCGGCGGACTTGTTCCGGGCGCAGCCGCCCAGCAGAGCGAGCGCCGCCAAGAGGACCAGGGGCGCGAGCCTTCTGCGCCCGCGAGGGCGACCGTTCGGCGCGGGGGCTGCGGCCTCAGTGACCATGGCCGCGGTCAGTCGGGTGGCTTGCGTGTGGGAGTCGTGTCTTGGCCACGTGTTTTGGGCGGGGAGTCTGCCTACAGTGGCAGCGAGGATCGCCTCGGTGACAAGGTTGAACTCTCTCGGGCGGCCGCCCCGGAAGGCGCCGTCAGCCGAGGAACGGGCGAAGCTGCAGCCATAGCAGGTCGGCCACCCTCGAGGCCCCCTCGGGATTGGGGTGGATCCCGTCGGCCTGGTTGAGCTCGGGCCGGCCCGCGACCCCGTCCAGGAGGAAGGGCACGAGGACAATCGCGTTCGTCCTCGCCAGGTCGGAGAACACGGCCTCGTAGGCCCGCACGAAGTCCTGGCCCATGCTGGAGGGCATCCTCATTCCCGCGAGGACGATCCGGGCAGAGGGGCGCGCCGCGCGCACGCGGTCAATGATCGCCTGGAGATTCGCTCGGGTCGTGTCGGGGGCGGTGCCGCGCAGGCCGTCGTTGCCCCCGAGCTCGATCACGACCAGGTCGACCGGCTGCCGCAGGACCCAGTCGATTCGCCGCAGGCCGCCTGCCGTCGTCTCGCCGCTCAGGCCGGCGTTCACGACGTGCCAGGGCAGATGGGCCGCCTCGATCTTGGCCTCGAAGCGGGCGGGGAAGGACTGCGTCTCGGGATCGGGCAGCCCGTAGCCCGCCGTCAGGCTGTCGCCGAAGAAGACGAGCGTGTGCAGCGGGGGGGCCGACCGGGCCCCGGGCGCCCACAGCAGGCACGCGCCGAGCGTGAGCGCGGCCCTCGCGAGGCCCGCGGCGAACCCCGTCGCTCTGTAGGTGAGTCCCATGGTCCCCGATCACATGGGTGGGCCGGGCCGTTTGTTCGAGCCATTTCTGCTGCGGGAATTTCGATACGCCGCTTGAACCCGCCCCGCACCGGGTATTGGGTAGGCGGATGCCGCCCCCCGTGATGCTGCGCGTCCAGCGACTGACCAAGACCTATCCCACCGCAGGCGGCCCCCTGACCGTGCTCCACGAGGCGAGCTTCGAGCTATCGGCCGGCGCCAGCATGGCGATCGTGGGCCCGAGCGGCAGCGGCAAGACGACCCTCCTCGGCCTCTGCGCGGGGCTCGACCGGGCCACCTCCGGCTCGATCGAGCTGGCGGGCGAGGTCCTCGACGGCCTCGACGAGGACGCAAGGGCGCGCGTGCGCAACGCGAGCGTCGGCTTCGTCTTCCAGAACTTCCAGCTGATCCCGACCCTGACCGCCCTCGAGAACGTGCTCGTTCCCCTCGAGCTGCGGGGCGAGCGCGGCTGCGAGCCCCAGGGCCGGGCGCTCCTGGAGCGCGTGGGGCTCGCGGCCCGCTCCCACCACTACCCGGTGCAGCTCTCCGGGGGCGAGCAGCAGCGCGTGGCCCTCGCCCGGGCCTTCATCAACGCCCCGAAGATCCTCTTCTGCGACGAGCCCACGGGCAACCTGGACGAGGACACGGCGGCTTCGATGGTGGAGCTCATCTTCGGCCTCAACCGCGAGCGCGGCACGACGCTGGTCATGGTCACCCACAACGCGGAGCTGGCCGCCCGCTGCGAGCGCATCCTGCGCCTGAAGGGCGGCGCCGTCCTCCCCGAGGGCCTCGCCCCCGCCGCCCGCTGAAGGCAGGCCATGCGCTTCATCCTCCAGATGGCCTGGCGCGACTCGCGGGCCTCGCGCGGGCGGCTTCTCCTCTACTCGCTCTCCATCGTCCTCGGGATCGCCGCCCTCGTCTCCATCAGCTCGTTCGGCTCGAACGTGCGCCGCGGGATGGACTCCGAGGCGCGGGGCATCCTCGGGGCGGACCTCTTCGTCACGGCGCCGGCGCCGCTGCCCGCCCCGGTGCTCGACTACCTGGGTTCGCTCGGCGGCACGCTCGCCCGGGAGCGCATCTTCTCCTCCATGATGACGTTCACGAGCAGCCGCCACCTGCGGCTCGTCCTCGTTCACGCCGTCCAAGGGGACTTTCCCTTCTACGGGAAGTTCGAGACCGACCCGGCCGGGGGGTCCGGGCTTCTGCGCTCCGGGGGCAACGTCGTGATCCTCGAGCCGACGCTGCTCTCGCAGTTCGGCGTCCGCGTGGGCGACGAGGTCAAGCTGGGGCGCAGCCTCTTCCGGGTCGCGGGATCGATCCGCAAGGTCCCGGGCGAGTCGCCCGGCGTCGCCATGATGGCGCCCCGGGCCTACATCCCGATGGGCGCGCTCGAGGCGACGGGGCTCACGGGGCCCGAGGCGCTGGCCCGCCACCGAGCGATGGTGCGCCTGCCCGCCGGGCGCGACCCGGACGCGGTGGTGCGCGAGATGAAGGAGCGCTTCAGCGCGCTCAGGCTCTCCTTCGAGACCGTGTCCGAGCGCAAGCGCAGCCTGGGCCAGGCCCTGGACAACCTGGACGGCTTCCTCAGCTTGGTCGGCTTCATCGCGCTCGTCCTAGGGGGCATCGGCGTCGCGAGCGCGCTCCACGCCCACATCCGCGGCAAGATCGCCTCGGTGGCCGTGATGCGCTGCCTGGGCGCCAGCGCGGCGCAGAGCTTCTCGGTGTATCTGGTGCAGGGCCTCGGCCTCGGGATCGCGGGTGCCGCGGCGGGCGCCGTCCTCGGGGTCGGGGTCCAGAAGGCGCTCCCTCTCCTCTTCCAGGGCCTGCTTCCCTTCGACATCGACTTCTTCATCTCCTGGCCGGACGTGGCCAGGGGCGCCGGGGCCGGCGTCGTCATCTGCGTGCTCTTCTCGCTGCTGCCGCTGCTCGCGGTGCGCAGGATCCCCCCGCTCGCGGCTTTGCGCTCGTCGGCTGCGGACCGTGCCGCGGGTTCGCCGGACCCGTGGAGGCTCGCGGTCGTCGCCCTGATCACGGCCGCCGTCGCGGCGTTCGCGGTCTGGCAGACCGGCAAGCTGGCGGTGGGGCTTGGCTTCACGGCGGTGCTCGGGCTCGGCTTCATCGTGCTCGCGGCCCTGGGGGTTCTCGTTTCCTGGTCGGCCCGCAGGTTCGCGCCGCGCGGGTTCCCGTACGTCCTGCGCCAGGGCCTCGCGAACCTCCACCGGCCCAACAACCGAACGGTGCTGCTGCTGGTCTCGCTCGGGCTCGGCACGTTCCTCGTCGTGACCCTATTCCTCGTGCGCACGACGCTCCTGCGCGAGATCCGGGGCGCGGGTGCCCTCGGAAGGCCGAACCTGGTGTTCTTCGACATCCAGGACGACCAGATGGGCGCCCTCGCCGAGGCCGCGAAGGCCGCGGGCTCTCCCGTGATCGAGAGCGCCCCCATCGTGACCATGAAGATCCTGTCCGTGAGGGGCGTGCCGGTGGCGAAGCTGCTGGCCGACAAGTCCGAGCGGATCCCGTCCTGGACGCTGCGCCGTGAGTACCGCTCGACCTACCGCGGGGCGGTCACCGGCACCGAGAAGGTCGTGAAGGGCGCGTTCTCGGGACGGGCCGACCCCGCCGCGGGCCCGGTGCCCGTTTCGGTGGAGGAGGGCCTGGCCGAGGAGATGCGGCTCGGCGTGGGCGATGAGATCGAGTGGGACGTGCAGGGCCTGCCGGTGCACACCCGCGTCGGCAGCGTGCGCTCGGTCGAGTGGCGCAGGATGGAGCCCAATTTCTTCGTCGTGTTCCCGGAGGGCGTCCTTGAGGGCGCACCCAAGACCTATGTGGCGGCCGTGCATGCGGACAACGCCGAGGCTTCCGCTCAGGTGCAGCGGGCCGTGGTGGACGATTTTCCGAACGTGACCGCGATCGACCTGAAGCTCGTGGTCGAGACGCTCGACGGGATCTTCTCCAAGGTGGCCCTGGCGGTGCAGTTCATGGCCCTGTTCACGGTGGCAACGGGCCTTATCGTGCTCTCGGGCGCGATCCTGACCGGCCGCCACCAGAGGATTCGCGAGACCGTGCTCCTGAGGACGCTCGGGGCCTCCCGCCGGCAGGTATCCCAGATCCAGCTCGTGGAATACGGGGTGCTCGGGGTGCAGGCGGCCGTGGTGGGCAGCCTGCTGGCGGTGGCCGGAAACGCCCTGCTGGCCCAGTTCGTGTTCCACGTGAACCCGGTCGCCCCGTTCGGCGAGGTGGCCGCCGGGATGGGCGTCGTCACCGCCCTCACGATCGCGACCGGCTTCCTTGCCGGGCGCGGAATCACCAATCATCCTCCCCTGGAAATACTTAGAAACGAGGCCTAAACGTCACATGCGGGGGTGCTGACAGGCATCCCCGCAGCGTTCTCAATCGAAGAAGTTCAGGGGCTTTCCCATTTTGTTGAAACAATTTCCCGAAACCTGACGTCTCAGCCCAAACCCCGGTCTCCCTTGCCGACACGACGCCCTGCTCCTTCCCACGCGCCTTCGCGCCGCCCCCGGTGGGTGCACTGGATTCTGGCCGTCGCCGGGGCTCTCAGCCTCTGCACCGCGGGCCTCGCCTTTGCCGCCTCGGGCTCCCCCCCGCTCACGCAGCAGGATCTTCTGCAGGGCTATCGCAGCGGACGGGTGATCGCCCGTCCCAGGGCCTCGCTCCTCGGCACGATCGACGGGGTCGAGCGGGGGGAGGGCTACCATGTGCATGCGCGCTTCTCGCGCTTTGGCGGGGTGGGGGTGCTTGACCTTCAGGCGGGGGACTCGGTCCAGGCAGCGATCGCGAGGCTGCGCGCCACGGGCCGCTACGACTTTGTGGAGCCGGACTATATCCGGAAGGCGACGGCGACGCCCAATGACCCCGATTTCGTGAACCAATGGGGGCTCAACAACACGGGGGCTAACGGCGGAGTCGCCGGGGCCGACATCCATGCCGAGGCGGGCTGGAACACGGCCACGAATGCGGCGAGCACGCTTATCGTCGGCATGCTCGACTCGGGTGCGCTCCTCACGCACCAGGACCTGCAGCCCAACCTGTGGGTGAACCCTACGGGAGGGGGCCAGAAGGTGATGCTTGCCTCAGCGAGCGACTCGACCGGGGCCGCCACCTCGGTGACCGACACCGACTCCCTGAACGGACTGAACGCCGTCGCGGGCAGCGGGGCGCCCGTCGACGACGTCGGGCACGGCACCCACACCTCGGGCATCGTGGGGGCCGTGGGCAACAACAGCCTGGGTGTGTCCGGCGTGGCCTGGAAGGTCCAGCTGATGGAGCTCAAGTTCCTGGACAGCACGGGCAGCGGGACCCTCGCGGACGAGCTCGCCTGCATCTCCTACGCCATCGACAACAAGGTGAGCATCCTGAGCGCCAGCTTCGGCAGCCAGGGCGCGTCTCAGGCCGAGATGAACGCCATCCAGACGGCCGGCGCCGCCGGGATCATCTTCGTCTGCGCGGCGGGCAACAGCGCCGAGAACATCGACATCTCTCCGTTCTTTCCCGCCGACTACCCGCTCGACAACATCATCTGCGTGGGCGCGACCGACAACCGGGATCTGCCCTCGTACTTCTCGAACTACGGCTCGGGCTCGGTGGAGCTCTTCGCCCCGGGCGAGAATATCCTCTCCACCTATTACTCGAGCGATTCTGCCTACGCCTACCTGAGCGGCACGTCGATGGCCACCCCCATGGTGAGCGGGGCGGTGGCCCTCGTGCGCACGCAGTTCCCGGGCGAGAACTACCGCCAGACGATCAACCGGATCCTCAACTCGGTGGACGCCAACCCGGCCCTCGCCGGCAAGTGCCAGACCGGCGGTCGCCTGAACCTCGAGACGGCGCTCACGACGGCACCCAGCACGGCCCCCAACGCGCTGTTCGCCAATCGAACGGTGCTGGTCGGCCTAGACCCCTATACCCGCTCGAACAACGCCTACACGCCCGCGACCGGCGACTCAAACCTGCCCCCCCTGGGCGGCACCCACCCGCTCTGGTGGCAGTGGACCGCACCCGAGGACGCGACGGTGGAGATCGACACGAGCGGCACCTTCGGGGGAACGAGCGGGCTCCAGGGCGGCAGCTCCTATGCCACACTCCTCGGCGTCTACAGCGGCTCCGCGCTGGGCTCGCTCACGCCCGTGGCGACGGACCAGACGTACGCTTCCGAGACCGTCCCTGGCGTGACCGGCAGCGTCCCTTACAGCGAGGTGAGCTTCCACGCGACCAAGGGCGCCACCTACCAGATCCTCGTGGAGAGCGCGGGCAGCTCGACCGGCCAGACGATCCTCGCCATCAACACGACGCCGGACAACAGCACGGTCGGGTCCCCGACGGTGCTCGCCGGGCCGAGCGCCTCGCTGCTGGACGCGAACTCCAACACGACGACGCAGGCGGGCGCCCCCGCGATCGGTGGCAACGCGGGCTACCACACGCTGTGGTACTCGTGGACGGCCCCGGCCTCCGGTCCGCACCAGGCCTCGGCCTACAGCTACGACTTCAACCCGGAGGTGGCCGTCTACACGGGGACCACCTTCTCGAACCTGCAGCAGGTCGCCGAG
The DNA here is from genome assembly GCA_903919205.1 of uncultured Opitutaceae bacterium. Taxonomy (GTDB): domain Bacteria; phylum Verrucomicrobiota; class Verrucomicrobiia; order Opitutales; family Opitutaceae; genus Palsa-1447. Next base: position 12,554 of record CAIXHE010000159.1, on the reverse strand, counting down.
GCGGTCTCCACCGGCAACGTGGGCACGACAACCGCCATCAGCGGGTGCTCCGCCTCCTTCACGGCCACGGCGGGCGCGACCTACCTGATCGCCGTGGCGGGCCAGACGGCCAACGACATCGGCGAGTTCACGGTGTCGATAGACGACGCGCTCTGGCAGTACACCACCCAGGACGCGGTCACCTGCTCGCCCGCGGTGGGCCCGGATGGGACGGTCTACGTCGGCAGCAATGACAACTCGATCTACGCGCTGACGCCGCAGGGGGCCAAGAAGTGGTCCTACGCCGCGGGCGGCCTCTTCGACACGAGCGCGGCCGCCGTCGCCGCGGATGGCACCGTCTACGCAGGCAACTCCGACGGCAACCTCTACGCCTTCAACCCGGACGGCTCGCTCAAGTGGACCTTCACCGTGCCGACGCCCGCCGCCTCGAGCGGACTCGGCAACAGCGTGGACGCGTCGCCGGCCGTGGGCGCCGACGGCACGGTCTACATGCACGCGGACGACGGCAACCTGTACGCGATCAGCCCGGCGGGCGCCAAGCAATGGACGGCGTCGGTTCCGAGCGGATCCTACGCCGCGCCGACCCTCGCCCCCGACGGGACGATCTACATCGGGACCGACGCGGGCCAGTTCTACGCGTTCAACCCGAACGGCACGGCCAAGTGGACGTTTGCGGCGCCCGTCGCGGGTGAAGGGATCTACACCGCGGCGGCCATCGACGCCTCGGGCAACCTCTACATCGCCACCCTCAGCGGCAACGTCTACTCGGTCAGCCCGCAGGGTGCGCTCCGGTGGACGTTCAGCTCGGGGGACGCGATCACGTCCGCCCCCGCGGTCGCGAACGGGAGCCTCTATTTCGGGGGCTACGACGGGAATCTCTACTCGCTCAGCACCTCGACCGGCGCCGTCAACTGGAAGTACGCCCTGGGCGCCCAGGTTCGGGCGAGCGCCCCGGCCATCGACTCGAACGGCGTCGTCTACATCGGCTGCTATGACCACAACGTGTACGCGGTCAGCTCGTCGGGTGCCCTCGTTCGGATCTATGCCACCGACGACTGGGTGCGTTCGTCACCGGTCATCGTGGGCTCGACCCTCTACGTCGGCAGCAACGACCACCGGGTCTACGCCTTCAACATCGGCGCGGGTCCTGCCCAGGCGGACTGGCCGATGTACCAATACGACAGCCATCGCGCCGGCCGCGTGGAGGTGGCGGTCACCCAGGAGCCCACGGCCGAGTCGATCGCGACCGGGGGCACGGTGTCCCTGTCCGTGGCCGCGACTGGGCCCGGGAGCCTCACCTACCAGTGGAACTTCAACGGGGCCGCGATCCCCGGGGCGACCGGATCGACCTACACCCTCTCGGCGGCGACCCCTTCCAACTCGGGCACCTACACGGTGACGATCACGAGCGGCTCGGTGAGCACGACGAGCCCCGGCGCGACGGTGACCGTGGCCGCCCCGGGCTCCTCGAATGTGGGCAAGATCATCAACCTGTCCGCCCGGGCCAACGTGGGCACCGGTGGCAACATCCTGATCGCGGGCTTCGTGATCCAGGGCACGGGCAGCAAGAGCGTGCTGCTGCGGGGCGTGGGCCCGACCCTCGGCACGTCGCCCTTCGACGTGAGCGGCTTCCTCGCAGCCCCCCAGCTGACCCTCATCAATTCGTCCCAGACGACCCTCGTCACCAGCACGAGCTGGGACGCGTCCCTCGCCGCGCTCTTCTCCCAGCTGGGCGCCTTCGGGCTCCAGGCGGGGTCCGCGGACGACGCCGTCGAGGAGTCGCTGCCGGCGGGCTCCTACACCTCCCAGATCGCGGGCGTTGGCTTCACCTCCGGCGTAGCGCTCGCCGAGATCTATGACGCCGACCCGATCACGGCGCCGACCAGCCTCGTCAACATCTCGGCCCGCGCCGACGTGGGCACGGGCGGCAACCTCCTCATCGCCGGGTTCGTGATCGGGGGCAGCCAGCCGGTCACGGTCCTCCTGCGCGGGATCGGCCCCACGCTCGGTACCGCCCCGTTCAACGTGAGCGGTGCGCTCACCCAGGCGAAGATCGACCTCTACAACTCCGCCCAGACGGACATCCAGAGCAGCACGAGCTGGGACCCGTCGCTCTCCAGCGTCTTCTCGCAGGTGGGGGCCTTCGCGCTGCCGGCAGGCTCGGCGGACGCCGCGATCGAGGTCACCCTCAACCCGGGCAGCTACACGCTCCAGCTGAGCAGCGCCAACGGCGGGACCGGCGTCGGCCTGGTCGAGGTCTACCTCGTCCCCTGAGGCTCTAGCGCCCCGCGAAGGCGGGCCCGTGGCCGGGGCCCCAGTCCCGGCCGCGGCCGGCCGCGAGCGAGCGCCGGAGAAACGCATGCGCGCGGCCGACGGCCGCCTCGAGACCCGCGCCCCGCGCCAGCCACGCCGCGATCCCCGCGGAGAGCACGCATCCGGTGCCGTGGGTGTTGCGGGTCGCGATGCGGCGCGACGCAAACCACACCACCTCACCGTCGGGAAACGCGAGGCAGTCGCGCAGCCGGCGTCCCCTGCCATGCCCGCCCTTGACGAGCACCGGCCGCCCGCACCCCAAGGCGAGGAGCAGCGCGGCCCGTTCCGCCTGGGCGTCGGACCCCACGGAAAGGCCCGTAAGCGCCGCCGCCTCCGGCCAGTTGGGGGTCGTGACGGTCGCCCTCGGCATCAGCTCCTCGCGGAGCGCACGCAGTCCCACGGCGGAGAGGAAGCGGGTTCCGCTCGTCGAGCCGATCACCGGGTCGACGACCAGGGGGATCGACGGGTGGCGGGCCAGCTCCGAGGCCACGCACCGGATGGCTCCCGCCCCGGGAAGAAGCCCCGTCTTTGCTGCCGCCACAGGAAAGCCCCCGAGGGCGGACGCCAGCTGAGCGCGCACAAGGCCTGGCGCGACCGGGCTCCACGCCGAGATCCCGCGCGTGTCCTGGGCGGTCACCGCGGTGATGACGGTGAGCGCATGGCCGCCCAGGGCCGTGATCGTGCGCGCGTCCGCCTGGATCCCCGCACCGCCCCCGCTGTCCGACCCGGCGATCGTGAGGACGCAGGCGCGAGCCTTCATGACTCCCAGGCCGCGAAGCCCCCGCGGAGGCTAACGGCCGCCCGGAAGCCGTGGCGCTCGCGCAGCACGTTCGTGCCGCGCAGGCTGCGCACGCCGTGGGCGCAGTAGACGACGGTGGGAACCGAGGGGTCCATGGGGGCCAGGTCCCGCGCGGTGCTGTCCTGGAGCCGGCCGAGCGGGATGTGGTGGGACGGCTCGATCGCACCCAACGTTCGCTCCCAGCCCTCGCGCACGTCGAGCAGCTGGAGCGGCGAGCCGGAGGCGATGCGGCGCCTGAGCTCCGATGCGTCGATCTCGAACGGCTCCTCGGGCAGCTCGCAGGTGGCGCCGTAGCCCTCCGGGGGCAGATCGGTGACGGCGCGTGCGCGCGGGTCCGCCTCGAGGCGCACCGTTGCCGAGGTCATGGCGAGGACGTCCCAGACGAGGAGCCGCCCCGAGAGCGGCTCGCCGACGCCGGAGAGGACCTTCAGGGCCTCGCACGCCTGGGCCGTCCCGATCAGGCCCGCCACGGCCCCGAGCACGCCGCCCTCGGCGCAGTTGGGCACGGTGCCGGGCGCCGGGGGCTCGGGAAACAGGCACCGGTAGGTCGGGCCGCCCCCCAGGTTGAACACGCTCACGTGGCCCTCGAAGCCCTGGATCGCCCCGTAGACGAAGGGCCGGCCGGCGATCACGCAGGCGTCGTTCACGAGGTAGCGGGTCTCGAAGTTGTCCGAGCCGTCGAGCACGAGGTCGTAAGCCCGGACCAGCTCGAGGGCGTTTGCGCGCGCGAAGCGCACCGCCTGCGGCTCCAGGCGGACGCTCGGGTTCATCGCGGCGAGCCTGCGGGCGGCGACGTCGGCCTTGCGCGCGCCGACATCGGCGTCGCTGTAGAGGACCTGCCGCTGGAGGTTGGAGCGGTCGATGGTGTCGGGGTCGACGATGCCGATCCGACCGACGCCGGCCGCGGCCAGGTAGAGGAGCGCCGGGCACCCGAGGCCCCCGGCGCCGATCACGAGGACCGACGAGGCCTTGAGGCGCTCCTGCGCCGCGGGCCCGAAACCCGGCAGCGAGAGGTGGCGCTGATAGCGCGCGATTTCGTCGGGGGTGAGGGGCATGGCTGCTAGGAGGCGAGCGCGGCGGGCCGCGCGCCCGCGCGCCCGGCGAAGCCGTCGTAGGTCGAGTCCCAGTCCTTCCAGACCGCCTCGTAGCCCTGCGAGCGCAGGAAGGCGGCGACCTCGGCCGGGCTGCGGTCGTCGTCGATCTCGAACTGCTCCAGGGACTCCGGTGCGCTCGCGTAGCCCCCGGGGTTCGTGCGCGAGCCGGCGCTCATCGAGGTGAAGCCGAGGCGAAAGGCCCGGTCCCTGAAGGCCCGGTCCTCGCGCGTCGAGAGCGAGAGCTCCGCCTCCGGGCTGAGCAGCCGGAAGGCGCACACGGCCTGCACGAGGTCGCGCTGGCCGAAGGGCGTGACAGGTATCTCCGCGCCCTCGTGCGGGCGCAGCCGCGGGAACGAGATCGTCGTGCGGGTCCTCCAGTGCACCCGCTCGACGTGGCGCAGGTGCAGCCCGGTGAACCAGGCGTCGGCCCGCCAGTCGCTCAGGCCGAAGAGCGCCCCGAGGCCCACCTTCTTGATGCCCGCCGAGCCGATCCGGTCGGGCGCGTCCAGCCGCCAGGCCATGTCGGCCTTGGGCCCGCTCAGGTGGTGCCTCTGGTAGGCAGCGGCGTCGTAGGTCTCCTGGTAGACCAGCACCGAGCTCAGGCCCTCGGCGGCAAGCGCCGCGTAGTCCTGCTCGGGCAGCGGCTGGACCTCCATCCACAGCCCCGAGAACTCGGGCCTGAGCAGGCGAAGCGCGTTCGCCAGGTACTCGCGGCCTACGCGGCCGGTCTCCCCGGTCACGAGGAGGACGTGGTCGAAGCCGTGGGCTCGCAGCACGCGCACGTCGGCCAGGATCTCGGCGTCGGAGAGGACCTTCCGGCGGATCTTGTTGTGCGCGCTGAAGCCGCAGTACGTGCACACGTTCGCGCAGGCGTTGGAGAGGTAGAGGGGCGCGAAGAGGCGCATGGTGCGCCCGAAGCGCTCCACGGTGGCCTGGTGCGAGGCCTGGGCCAGGTCCTCCAGGTGGGGCGCCGCCGCCGGCGAGAGCAGCGCGGCGAAGTCCTCGAGGTCCACCGAGCCGCGGCTGCGGCCGAGCGCCCGGCGCACGTCGGCGGGCGTCTTGGACGCGATCCTGCGGGCGACCTCCGCGAAGTCGTGGCGGCGCCAGACGTCGTGGAAGCTCATGAGGGGCTCTCCTGCAGGAAGGCCGTGAGGGGCGAGGTGGCGCGGTCCAGGTCGCGCGCGGGCCGTCCGGGCAGGCCCGCCTCGTAGCCCGCGCGCCCGGCCTCGACGGCCAGCCTGAAGGCTCCCGCCATGGCCACGGGGTCGCCGGCGGCCGCGATCGCGGTGTTCACGAGCACGGCGTCGGCGCCCATCTCGAGCGCGGCCGCGGCGTGCGAGGGCGCCCCTAGGCCCGCGTCGACGACGACGGGAACGCCGCTCTGAGCCAGGATGATCTCGAGGAAGGCGCGCGTCTCGAGCCCGAGGTTGCTGCCGATCGGGGCTCCGAGCGGCATGACCGCGGCCGCCCCCGCCTCCTCGAGCCTGCGGCAGAGCACCGGGTCGGCGTGCACGTAGGGCATCACGATGAAGCCGCGCTTCACGAGCTCCTCGGTGGCCGCGAGCGTCTCGACCGGGTCGGGCATCAGGTACTTGGGGTCGGGGTGGATCTCCAGCTTGAGCCAGGGGGTCTCGAGCGCCTCTCGCGCGAGCTCGGCCGCGAGCACCGCCTCTCTCGCGTTGCGCGCCCCCGAGGTGTTGGGCAGCAGGCGGTAGCGCGCGGGATCGAGGTGGCCGAGGATGTCGTCGTCCTCGCCGCCGGTGCGCACGCGGCCGAGGGCCACGGTCACCAGCTGCGTGCCCGAGGCCTCGAGGCTCGCCCTCATCGAGGGGCCCGAGCTGAACTTTCCGGTGCCGACGAAGAGCCTCGAGGAGAAGGTGACGCCGGCGATGACGAGGGGGGTGGAGCTCATGGTGCTAAGGGGGTGGTGCCGACGCCCAGGGCGTCGAGGAGCGCGCGGCAGTTGGCCTCCAGCGTCCCGCCCGCGTGCAGGGGGCTCGAGACCGCGATGCCGGCGGCGCCGGCCTGCAGAAGGCCCGGCGCGTCGCCCGCGCCGACCCCGCCGATAACCCAGGCCGGCAGCGGCGCAAGGGCCTCGATCAGCGCGGCCACGCCGGCCGGCCCGAGGACGGGCGCCAGGTTGCGCTTGGTGGCCGTGTGGCGCAGGGGGCCGACCCCGGCGTAGTCGAGGCATCCGCTCTCTCGCGCCCGCCGGGCGTCCGAGGCGTTGTTGACGGTGCCCCCGAGGATCCGCCCCGGGCCGAGGGCCCTGCGGGCCTCCTGCCAGCCGCAGTCGAGGCTCCCCAGGTGGACGCCGTCGGCGCCGCATTCAAGGGCGACGTCCACGCGGTCGTTCACGACCAGGATGGCGCCGTGCCGCCTGCAGGCCTCGGCGCAGCGCGTCGCCTCGGCGAGGCGCACGTCGTCCGCCGCGTCCTTCATGCGCAGCTGGATCCACCGCGCTCCGGCGACGCAGAGCCTCTCGGCCTGCTCGGAGTGGGGCACGCCCGTACCGTCCTGGGTCAGGCACATGAGCGGGAAGCGCCTTTCGGGATCAAGCGACATGGCTTGGGGCTCCGAGCGACGCCGCCTCCCTGAGGATGTCCTCGAGTGCCCGGGCGGGATCCTGCGCGTTCCAGACCGCTCCCATGACGGCCGCACCGTCGAAGCCCAGGTCGCGGCACTGGGCCAGCCCCGACTCGGTGACCCCGCCGATCGCCAGCACGCGGGTTGACTCGCGCCCGGGGGCGGAGCGCAGGACCGCCGAGAGCTCGTGCCAGGGGAAGTCGCCCTGGGGCCCGTAGCCGCGCTTGGTGAGCGAGGGGAACACCGGCCCGTAGAAGAGGGTCCTGTAGCGGCCCATGCGGGCCGCCAGGGTCGCGAGGTCGTGGCAGGACCGGCTCGAGGCCCCGACCGTGCGCGGACCCTGGTCGCGCAGGTGCAGCGCGCCGAGCCCGAAGCGCCCGACGAGCCGGGCGTGCTCGTGGAGCACCAGGCGCGGCCTCCAGTCGGCCGGGAGGTCCCCGAGCCACTCCTCGAGGGCGTCCTCGGACCAGTCGGGCTTGCGCACGTGGTAGGCCTCGAGCCCGGCCGAGAGGAAGGCTCCAAGGGCCGCCACCTCGCGCGGCTCGTGCCCCTCAGGGGAAATGACCACGATCTTCATCGCTTCGGTCGGCTCAGCCTCCCTGAGTGGCGCGTATCACGAGCACGCGGTCGCGCTCGCCGAGCGCGCGCGCGTCCCACTCGGCGCGGGGCACCACCTGGCCGTTCACCGCTGCGGCCACGCCCCTGCGCTCGGCGAGGCCGAGCTCCGCGAGGAGGGAGCGCAGGGTGGCCGGTCCGCCGAGCGTGTGCGCTCGGTCGTTCACGGTGACGGTGAGGGTCTGGGCCCCGGCGGTCATTTGGCGGCGGAGACGTACAGGTCGCCGCCCTTCTCGAGGAACTCGCCGGCCTTCGCGCGCATGCCGGCCTCGAGCGCGGCCTCGGTCGTGAGCCCCTGCTCCTCGGCGTAGCGCCGCACGTCGTCGGTGATCTTCATCGAGCAGAACTGCGGGCCGCACATCGAGCAGAAGTGGGCTGTCTTCGCGCTGTCCTGCGGGAGCGTGGCGTCGTGGAACTCGCGCGCCTTCTCCGGGTCGAGCGACAGGTTGAACTGGTCCTGCCAGCGGAACTCGAAGCGGGCCTTCGAGAGGGCGTTGTCGCGGTACTGGGCGCCCGGGTGGCCCTTTGCGAGGTCGGCCGCGTGGGCGGCGATCTTGTAGGCGATCACGCCCGCGCGCACGTCGTCGCGGTCGGGCAGCCCCAGGTGCTCCTTCGGGGTCACGTAGCAGAGCATCGCGGTGCCGTGCCAGCCGATCATGGCGGCGCCGATGGCGCTCGTGATGTGGTCGTAGCCCGGGGCGATGTCGGTCGTCAGCGGCCCGAGCGTGTAGAAGGGGGCCTCCTTGCACCACTCGAGCTGCTTGTCCATGTTCTCGGCGATCATGTGCATCGGCACGTGGCCCGGGCCCTCGCACATCACCTGCACGCCCCGCTCCCAGGCGCGCACCGTCAGCTCGCCCTGGGTCTTCAGCTCCGCGAACTGGGCCTCGTCGTTCGCGTCCGCGATGGCACCGGGACGCAGGCCGTCGCCGATCGAAAACGACACGTCGTAGGCCGCCATGATGTCGCAGATGTCGTCCCAGCGCGTGTAGAGGAAGTTCTCCTCGTGGTGCGAGAGGCACCACTTGGCCATGATCGAGCCGCCGCGGCTGACGATGCCCGTCATGCGGCGCGCTGTGGACGGGATCGCGCGCAGGCGCACGCCCGCGTGGATCGTGAAGTAGTCGACGCCCTGCTCGGCCTGCTCGATCAGCGTGTCGCGGAAGAGCTCCCAGGTCAGGTCCTCGGGCCGCCCGCCCGCCTTCTCAAGCGCCTGGTAGATCGGCACGGTGCCGACCGGCACCGGGCAGTTGCGCAGGATCCACTCGCGGGTCTGGTGGATGTTGCGGCCGGTCGAGAGGTCCATCAGCGTGTCGCCGCCCCACTTGACCGACCAGCGCATCTTCTCCACCTCCTCGTCGATCGAAGAGGCCACGGCCGAGTTGCCGATGTTGGTGTTGATCTTCACGAGGAAGTTCCGGCCGATCACCATCGGCTCCAGTTCCGGGTGGTTGATGTTGGCGGGGATGATCGCCCGGCCGCGCGCGACCTCGTCGCGCACGAACTCGGGCGTGATCTGCCGGGGGATCGAGGCCCCGAGGGGCGAGCCCGGGTGCTGGCGCCAGAGCGAGTTTCGCGGGCCGTTGGCCGTCAGCTCCATCAGCTCGGCGGCGCGCTGGAGCTTGGAGTTCTCGCGGATGGCGACGAACTCCATCTCGGGAGTCACGATGCCGCGGCGAGCGTAGGCGAGCTGCGAGACGCGGCCGCCCGCGCGCGCGCGCAGGACGCGCCGCTCGCGCGTGTCGAAGAACTTGATCGGGTTGCGACGGCCCTCGGCCTCCGCCTGCTGGCGGTGGGTCTCGGATAGGTAGCCGTCGTCGATGGGCTTCACCCTGCGGCCCTCGACCTCCTCCACGTCGCCGCGCTCAAGGATCCACGCCCGGCGAAGGGCGGGCAGGCCGACCGCCGCGTCCGCGTGGAAGGCCGGGTCGCCCCATGGGCCCGACGTGTCGTAGACGCGGACGGGCTCGTTCGGCAGCTCGGTGCCGTTCGGCAGGCGGGTGGGGGAGAGCGCGATCTCGCGCATCGGGACCCGCAGGTCGGGCCGGCTTCCGGTGATGTAGACGCGGCTCGAGGCGGGGAAGAGCGTGTGGCCGGCCGGTGCGGGGGAGTTCGTGGGAGGCATGTGGAGGTGGTTCGTGTGCGCGGCCCACGGCGCCAAACGGACTCCAGTTCCCCCCGCACGGTGCGGGTGGCCCTGTTTTCCCTACGGCGCGGTGAGACGCATCAGGTTCGAAGGATTCGGGGGCAGGTCTTGCCCCCGTCTCAGCCCGGGACCCCGGGCTCTCCTAAACGAGGAATCCCTGAAGGTACCCCGAAGGGGTGCCGATTCAACTGGAATCGTTTTGCCTCCCTTGAAACCCGCGTGCCCGCAGGGCGTCATTAGGTTGCAAGAAACGAGCGAATCCCTATGCATTCACCCAACATGTCCGACTCCCACCCCTGCTGTGGCGTGTCCACCAACATCGAGGACTACTTCCTGACGCGCAGGAAGTTCCTGAACCGGGTAGGCATGGGGATGGGGGCCCTGGGGCTCGCGACGATGCTCAACCCCTCGGAGCTGTTCTCGGGCACGGATGCCGCCGCGGGCTTCGCGCCCGAGCTGAACCCCCTCGCCCCGCGCAAGGCCCCGCTGCCCGCGAGCGCCAAGGCCGTGATCCACATCTTCGCCCAGGGAGCGCCCTCGCACATCGACACGTGGGACCCGAAGCCCGAGCTCGTGCGCATGGACGGGCGCTCCATCGGGGACGGCGGCGTCGCCATGGGCTCGCCGTTCAAGTTCACCCCGATGGGCCGCTCGGGGATCCCCGTCAGCGAGCTCTTCTCGGGCGTCGGCGCGCACATCGACGACATGGCGGTCGTGCGCTCGATGTACACCGACATCCCCGCCCACGAGGTCGCGACCGTTTTCATGAACACCGGCTCGCTGCGCATCACGAAGCCGAGCATGGGATCGTGGGTGGTCTACGGCCTCGGCACCGAGAACCAGAACCTGCCGGGCTTCATCACGCTCAGGAACGGTGGCCTGCCCTCGGGGGGCGCCGCGAACTACGGCTCCGCGTTCTTGCCGGGCGTCTTCCAGGGCTCGAGCGTCAACACCCAGAACGCCACGGTCCAGCAGATGATCCAGAACATCCGCAACCCCTACATCGGGAGCGGGGAGCAGCGCCGCCAGATGGACTTCGTGAAGCAGCTGGACGACATGCGCAACGCCGAGATCCAGAAGGACCAGGTGCTCGAGACGCGCCTGGAGTCCTACGAGATCGCCTTCAAGATGCAGGCCGCCGCCACGGACGCGTTCGACCTGAACAAGGAGTCGGAGGCCACGCGGGCCTCCTACGGCAACACGCCCCAGGGCAAGCAGATGCTGCTGGCGCGCCGCCTGGTGGAGCGTGGCGTTCGCTTCGTGCAGGTCTGGCACGACGGCTGGGACCACCACCAGGACCTCCAGGAGCGCATCACCAAGAAGGCCCGCGAGGTCGACCAGCCGATCGCGGCCCTTTTGGCCGACTTGAAGCAGCGAGGCCTCCTCGACTCGACGCTCGTCGTCTGGGGCGGGGAGTTCGGGCGCAAGCCGACCCGCGACCGCAACGGCTACGAGAACCCCGGGCGGGACCACAATGCGCGCGCGTTCTCCGTTTGGCTTGCGGGCGGCGGCGTGAAGGGCGGGCAGGTCTACGGCGCCACCGACCAATTCGGGGGCGAGGCCGTGACCGACAAGGTGCACGTGCACGACCTGCACGCGACCATCCTGCGGGCGCTCGGATTCGACCACACCAAGCTCACGTACCGGTTCAACGGCCGGGACTTCCGGCTGACGGACGTGGCAGGCAACATCGTCTCGCCGCTCCTCGCCTGATGAGCCGTGCTGTCCAGGCCGCATGGGCCGCCCTGGTCCTCGCAGGGGCGGCAGCGAGGCTGCCGGCCGCGGTCACCGCGATGCCCGGCGCCGCGCCGGGAACGCCGTTCTCTCCCGTGGACCTGCAGTTCTTCGAGACGCGGGTGCGGCCGGTGCTGGTCGAGCGGTGCTACAAGTGCCACAGCCATGACGCCGACAAGATCAAGGGCGGGCTGATGCTCGACACGCGCGAGGGCATGCTCCACGGCGGCGACACCGGGCCTGCCATCGACCCGGGCAAGCCCGAGGACAGCCTCCTGATCGAGGCGATCAGCTACAAGGACGACAACCTTCAGATGCCTCCCAAGGGCGACCGACTCTCCGAGCAGCAGGTGAGCGACCTCACCGAGTGGATCCGGCGCGGGGCGCCCGACCCGCGGTCCCTGGTCTCCAAGGGGAGCTCGTCGGCCTATGGCGGCGTGGGCCGCGAGCACTGGTCTTTCCTTCCCGTGAAGCCGCAGCAGGTGCCCTCGGTCGCCGACGCCGCCTGGTGCCGCACGCCGGTGGACAATTTTGTCCTCGCGCGCCTCGAGTCTAACGGCCTCAAGCCCAACCCGCAGGCCGACAAGTACACGCTCATCCGCCGCGCGACCTTCGACCTGACGGGTCTGCCGCCCACCGAGGCGGAGGTCCAGCGCTTCCTCGTGGACCAGTCGCCCCAGGCCTGGGAGAAGGTGGTCGACCGCCTGCTCGACTCGCCCCACTACGGGGAGCGCTGGGGGCGCTACTGGCTCGACGTCGCGCGCTACGCGGACACCAAGGGCGACACCCCGCAGCGCGAGGACCCCCGGTTCGCGTTCTCGTGGACCTACCGGGACTACGTGATCGGGGCCTTCAACTCCGACAAGCCCTACAACCAGTTCATCCTGGAGCAGCTCGCGGCGGACCGCCTCGTGGCCGACGCCGTCCGCCGCAACGGAGGAAGCCCGACCGGCGTCGACCAGACCCCGCTCGCCGCGCTCGGCTTCCTGACGCTCGGCAACCGCTTCGAGAACAGCGTGAACGACATCATCAACGACCGGATCGACGTGACGTCCAAGGCGTTCCTCGGCCTCACGGTCGCGTGCGCCCGCTGCCACGACCACAAGTTCGACCCCATCCCGACTGCGGACTACTACTCGCTCTACAACGTCTTCGCCAACACAGCGGTGCCCAAGGAGGAACCCTGGCTGCACCCCGTGCCGAGGACCCCCGAGCTCGTCAACTACCTGACGCGCATGCAGGCTGCCGACCAGAAGCGCGCATCGGT
>CAIXHE010000158.1 GCA_903919205.1 uncultured Opitutaceae bacterium | reverse complement strand
GATGAGCCCGTTCGGGCTGCGCCGCAGCTCGGCCGATCGTCCATCGACAGTCGCCGTCCAGCCCGGCGTGAAATACCGGAAGGACTCATACCAGCCCGGGGCCGGGCTGCGCACGCGCGCCACGTAGGGCGCGTACGAGGCGAGCACCATCGGCAGCGCCGAGGGATCGTACGGGATCAGCGCATACCGCGCGAAGTCCCGGAAGCGTTCCAGGTCCGCGTCGGGATCCTGCACCACGAAATCGAGCGAGACCTCGGTCGGCTCGGACGCCCCGCTCGAGAGCGGCAGCACGCGCGAGCAGGCGCGGTCGGACCCGAACGCCCACTTGCGTCCCGAGGCCGGCAGGATGTACTCGCGGGCCAAGCCCTTGCCGTGGATCTGCAGGACGCCGACAAGGGGCGCCTCGGGAAAGTCCAGGGCGAGCAGGTAGTGCCTGCCGGGCTCCAGCACCAGGCGGGGCGTGAGCTCGATCCATCGGCGCCCGTCCGCGGCCGCGGTCCCGGTGAAATGATCGGGCAGCTGCCGGGCGCCCGCCCGGGGGCCGAAGTCGTAGCCGGGCGCCACCGCCCCTACGTCGGTCTCGAGGTAATTCTGCATGTGCGGCGCCAGGATGCGCTGCTCGAGCGGGAACTCCATGTAGCCGTTCGAGAAGAAGCGGTTCGCCTCGCTGAGCAGGCCCGTCGAGAACGAGGTCGAGGTGAGGTTTGTCTCCGAGAGGGCCTCCTGCGAGGCCGCCCGGGTGTTGGCGATCAGGGAACCGCGGTGCACAAAGCGCCCCAGCTCGATGCCGCTCCAGAGGACGGACGCCATCAGGGCGGGAAGGAGCCAGGCCGGGCGGCGCGGCGAGGCGGAGAGGACCGCCGCCGCAAGCGCCACCGCGCAGGCCGCCAGGATGGGGAACAGTCGCTGGGTCGGCACGGCGTTGGTGACATTGACCACCGCCTGGGGGAGGGCCCGCCACAGCAGGTCATTCACGATCGGCACCGGAAAGGACAGGCAGACGAGCAGCCCGGCCACCCCGGCCAGGGCGAACACGAGCCGGCTCCTTCGCGCGAGACCGACCGCGCACGCCCCTACGAGGACCGCGAGCACGCTCCAGCCGGGCTGCAGGTCGGTGATGGCCCCGGCATCCGGGGATACGGGCTCGAGCACCGCGGGGAACATCCCGTCGAGAATGGGCGGGAGCGTGGCCGCCACCGTGGGGGCGGTCGCCGGAGGCGCCAGGACCCCGATCGACACGAAGACGTACCCGCACAGCAAGGCAAAGAGGAGCGCGGCGCCCGCCGCGCGCCGGGCCTCGGCAAGGTTCCAGCCAAGCCCCAGGGCCCACCGAAGCGCCAGGGCCAGCGCGGCCGACGCGGTCGCCCAGAGTCCGATCGGGCTGTGTGCGATCCAGCAGGCGGCGCATCCCGCCGCGACCTGGGCCCAGCCCGAGAAGTCGGCGCGCTCGAAGATCCGGACGAGCCCCGCGAACACCATCGGCAGGAAGGGCAGTGTCATCGCCGACATGAACAGTTGCCCGTCGTAGGCGAGCCCTACGACCGCGGGGCACCAGACGTAGATCGCCGCGAGCATCAGGGCCTCGTTGCGCCGGCCGGGGAGAAACGGCCGCAGGCACAGGTAGGCGGAGAGGGCGCCGGCCGCACCGCTCAGGAACACCGCGAGGTTCAGGAGCAGGTAGGGGCTGAGCGAGCGGCCCGTCAGGAGGTCGAGCCCGAGGGTCAGGTGCTGGAGGTAGGGAGCG
>CAIXHE010000157.1 GCA_903919205.1 uncultured Opitutaceae bacterium | reverse complement strand
TGGAGCGGGGCGAGCAGGAGCGCACGGGCATCCGCAGCCTGAAGGTCCGCTATACGAACCATTTTGGCTACTACATCGAGGTCACCAAGGCCAACCTGCACCTGGTACCCGCCGACTACGTCCGGCGCCAGACCACCGTCGGCGGGGAGCGCTACGTGACCGAGTCCCTCCGGCAGAAGGAGCGGGAAATCCTTCACGCCGAGGACAACGCCCTCCAGCGCGAGAAGGAGATCCTCGAGGCGCTGATCCAGGCCGTGGTGGCCGAGTCCGCGGCGCTCGCGGACAGCGCGGACGCGCTGGCGGAGGCCGACGTCGTCGCGGGATGGGCCTCGCTCGCGCGGGAGTGGGGCTACTGCCGCCCCGAGATCGACGACGGCGACGCCCTCGAGGTGTCCGAGGGCCGGCACCCCGTCGTGGAGCAGGGCTTCCGCTCGTCGGAGTCCGGGGCCGCGCACGCCTTCGTTCCCAACGACACCGCGCTCGACTGCGGCGACGCCCAGGTTGCGCTCATCACCGGGCCCAACATGGCCGGAAAGTCGACCTACATCCGTCAGGTGGCGCTCCTGGTCCTGATGGCGCAGGTGGGCTCGTGGGTGCCCGCGCGGTCGTGCCGCTTCGGGCTCGTGGACCGGATCTTCTCGCGCGTCGGCGCGAGCGACGACCTTGCGCGGGGCAACTCGACCTTCATGGTCGAGATGAACGAGACGGCGAACATTCTCAACAACGCGACCGACCGCTCGCTCATCATCCTCGACGAGATCGGCCGGGGAACCTCGACCTACGACGGGCTCAGCATCGCGTGGGCCGTCGTCGAGCACCTCCACCGCGACCCGCAGCGCGGGCCCCGCACGCTCTTCGCGACGCACTACCAGGAGCTGACGCAGCTGGAGAAGCACCTGCCGCGGCTCCGCAACTTCTCCGTCGCGGTCAAGGAGTGGAACGACGACATCGTGTTCGTGCGGCGCGTCGTCCCCGGGGCAGCGGACCGCAGCTACGGCATCCAGGTGGCGAGGCTCGCAGGGCTGCCGCCGAGCGTCATCGATCGCGCCAAGGCCATCCTCTCGCGGCTCGAGGGCGACGACGCCAGCGTGACCGTGCCCTCGCCGCAGGCCCGGCCGCGCAGGAAGATCTCGGTGAGCCCGGCCGACGCGGACCAGCTCGACCTGCTGTAGGCGCGGTGCGGCCGCCCGCTCAGGCGTCGAATTCCAGGCGCTTGCCCAGGCTGACCGCCTGATCCGGCAGGTACCCGAGCGCCCGGTAGAAGGCGAGGGCCGCGTCGTTCCCGGTGCGCACCTGGAGGTTCACCTTGGGGCAGCCCACCGAGCGCAGCCATCGCTCCGCCTCCTGCAACATCGCGCGGCCGTGCCCCTTTAGCCGGTGGTGGGGGCACACGCCGAGGTAATTGATCCATCCCCGGTGGCCCTCGTAGCCAACCATGACTGTCGCCACGATCTGATCCCCGTCGATGCCGACCAGGAGGCCCCCGTCCCCCACCCGCTGCTTGCGCTCGATGTCGCGCCGGGGGTCGTTCTGGGGACGCACCAAACCGCACCGCGTCCAGAGCGCGACCACGTCTTCCGTGTCCTCGGGCGCAAAGTCCCGGATCTGAAGGGGCGGCATGGCTCGGCCCGCGACTAGATGATCTTGCAGTGGATGGGCACGTCCTCGTCCACCTGGTAGATGGCGCACAGGCGGTGGTAGCCGTCGGCGATCACCACCTTGGCGTTCTGGGGGTCGCGCACGAGGAGGATCGGAGCCAGGCTCTGACCCCGAGCGATCTTGCGGCGGTCCTTGTCCACATGGGCGTTGCTGACCCCGAGCAGCGAGAGACGCGACGCCCGGAAGATGTCCTTTGCCTTGAACTGTACAACACTGGTGCGCCGGAAGCGGGCGATCAGCTTTTCCACCTTGGGCTTCGTGTAGAGAAGGCTCAGGTAGGACTCGGCCGCGGGGTAATCGTGGGCCTCCACGTCGGGGAGCCATTCGATCTTTGCAGGGGATGCTTTCGCCATGGGACTGGGTACGCTAGTATGTCTTTAGGGACAGGGGGCTTGGTGAGGCACTCCGCCGACCCTAGTGTCTCCGCCTCCCGTCGCCAAGACCTTCCTCGGCTCACGGGTCTACCGCGGCGCACCTAGCGCCTCGGTGGCGACTGTCCGGCGGCCGGCATGCCACGCGCAGGCACCGTCGAAGGGCTCGGCAGGTTGGAGGCCGAGAAGAAGGGTCTCGAGGAGGGGAGGTAAAGCAACACCACCACCGCGGCGTGCGACCACCACATGGCCGGCCCCCAATTCGGGGGCATTCCCCGCAAGGTGTAAGGCAGTGCGTCGAAGGTGCAGTCCACCAGCGCGAGCACGATCGCAACGGAGACCAACAGGCGAAACCCGTTCTTTCCGAGGAGCAGGAGGAACGCCGTGCACGGGTAGAGAAGCCACCAAAACCGCGCGATCTTCCAATACCTGGACGAGGCGTTGAAATTGATGAAATAGACCCATGGACGCATGATCGTTCCGAACCGAAGCCCTGCATGATACATCGCGAGAAGATCGTAGCAGGGAATCGCAATAAGGATAATGCCCGCGAGCGCCACACCCGGGGGAATCGACTGGTTGCCCACTTTCATCGGTACCGGCATGTTGAGAGGAACCGCGCCAAAGGCCAACCCTTGCAAGAACTCGTCTGGGGCTGAATGGCTCCGTCCTTGGCGACCCATGATCCCCTGGCGCGTTTCGAGTCTCAAGGCGACCGGCAGGGCCAGGTCCGTCCCGGGAACCGTGTCCGCGGCCGCGGGTCCGCCGTGTCAGGCCGCGTTGCCCTCGTGCCAGGCGTAGAAGTTGGTCAGGAAGAGCGCGCGATCCAGACCCGCGCCCTGGAGGAAGGGGTGCCGCGCCCGAAGCTCCTTGAGCAGGTACTCGCGTCCCAGCGTCGTCTCGCCACCCCTATCCGCCAGCGCCCTCACCGTGTGGTGCACCTGCCTCATCTGGTTGAGGAGGCTCGGGATCCTGCAGATCGGAAGCGATGGGAACGCCTCGCTCAGGCGCCTCGTGCGGGGAAGCTCGGATTTCTCGCCGAACTCCGCGTAAATCTCAAAGGCGCTGTCCAGCGAGGTGTCCGCGATCGGAAGCTCGGAAGGCACATTGCGGAGGAAGTTCATGGGAAGAAGGGACGGGTGTCTCTGGGATGAGACCTGCGAAACGAAGGCAACCGCCATCGGCCTGAGGACACCTGTGCATCGGCAAGAGTTGCGGGATCCTAAGCCCTAAATGTGACATTCGTACGACGCCCCACGCTGCGGCTGCCCAACCCGTCCGCCCAAGCGGATTTACTACATAAGAATATGTAGTGCGGCCCGGACCCGGGGCGCGAAGCGGGAAAGCCGCCTAGACCCGGGCGGCCACCGGGCGCCGGATCGACCACAGCTGGCGTGCCTGCGCGATCGTGTCGGCCAGAACCTGGGGCGTGAGGGCCTGCTTGGGGTCGTCGCCGATGCCCTGGCTCGGGCTCACGTGGGCCTCGATGCATAGGCCGTCCGCGCCGTAGGCAACCGCGGCCAGCGCGCAGGCCGGCACATAGGAGGCCTTGCCCACCGAGTGCGAGGGGTCGACCACGACGGGCGCCCAGGTCTTTTCCTTGAGGAGCGGCGTGATGCTCTCGTCGGGATGGTTGCGGTAGCCGTCCAGCGCCGGCGCCGTGCCCCTGGGGCAGAGCAGCACGTTGGGATTGCCAAACGCCGCGATGTACTCGGCCGCGGAAATGAACTCGTTTAGCGAGCCCATGTGCAGGCTGCGCTTGAGGAGCACCACCGTATCGCGCTTGGCGACCGCGCGACCGATCGAGCGAAGCAGGGAGTAGTTGAGCGCGTTGCGGGCGCCGACCTGGAGCATGTGCACGCCCGCATCCAGGGCCAGCTGGAGCTGCTGCTCGTCCATCACCTCGGCGTCCACGGGCAGGCCGGTTCGGCGCGAGGCCTCCATCAGGATCTCGATGGACTTGTTGTCTCCCTGGAAGGCGTAGGGGTTCGTGCGGGGCTTCCACACGCCGCCACGAAGCACGTGGGCGCCCGCCTCCTTGACCGCAGCCGCCGTCTCGAGGAAGAAGTTCGGGTTCTTGGGGTCGATCGTGCACTGGCCCGCGATCACGAGGAGCTCCTCGCCCAGGGTCACCCCGCCGAGCGTGATGCGATGGCTGGCCAGGTCCGACCGCCGGTCCATCAGCTTGAAGGGGGACTGGATGCGGTCGATCCGCTCGACGAAGGCCAGGCCCTCAAGCCGGTTGATCATGAGCTCGTCGCGCTCATCGCCCACGATCGCGTAGATCGTCCGGACGGCGCCGATGATCGGCTGGATCGAGCACCCGAACTCGCCCACGATGGCCGTGATCTCGGATACCTGCTCGGGCGTGAGGCGGTTGGACTTGGGCAGAATCATGGTGCGAGGGGATCTGGGGAGGGGAAAGCCTGCCTGAAACCGGCCCCAGCGTCCATGAAGAAGTCAGGGCGCAGGAGCGAACCCCTCGGGAAGCTCGGCGCGCGCGCTGAAGGCGTGGGTGCGGCCCCCGAACTCGTAGTCGAACGAGGTCTCGAGCGAGTGCAGGAACATGCGCTTGCCCCCTCCCGCCCTCGCGAACTCGCGGTTCGCGGTGAAGTTGCCGTACGTGCGGTCGCCCACGATCGGCAGCCCGCGCTTCGCGCACTGCACGCGGAGCTGGTGGCTGCGGCCGGTGTGTGGCTCCAGGCGCACGAGCGAGACCCGCGGGGGGCCGTCGCGGGTCGATACCAGCGTCATCCGGCTCTCCGAGGGCAGGCCCCGCCCGCCGGCCGCCGTGCGGATGACGCCGCCCTGCTTCCTCACGTCGAGCAGGTCCCTCCAGTCCTCGGTGTTCTGTCTCGGCTTTCCGAATACGAGGGCCTGGTAGACCTTGCGCACCCGCCTGCGCTGGAACTGCGCCCGGATCTCGCGGGCGAGCGGCCCCGAGGTGGCCGCGAGGATGAGTCCGGAGGTGGCCGAGTCCAGGCGGTTTATGAGCCAGAGGCGCGCCGCCGAGCCGTCGGGCAAGGCCCACTCGAAGCACTCCTCCTCCTTGTCGTAGGGGGCGCGCACGAGCGAGCGGCCGAGGTCCCGTGGGCCGTTCGGGTGCGAGAGGACCCCCTCGGGCTTGTCGAGCGCCGCCAGCCCGTTCGCGTCGAGCGCCACCCTTGCGACGCCCGCTCCCCAAGGCACCGAGGCCCAGTAGGCTTCGGGGCTCGGGCTCACTGATAGTAGAACTGGATCGTGATGTCCTGGGACTTGCCGAGGACGGCGATCATGTCTTCGGTCCAGTCCCCGTAGGGGGCCGTGAGCGTGACGGCGCTCAGGCAGCTGGACTTGCCCTGCTGGCTGGAGGAGTTCTGCACATCGATGATCTCGGTCACACGGCCCTTGTAATCCAGCGTGAACTTGACGGTCACGGTGCTGCCCGAGGGCGGATAGGTCGAGCTCTCGATCAGGATCCGGTCCCATTGGATCTGTATGGCCTCCAACATCTTGTGCAGGTAGGCTCCGTAACTGCTCCAGCGGGCGTCGATGGCGATGGGCCCAATGTTGCTGGTGCCGAACTGGTTGTCCTTGAACACGGCCGGGCGCGTCTGCATCTGCTGGATCACCGGGCGGGCGCGCGGGTGCTTCGGGTCGATGGCCGGCTGGCTCGCCTGCGTGCCGTCATTCGGCGCGTCCTTGACCCCCTCCACCTTCACGGGGGCGGCCTTAGAATTGTCCTGAGTCTTGCCGAGGTTGCTGCCGAAGCCGTCGTCGCCCTCCTTCATCTTGTCGTAGCCGGCGAGCGGGTCCTGCTCCCTGCGGGCGGCCTGCTGGGGCTTGTTCGACTTCGAGGCGTCGGGCACCGGCGGGCTTGGCGTCTGCGGCTTGCTGAGCGAGCCGGTCACGATCTGGTTCGAGTTCACGTCCTTCTTACCGTCGATCTTCGGCTTGTCGTTGTGCTGGTCGGCCTGCGGCTTCTCCTGGGCCACGGTCTGGTTCTGCACCGCGAAATTGTTCGTCTTGTCCGGAACCTTGTCGTTGGCGTTCGGGTTGGTTTCGACAAACTGGTTCGGCGGGGGCGGCTTCACCGTCAGCGGCTTCGCGAATATGTCCGGGTCGATCTCGATGTTGAACTGCTTGGGGGCGGCCACCGGCCTCGCCTGCACGTGCGTCTTGTCGGTGCGCAGCAGGTAGGGCGCGAACACGAAGAGCAGGCTGTGCACCAGCAGCATCGCGACCAGTCCGACCACGACCGAGCGGTAGTCCGGATCCGACCACAGGCGCCCCGCCAATCGCCGCGCGGAGGCGGTCGGGGACGGTGCGGTTAGGAGATGACTCATCGTTCGGTCGGACGTGAAGCAGGAAGCGTAGGACCTAAGCTCCTAGGACGCCCGGGGTCAAAATTTGTTTCGTGAGCTCCATGGGGAGGCCCATGATATTCGTGAAGGATCCGCGGGTTCCGGCGACGATCAGGTCGCTATGGTCCTGGATCGAGTAGCCCCCGGCCTTGTCCAGGGTGTTCACCAGCAGCAGGTAGCGCTCGATGAGGTCTTCGTTGAGAGGCTTGAATTGCACATGGCTGGAGACCCCCTCGTCGATCCTCAGCCCCGTGGAAGCCCGGCGCACCGCCAGCCCGGTGAACACGGTGTGCTCGCGTCCGGAGAGGCGACGCAGCATCGAGCGGGCCTCCGCGAGGTCCCGCGGCTTGTT
The DNA here is from genome assembly GCA_903919205.1 of uncultured Opitutaceae bacterium. Lineage (GTDB taxonomy): Bacteria > Verrucomicrobiota > Verrucomicrobiia > Opitutales > Opitutaceae > Palsa-1447. The sequence goes on along the minus strand of CAIXHE010000157.1, from coordinate 25,438 downwards.
GATGGCCAGGCCGTCCAGGAACACCGTGGTGTCCGCCCCAAGCACCACCGCCTCCGGATGGAGGCGGGACACCCAGTCCGCCTTGAGCGCCGCGTTGTGGGCCACCATCACCCTCGGATCCGTCGTAGGTTCCTCATGCTCAGTGACGTCTGCCACCACCACGTCAAAGGGAACGCCGAGGCCGGCCAGCAGCTCGCGGCGGCGGGGGGAGGCGGAGGCTAGGATGAGGCGGGCTTGGGACATCAGAGGGAACCCATGATTCCGTCGAAAATGTTGAAAGCAAAGCCATTGCCGTCCATCCTGAACCCTTCCTCCCCACCGAATGCGCCTCGGCCTTGCACAGATCAACACCACCGTCGGCGATTTGGCCGGCAATCGCCGCAAGATCCTCCATGCCTACTCCCAGCTGGTCGCCCGGGGCGCCGAGCTGGTGGTATTCCCTGAGCTCGCCGTCTGCGGCTACCCGCCGCGCGACCTGCTGTTCAAGAGGCACTTCGTGCCGGACGTCGAGGCCACCCTGCGGACCATCGCGGCCGAGGTCGGCGAGGTGCCGGCCCTGATCGGGACCGTGGAGGCCAACACCCAGGGCTCCGGGCGCTCGGTCTACAACAGCGCCGCCTTCTGCAGGCAGGGCCAGGTGGTCTCGGCGGCCCGCAAGTGCCTGCTGCCGACCTACGACGTCTTCGACGAGGACCGCTATTTCGAGCCGGCCGAGCATGCGACGGTGATCGCCCACGCGGGCCTCCGGATAGGGGTGACGATCTGCGAGGACATCTGGACGCACCCGATGATCAGCACGCGGCGGCTGTACCACGGCCTGAACCCGCTGGGTCAGCTGATGGCCGCCCGCTGCGACCTGATGGTCAACCTCTCGGCGAGCCCCTGGAATCACGGCAAGGCGGGCATCCGCCAGACGCTCGTCTCGGACGCGGCGCGGGCCCTCGGTTGCTCGGTGGCCTACGTGAACGCGGTGGGCGGCAACGACGAGCTGATCTTTGACGGCCGCTCGATCGTGAGCGACGCATCGGGCCGCGTGGTGGCGGGCCTGGCCGCGTTTGCGGAGGACCTCGCGGTCGTGGAGGCGCCCCGGCCGGGCTTGCCCGCGGCTGCGTTCGCCCTCGCCCCGAGCTTTGAGCAGCCGGAAATGGCCGACATCCGTTCCGCGCTCACGCTTGGGCTGCGCGACTACGCCCACAAGAGCGGCTTCGGCAAGGCGCTGGTCGCGCTCTCGGGCGGCATTGACTCGGCGGTGGTCGGCGTCATCGCGGCCGAGGCCTTCGGACCCGAGAACGTGATCGGCGTCTCGCTGCCCTCGGTCATCTCCTCGCAGCACTCGCGCGACGACGCGCGTGCCCTGGCGGCGAACCTCGGCATCCGCTTCGAGACGATCGCGATCGCGGAGGTCGTGGCGGCCGCCGAGGGGGCGCTCCAGCCGCTCTTCGCGGGCCGGCAGAAGGATGTCGCCGAGGAGAACATCCAGGCGCGCGTGCGCGGCGTCGTCATGATGGCGATCTCAAACAAGTTCGGCTCGCTCCTCTTGACGACGGGCAACAAGAGCGAGATGGCCGTCGGCTACTGCACGCTCTACGGCGACATGTGCGGCGGCCTGGCCGTCATCTCGGACGTCTTCAAGACGCAGGTCTACGCGCTCGCGAACTGGATCAACGCGGATGCACGCCGCTCGGGCCGCACTCCGCCGATCCCCCAGTCGACGATCGACAAGCCCCCTAGCGCCGAGCTGCGGCCGGACCAGACCGACCAGGACAGCCTGCCCCCGTACGACGTGCTGGACGCGGTCCTCAAGGGCTACATCGAGGAGGGGCTCTCGCGCCGCGACCTGATCGCGCAGGGCTTCTCGGAGGCGATCGTCAACGATGTCGTGCGCAAGGTCGACTTGAACGAGTACAAGAGGAAGCAGGCCGCACCCGGGCTCAAGATCACCCCGCTCGCCTTCGGGGTCGGCCGGCGCATCCCGATCGTACAGAAGTACGTGAGCTGATGAGCGCCTCCGACGACCTCTTCCAGCGCGCCCTGCTGCGCATCCCGGGCGGCGTCAACTCGCCCGTCAGGGCGTTTCGCTCGGTTGGGGGAACGCCTTTCTTCACGCGGTCGGCCCGGGGCGCGACGCTCGTGACCGAGGACGGCCGCGAGCTGATCGACTTCGTCTGCACCTGGGGGCCCGCCATCCACGGCCACAACCACCCGCGCGTCCGCCAGGCGATCGCCACGGCCCTCGAGGCGGGCACGAGCTTCGGAACGCCCAACCCCTACGAGGTCCGGATGGCCGAGCTGATCCACGAGATGGTGCCGTCGATCGGGAAGGTGCGCATGTGCAACAGCGGCACCGAGGCCACCATGTCGGCGATCCGCTTGGCGCGCGGCTTCACCGGCCGCGACAAGATCATCAAGTTCGCGGGCTGCTACCACGGGCACTCCGACTCGCTGCTGATCAAGGCCGGGTCCGGCGCGCTCACGCACGGTCATCCCGACAGCGCGGGCATCCCGGCCTCGTTCGCGAGGGAGACGGTCGTCATACCGTTCAACGACCCGGCGGCCGTGGACGCCGCCTTCGCAGCGAATCCCGGAGCGGTCGCGGCCGTGATCCTCGAGCCCTACCCCGCGAACGTGGGGCTCATCCTACCGAAGCCTGGCTTCCTCGATCACGTGCGCAGCGCCTGCACGCGCAACGGGGCGCTCCTCATATTCGACGAGGTGATGACCGGCTTCAGGCTCGCGCGCGGCGGCGTGCAGGAGATCGAGCGCATCACGCCCGACCTGACCGCCCTGGGAAAGATCATCGGCGGCGGCCTGCCAGTCGGGGCCTTCGGGGGGCGCTCCGACGTCATGGACCACCTCGCGCCCCTCGGGCCCGTGTACCAGGCGGGGACGCTCAGCGGCAACCCGCTCGCCATGGCGGCGGGCATCGCGAGCCTGGAGATGCTCTGCGAGGGCGACCCCTATTCCCGGATGCAGGCACTCGGCCGGCAGGTGCGCGCGGCGCTCGAGTCTGCATGCCGCGAGAAGGGCCTTGCCGCCCGGGTGCCCCAGACGGGCTCGATGTTCTCGATCTTCTTCACGGAGTCCGAGGTGAGCGACTACGCCGGCGCCCTGACCGGCGACGCGAAGCTCTTCGGACGGTTCTTCCATGCGTGCCTCGAGCGCGGGGTCTACCTGCCGCCGAGCGCCTACGAAACCCTGTTCCTGAGCACCGCGCACGAGGGCGGCGCGATCGACCGGGCGTGCGAGGTGATGGCGGCCGCGATCCGCTCGCTGTGAAGCCTCGCCACCGTCCCCCACCCCCTACAACCTGCGCGCACCGATGACCGGCCGACTCCTCCTCACCCTCTCCCTGCTTGCGACCGTCGCCCGTGCGCAGCCGAGCCCGGCCGACATCTTCCCGCTCTCCGAGGTGAGGGCCGGCGAGCGCGGCGTCGTATGGACGGTCTTTCAGGGCACCAAGCCCGAGCCCTTCACGGTCGAGGTGACCGGCGTGATCGAGAACGCTCTCGGGCCCGGCAAGTCGATCATCCTCTGCAAGCTCACCGACCCGAGGGTCCAGGACATGGGCGCCGTGGCGGGAATGAGCGGCAGCCCCCTCTACATCGACGGCCGCTTCGCGGGCGCGCTCAGCTACCAGCTGCAGCGCTTCGAGACCGTGCGCTACGCCGGCTTCACGCCCGCGGCGGACATGGCGGAGGTCGCGGACCGTGTGGGCTCGGGCCTTCCCGGGGTGGAGGCCGCCGAGGCTGCGCCCACCCCCGCCGCGGCGGACGCCAGCCTGTCGGCCATGCGACCGGTGTTCGCCCTGGGGGGCGTCTCACCGAGGACGGCCTCCCTCATGGCCCCGCAGTTCGCCTCGCTCGGCATCAGCGTCGTGGCGCTCGGCGGCAGCGCGTCCGGCGCGACAACGGGCGCCCCGGCCGCACTGCGTCCCGGCGACGCGGTAGCCGTGGCGCTCACGACCGGGGACATCACCCTCGCGGGCACCGGCACCGTCTCGCGCGTCGACGGCAACCGGGTGGTCGCCTTCGGCCACCCGATGCTGGGGCTGGGCGACGTGCAGCTGCCGATGTGCTCGGCGAGCGTGGTGGCGATCCTACCCTCGACGCTCGAGTCCTACAAGGTAGCCAACATCGGGCCGGTGATCGGGTGCATCAGCCAGGACCGCCTCTCGGCGGTGTCGGGGCTCCTCGGGGCCGGCCCCGAGATGACCGACGTCGAGGTGAGCTGCGGCCGCGAGGGCGCGCCGCAGAGGACGCTCCATTTCCAGGTCGTGCGCGAGCGCAGGATTGCCCCGATGATCATGCTCACGGGCATCGTCGAGGCGATCTTCGGGTCCAACGACGGCGCCCGCGGCGAGGGCTTCCGCATCGTGAGCACGATCACGTACGGGGCCGGCCAGCAGCTCACCCACGAGTCGGTGTACGCGGGGCCCCAGGGCTTCACGACGGGCATGTTCGAGTTCCTTGTCGGCCTGTCGATGGAGCTTCAGAACCCCTTCGAGAAGGTGACGCCGAAGCAGGTGTCGTTCCGGGTGGAGCCCCTGGGCGAGAACCCCGCCGTGGTGGTCGAGCAGTTCCAGGTCTCGCGCTCGAGCGTGAGGGCCGGCGAGACGCTTCAGGCGACGCTAGGCTGGAGGAACTACCAGGGATCCGAGGACGTCTGCACGGTCGACATCCCGGTGGACCCTTCGTGGACCGGCAAGACGCTCGAGGTGCTGGTCACCCCGGGCCGCGTGCTCGACGAATTGACCGGGCACGGCCACCAGTTCCGGCCCGGGCAATTGCGGAGCTTCGACGCCTACCTCGGCGCGCTGCGCGATACCCGGGCGGACGACGGCCTGTACATCGCCGTCGTGGAGCGCTCGGCGCTGTTCTTCGACCAGGCGGTGGCGACGCCGGAGGTGCCCGCCTCGATCCAGCGGATCTCGTCGGCCGAGGACGCCAGCCGCTACCAGCGGCGTGAGGCGCTGGTTCCGCTCTGGGAAACCCGCGTGCTTCCCGGCAAGGTCTCGTTCAGCGACCTCCACCACACCGTCCGTGTTGTGGAATAGTCATCCCCCCCTACCATGCCGCTTCCCGCCCCGCACCGCCTCCGCTCACTTATCATCGCGCTTGCGCTGGCGGCCTGCTCGCTGCGAGCGGACCCGCTCTCGAGGAAGACCGACGTGGACTTCTACCGCGACGTGCCGAGCCGGGACCTGCACGGCCTCGCCAGCCGCTCCGACGGGCGCCTGGTGGGGGGCCCGGTGCTCACCGACCTGAAGGGCGCCGCGCCGAGCGCGCTTCTCTGGTGCCTCGAGCCGGGGCCCGGCGGCTCGTGGATCCTCGGCGCGGGCCCCGGCGGGCGCGTCCTGCAGGTCGATGCCGACCTGTCCGCGGGCACCTTCACCTCGAAGGAGCTGGCGCACCTGGGCGACGTGCAGGTGTACGCGGTCAGGGTTCTGGCGGACGGGTCGATCCTCGCGGGAACCTCGCCGGCGGGCGGCCTCTACCTCATAAAGTCCGGGAAGGTCGTCTCCCGCATCGGCCTGCCCGCGGACTCGGTGTTCGACCTGCTTCTCTCCGCAGACGGGCGCACCGCGCTCGCCGCCACGGGCAATCCCGGGAGGATCTACAAGGTCGACCTGGCGGCGTTCGCCGCGGCCGGCATCTCGGCCGACCGCACCTCCGACGCGAAGGCGCTCGCAGCGCGCGGGGTGAGCGTCTTCGGCGAGGTCTCCGACCGGAACCTGCGCCGCCTCGCGCGCCTGTCGGACGGGCGCGTGGTGGCCGGGTCCGCCCCGAAGGGCAACCTCTACCTCTTCGGGAAGGACGGGGGATCCCCTTACATCGCGCAGGAGAACCACGACGCGGAGGTCACCGACATCCTGCCCGACCCGAAGGGCGGCTACTACGCGGCCATCGTGTTCTCGGGCGGGGAGATCCACCCGGTGGCCCAGAACGTCCAGATCATGGGAAATCCGGACGGCACGCTCACGATCGTCGGCGCGGCCCCGACGCCGAGCCCGGGGCCGGGCCCCTCCCCCGCCCCGAACCCGATGGCACAGAAGCCCCGTGAGGTTCCGATCGAGCTGATCGCCCCCTCAACCCAGGCGGAGCGCTTCCCGGGGCGCAGCACCCTGCAGTTCTTCACCGTGGACGGCTTCTCGGAGACGCTGGCCTCGCGCTCCGGCGTGGCCTTCTACCAGGTCCGCCGCAAGGGCTCGCTCCTGCTGATCTCGGGCGGCGAGCTGGGCGAGATGCTCGGTTACGACCTCGAGGGCCGCACATCGCTCACGTTCCCGGGAAGCGCCTCCTCCCAGCTGAATGCGCTCGAGCCCGTGCCGGGCTCCCCAGGGCGCTTCCTCGCGCTGCGCAACAACGCGCCCGGACTCGCGCTCCTCGACTTCAACGCGGCCTCTCCCCGCACGGCGCAGACCCGGCGGATCGACCTGGGGGTCACCGCCCGCCTCGGCGCCCTCAGGTTCAACCGCCTGAGGGACCTCGAGGCCTCGCAGCTCGCGGTATCGGTGCGCACCACGAACGGCACGGGCGACGCCGACGGCTGGAGCCCGTGGATCCCGATGCGGGACGCGGACGGCTGGAGGGCGGAGGCCCCGGCCGGGCGCTATGCCGAACTGCGGATCGAGGTGCCCGACTCCGCCAAGCCCGCGCTCCAGATCGACCGCGCCGACCTCTACTACCTGACCCAGAACCACCGGCCCCAGCTTACTGACTTTCGCACTCTCTCGCCGAACTACGCCATCGTGGTGCCCCCCGAGATGCCGGCCCCGGTCACGACAACGGTCGGCCAGCTGATCCAGGCCGCAGACCACGAGGGCGAGCGCCGCAAGGGCGGCTTCCTCGGCAGCCAGATCGTGGCCTCGCCCGGCACCCGCGTCGTCTTCTGGACCGTGACAGACTCAGACGGCGACAACCTCCTGTACACGTTCTCGATCCGGCACGAGGGCGACTCCCAGTGGACGGACATCACGCTCGACAGCAAGGAGTCCTACGCCCAGTTCGAGACCCTGCACCTTGCCGAGGGAACCTACTTCACGAGGCTCGTGGCCAAGGAGGCCGCCCCGCGGCCGCCCGCGGACCGCCTCACCGTCTCGTTCGAGACCGACGACCTGGTCGTCAACCACACGCCGCCGGCGATCGAGGAGGCCACCGCCCGGCGCGACGCCGGCAGGGTTACCGTGACGGTGCGCGGCCGCGACGCCCTCTCGCTGCTCGACAGCGCGGAGTTCACCTTCAACAACGGCTACCACGAGACGGTCGAGCAGCCCGCCGACGGCATCCTCGACGGCCGGGAGGAGACGTTCGTCCTCGAGATTCCCGTGGACCGCGCGGCGGGTGCGACCTCGGTCGAGGTGACGCTCTACGACGCGGCGGGCAACGGGGCCACCCGGCGGCTGAACCTCTAGGGCCGGCCGCTCAGGCCCTCGGGTGGGCCCGGTCGTAGACGTCCTTGAGCCTCGCGATGCTGACGTGGGTGTAGACCTGCGTCGTCGCGAGCTGCGAGTGGCCGAGGAGCTCCTGCACGATGCGCAGGTCGGCGCCCGCGTTCAGAAGGTGGGTGGCAAACGAGTGGCGCAGCTTGTGGGGTGTCAGGTCCAGGGGCAGCCCCGCGAGCGCAAGGTGGCGCTTGAGCATGAGCTGCACCGCGCGCACGGTCATTCGCGTCCCCCCGGGGCCGCAGAGCACAGGGTCGGCGGGCCCGCGGGCCGGCGCGTACGTGTCGCGGAAGCGCTCGAGGACCTTGCAGGCGACCGAGCCTATCGGGCACACGCGCTCCTTGCGGCCCTTGCCGAGGACGCGCACCGCCCCCTCGCCCAGGTCGACCCGGCCGTAGCTGAGGCCGACCACCTCGCTGACGCGCAGACCGGCCCCGTAGAGCAGCTCCATCGCCAGGCGATCCCGCCAGGCCGTGAAGGCGTCGCAGCCCCCGCTCTCGAGCAGGCGCAGCGGGCTTGCGAGGAGGGTCCTGGCCTGCTCCTCGGTGAGGAACTGCGGCAGGCGGCGCTCGAGCTTGGGGAGCGGGATAGCCACGAACGGGTTGCGGCTCAACTTGCCCCGCGCCATCCAGTAGCGCACGAGCGAGCGCAGGCCCGACACGTGGTTGTGGAGGGTGCGCCGGCCGTAGCGGCGCTGGGCCTCGATCACGAAGTCCCTGGCCTCCCGTGACTCGAGGGCGTCGATGCCCCGCTCCCAGAGGCCCGAGGCCGCGAGCCAGCGGTAGAAGTCCTCAAACGCCGTGCGGTAATTGCGAACCGTGTAGGGTGAGCACCGGCGCTCGCGCTCCAGGTGCTCGCCAAACGGCGTCCACCAGGCGGCGATCACCGCCTCAGGAGGCGGCGCTGGATGGCTGGACGCTTCGCTCGACATGGCGCATGAGACCGTCCGCGTGCTTGCGCAGGGCGCACTCGGGATCAAGGCCGCGCACCTGGGCGGCCGCGGTCACCTCGAAGAGGATCCGCCCGAGGGACGCCTCGTCGAGTCCCGAGGCGATCTCGCCGATGCGGGAGAGGTCGGCTCCCGACTGCCCGGCGAGGCCCTTCTTCTCGACCTGCTTCCAGACCGCCTCGGCGTACATGAGGGCCGGCAGGCGCGGCGGCAGCTCCTTGAAGAGGGAGGGGGCCCTGGGTGGGCGGCCCGCCTTCTCCGTGGCCTTGATCTGCTCCCACTGGGTGAGCACCTGGTCCGTGGTCTCGAGCCTGCCGGTGCCAAACACGTGGGGGTGGCGCCGCACGAGCTTCTCGTTCACCTCGCGCGCCACCGCCTCGAAGTCGAAGTGCCCGCTCTCCTCGGCCAGCTGCGCGTGGAAGATCACCTGGATCAGCACGTCGCCCAGCTCCTCGCGCATGTGGGGCAGGTCCATGCGGTCGATCGTGTCGAGGAGCTCGCTGCACTCGTCGATCAGGCAGCGCTCCCGGCTCTGGTGGGTCTGCTCGCGGTCCCAGGGGCAGCCGTCGGGGGCCCGCAGCCGTGCGATCGTCTCGCGCAGTTCGTCAATGGCGCTCATGGCGCGCAGCATGGGGCCCATGGACGGGCCCTGACAAGGATTCTGGTCTGGTTTTCGCGCCGCGGGTATGTTTCGTGGTGGGCGTGCACGACAAGCTCGCCGAGATCATGGAGTGGAAGCGCGCGGAGATTGCCCCAAGGATCCGGAGGGTCTCCGAGGACGAGCTCGCGCAGCTGGACGCCTCGCTTCCCAAGCCCCCCTCGTTCCTCGGGGCGCTGCGCCGGCCGGATGGCACGCTCGCCGTGATCGCCGAGATCAAGCGCAAGTCACCCTCGGCGGGGGACATCGCGCGCGACGCCTCCTCGCTCGCGCAGGCCGGCGTCTATCGCGCCGCCGGGGCGGACGCGCTCTCGGTGCTGACCGACCACAGGTACTTCGGGGGGAGCCTGGAGGACCTCGAGGGCGTCAGCGCGCACCTGGCGGGGCTGCCGCCCGCGACGCCCTGCCTGCGCAAGGACTTCATGGTGCACCCCGTCCAGGTGCTCGAGGCCCGCAAGGCCGGGGCGAGCGCCATCCTGATCATCGTGCGAGCGCTCGAGGACCGCGAGATCCGGGCCCTCCACGCCGCGGCGAGAGCGGCGGGACTGTCGGCCCTCTTCGAGGTCCACAACGAGCACGAGATCGACCGGGCTGCCGCCCACGGCGCCGAGGCGATCGGGGTCAACAACCGCGACCTGGCCGTCTTCCGCACGGACCTGGCGCTTAGCGAGCGCCTGATACCGCGTTTCCCGAAGGGCGTGGTCGCCGTGAGCGAGAGCGGGATCTCCACGCCCGCGGACGCCGCGCGGGCGCGCGGCGCAGGCGCACACGCGGTCCTGGTGGGCGAGGCGCTCATGCGCTCGGCGGACGCGGCGGGGCTGATCGCCTCGTTCCGGTCGGCCTAGCCCCGCGGATGGCCCTCACCCCCACCGAGACCCGAGACCTGCTGGCGCGTCTCGGTCATGCCCCGAAGCGGTTCCTCGGCCAGAATTTCCTGGTCGACGGCAACATCGTGCGCAAGTCGCTCGAGCTCGCCCAGGTGGCCGCGGGGGACGCCGTCGTCGAGGTGGGCCCCGGACTCGGGACACTGACCGGTGCGCTCCTCGAGGCCGGCGCCGAGGTGTGGGCCGTCGAGCGCGACCGCACGCTGCACGAGCACCTTCTGGGCGACCTCTCGGCGCGCTTCCCCTCGACCCTGCACCTGCTCGAGGGGGACGCCGTTGAGGAGCCGCTGGCCGGGCTGCCCCCAGATAGGGCCGACGCCTTCAAGGTGGTCGCCAACCTCCCCTACGCCATCTCGAGCCCGTGGATGGACGCCGTGCTCTCGGGCCCGCTGCCCCGGCGGATGGTGCTCATGCTTCAGCGCGAGGCCGCGGACCGCTACGCGGCGGTGCCCGGGACCCGCAACTTCGGGGCCATCTCCATCTTCCTGCAGGCGGCCTACGACCCCGCCCCGGGCCACAAGGTGGGCCCTGCCTGCTTCTACCCGCGGCCCGACGTCGACTCGGCGCTCATCAACCTCGTCCGCAAGGCCGAGCCCTTCGTCTTCACGCCGGCCCAGAAGGCCGTCGTGCGGCGCTGCTTCCAGCAGCGCAGGAAGCAGGTGGGTGCGGTGCTGCGCGAGCAGCTCGGCGGGCGACAGGGCCCCCTTCTGGAACTTCTGGCCGCCGAGGGGTTCCCATCCACGGTGAGGGCCGAGGCGATCCCCTGTGCGGTGTGGACGCGGCTGGCCCCCCGCCTGCCAGGCCCAGCTTGAAAGCAGGGCCTCCTTGATCCAACCTCCGACGACCATGGTTCGTGTCCCTCCAGCGCTGATCCTCTGCCTCGCGGTCGCCACGGCGGCGGCCCAGGAGGCTCCCTCGCTTGCGGGCTCGATCGAGGGCGACGTCTACGTCTCGCCCACGGGGGCCTACAAGATCAAGATACCCGTGCTGCCGGCCCTAGGGGGCGTGGTGCGGGACACCGACAAGGTGGTAACTTTCCGGGACAATTTCGGCCTCCAGGTGAGCGTCGGCGCGTTCCCGCAGGACGCGACGCAAAAATGGGAGCTCTCGACCCGCGGGATCAAGGACTACCTGATCTACTTCTTCAGCAACCTGGTGCTGCCGGACTTCAGGCAGTTCTGCCCGGGCACCCACGCAGAGAGCGCCGGGTTCTCCGCCGACCTGCTCGACGGCACCCTCTTCACCTACATCCTGATGCCCGGGGGATCGATGTTCAACCCGCCGACGGTGCTGGGCGCGAGTGAATCCCCCCCGGTGGCCAAGCGGGGCAACATGCTGTTCATCCACAACGGATTCACCTTTGTCATTAGCACGGAGCTCTCCGAGCGGGTCACCGAGGGCAAGTCCTTCAACAAAACGCCCGAGGAGGAGAACAAGATGCTGCGCGACCGCCTGGTCGGCCTGGCTGCGCGCATGGAATTCACCGGGGCAGCGAAGCCCAAGGCCCCCGCCCCATGAATCTCCTTGGCTTCCTCGTCATCGGCGCCGTGGCGGGCTGGCTGGCCGGACTCACGACGAAGGGCAGCGGCTTCGGCATCCTGGGCAACATCCTCGTCGGGGTGGCCGGAGCGATCCTCGGCGGATTCCTGTTCGGAATCCTCGGGATCGCCGCGTTCGGGCTCCTGGGACGGCTGATCTTCGCCTTCCTCGGATCCCTGCTGTTCCTCTGGCTGCTGCGTTTTGTGCGGAGGTAGGGGCGCTCCCCGCCCGCGAAGGACGGGGGCGCAGCCGCCCCGTCACATGCCCGAAATGATCGCGTCGCCGAAAGCCGAGCACTTGATCTCGGTGGCGCCCTCCATCTGCCGGGCGAAATCGTAGGTCACCCGCTTGGCGGCGATGGCGTTGTTCAGGCCCTTCAGGACCAGGTCGGCGGCCTCGATCCATCCCATGTAACGCAGCATCATCTCGCCCGAGAGCACCACGGAGCCCGGATTGACGACATCCTTGTTGGCGTACTTCGGCGCGGTGCCGTGGGTGGCCTCGAAGATCGCATGTCCGGAGATGTAGTTGATGTTGCCGCCCGGGGCGATGCCGATGCCGCCGACCTGCGCGGCGAGCGCGTCGGAGAGGTAGTCGCCGTTCAGGTTGAGGGTCGCGATCACGTCGAAATCCGTCGGGCGGGTGAGCACCTGCTGGAGCGTGATGTCGGCGATCGAGTCCTTGATCACGATGCCCGCGCCCGGCCTGCCCTCGGGGATCTTGCACCAGGGGCCCCCGTCGATCTCGACGGCGCCGAAGTGCTCCTTGGCCACCTTGTAGCCCCAGTCGCGGAAGGCTCCCTCGGTGAACTTCATGATGTTGCCCTTGTGGACGATCGTGACGCTCTTGCGCCCCATGCGGATCGCGTAGGCGATGGCGCTGTGCACCAGGCGGACCGTGCCCGAGTAGCTGACCGGCTTGATGCCGACGCCGACCTGCACGTCGCACGGGAAGCCCTTGGCGCCGACCTCGGCCCAGAACGCCTCCGCCTTCTGCTTGGTGCCGAAGCGGATCTTCTCGAATGACTTGGGGAACTCCTTTGCGATGAAATCGAGGATCTTCTGGGCGTCGGCGCTGCCGCCGGCAAACTCGATGCCTGCATAGATGTCCTCCGTGTTCTCGCGGAAGATGACCATGTTGACGAGCTCGGGGCGCTTGACCGGTGACGGCACGCCGGCAAACCACTGCACCGGCCGAAGGCACACGTAGAGGTCGAGCATCTGGCGCAGCGCCACATTGAGCGACCGTATCCCGCCGCCCACCGGCGTCGTCAGCGGACCCTTGATGCCCACCAGGTACTCGCGGAAAGCCGCGACGGTGTCGTCCGGCAGCCAGTTGTTGAACTTCTTGAAGCTCTCCTCGCCCGCGAACACCTCGAACCACGAGATGCGGCGCTTGCCGCCGTAGGCCTTGTCCACCGCAGCGTCGAGCACCCGCACCGAGGCCGCCCAGATGTCGGGGCCGGTGCCGTCGCCGCGGATGAACGGGATGATCGGGTTGTCCGGGACATTGAGCTTTCCGGCGGTGATGGAGATCTTTCCGCCAGCGGGGGGGGTGACGTCTGTGTAGGGCATGGTAGATTCGGGGGACTTGTGGGGGAACAGCTCAAGCCTTGAGGGACTTGCAGAAATTCGCGAGCCTCGAGAGTCCCTTCTCGATGACGGCGTCGCTGGTCGCGTAGCTGAGCCGCAGGTAGCCCTCCGCCCCGAACGCGGAGCCGGGCACCGCCGCCACCTTCCCCTGGTCGAGGAGGCGGTCGCAGAACTCGAGCGAGGGCAGCCCGAAGCTCGAGATGTTGGGGAACAGGTAGAACGCCCCCTCGGACAGCAGGCAGCTGATCCCGGGGATCGCGTTTAGGCCCGCATGCAGCAGCTTGCGCCGCCGGTCGAAGGCCGTGAGCATCTGGTCGAGCGCCGCCCGGGTCTTCTCGCGCTCGCGCAGCGCCGCCACCGCCCCGTACTGGGCGAACGTCGTGGCATTCGAGGACATCTGGCTCTGGAGCTCGCCGACGGCCTTCGCGATCGGCGCGGGCGCCACCAGCGTGCCGAGCCTCCAGCCCGTCATCGAGTACGTCTTCGAGAAGCCGGAGACGACGATCGTTCGGCGCTCGGCCTCGGGCCCGAGCGTCGCCAGGCACGTGGGCTGGAGCCCGTCGTAGATCAGGTTCTCGTAGATCTCGTCCGACATGACGTAGAGGTTGCGTCGGATGGCGACCGCCATCAGCGCCTCCAACTCGGCGCGCGAGTAGACGGCTCCGGTCGGGTTGGACGGGGAATTGAGGATGACGAGTCTCGACCTCTCGGTCACCGCGGCCTCCAGCTGCTCGGGCGTCACCTTGAATCCGGCGCGGTCGGTCGCCAGGATGAACTTCGGCACCGCGCCGGCGAGCTTCGCCATCTCCGGGTAGCTGACCCAGTAGGGAGCGGGGATGATCACCTCGTCGCCGGGCGAGCAGGTGGCCATGATGGCCAGGTAGCACGAGAACTTTCCGCCGGGGCTGACGACCACCTGGCCCGGGGCGACCCTCAGGCCGTACGCCGTCTGGTACGACTCGGCGACCGCCTTGCGCAGCTCCTCGATGCCGCCGGTGGCCACGTACTTGGTCTTGCCGGACTGGAGCGCCGCCGCGCAGGCGTCCTTGATGTGCTGGGGCGTGTCGAAGTCGGGCTCGCCCGCGGCGAAGCTGCAGACATCCTCGCCCGCGGCCATCAGGGCCTTGGCCTTCGCGTCTACGGCGAGCGTCGGCGAGGGCGAGATGTTGCGGGCCCAGACGGAGAGAGGCGGAGTGGCGGAAGGCATCAGGGGAAAAGTCCTTCACTAAAACGACTCATGCGGCATGAACGCAAGAAGGGAGCGCCGAACCCGGGGCCCCTCGACGAGGGACCGCCGACCTATCGGGACTTGGATTTCTTGGCCGCGAGGCTGTCGAGGGCGAAGCGTATGAGCTCGCCGACGCTCGCATCCTTCTTCTTCGCGTAGCGCTTGAGGGTCGCGCGCTGCTGGGCGCCGAGGCGCACGGACACCTGGCGATGCGGGTCGCGAGCGGGCTTGCACGCCTCGAAGTCGAACTTCTCGATCGCCAGGCGCACCACCTCGCTCGCGGTCTTCAGGCCGCTCTTGCGGCGGTGAGCCTCGATCTTAGCGATCAGGGAGATCGGCAAATCAAACGTGAGGGGAGCCGATGCTGAACGTGAAGCCATGACAAATGGGTGGACCGAAGCGGGCCATGAGCAGGCACGCTAGAAAGCCTCGCGGCAACGAAATTCTTCAGCAGGTCACTGTGAAATAGCTGTAATATCCGCGCGCGGGGGTGGCGCGGCGGATACGCCCAGCTGCGACGCGTCGAAGGCGGCCGGGGCCCCCATGAACCCCAGGGCGACGGCCTTGAACGTGAGGCGCGTCTTGTCCCGGGTGGACTCGTTGCGGACGTCGACGTCCTTGGGTATCCAGCGATCGCCTACCTTCCTTAGCTCCAGCAATGACAGCGTCTTAGACACCCGGCCGTCCGGCCCAGCGATCTCCGACTGCACCAGGGCGTCGTACTGGGCGTCCAAGTACGCGGTGACCGAACGGATCCCGGGGGCGGCCGCCCGGAAGTCCCCGGACGGCGAGAACGTGAAGGCGTACGCCTGCCGGCCGCGGATACGGTCCACGCGGGCGAGGTTCCAGTCGAGCCAGTAGAGGTAGGGCATCTGGACGTCGAAGGGGGTCATCTCCAGGCCGGGCAGCATCGGTGCGAGGAGGGCCGCCTCGTCGGGCGAGCCCGCGCCGGGGCCGTCCGAGGTCCACACGTGGCCCTCCATGCCTCCCTGGATCAGGACGTGGTGGGCGAACCCGTTCCCGAGCTCGAAACGGGTGACCGGGCCACCGGCGTTGCGGGAGCCCCAGAGCCGGCCGTGGTACACCCGCTCGGGACCGCGCCTCGGGATCTGGAGCAGGTCGAACTCGGCGTAGAGGGGCTCGGCCCAGATGGAGCTGCGGAACTGCTCGAGGACGGCTCCGGCCGACGCGCGGTCCGGGACGCCCGAGGCCCGCAGCAGAGCCGCCGACGCCACCGCGCAGGCCGCCATCCGAAGGGCGGTCACCCATCCCGATCGCAGCGAGTCGGCCGGGAGGTTCAAAGCCTGCTCAGGGCTTCGCGGCCGGGGCGGGCGTGGGAGCGGCCACGCCTACCGGCGCCTTGGCTACGGGAGCCACCGGGACAGAGATCGTCGGCAGGGCGGCACCCGAACCGGAGCTGTGCTTGCCCTCGTAGATGCGACCCAGGTAGAGCACGAAGCTCACGACGAAGAAGACAATCGCCGCGTTGATCGTGGCCTTGCTGAGCACGTTGCCGGTGTCCGCGCCAAACGTGGCCTCCGCCATGCCGCCGCCCATCGCGGCTCCCATGCCCCCGTCGGACTTCGCCTTCTGGGCGAGCACCAACAGGATAAGGAATATGGAGGTGAGGATAAGGACGAACGTGAGGATGCCCAGGAAGATGCTCATATCGAGGAAGGGTCAGCGAAGCAGATCCGCCCGTGCTTTGTCAACGCCGGGGCGCCGACCGTCGCCCGGTCCGCTCAGAGGCTGTCCGGACGCTCGACCCCCAGCTTTTCCAACAGCCGGTGGAGATCCTCGTTGCCGCGGTACTCGATCACGATCCGGCCCTTCTTCGGGGTGTGGATCACGGCGACGCGGGCCCCGAGGTGGGAGGTGAGGCGCCGCTGGATGCTGTCGACCGCAGCGGCGTCGCGGGGCGCGAGAGCCCGCGCCCGCCCGCCGGCGCCACCGGCCGCCCGGCCCTTGCCCGCCTGGCCCAGCTTCTCGGTCGCGCGCACGGTGAGTCCCTCCTCGATCACGCGGCGCGCGAGCACCGCGCGCAGGGCCGTGTCCTCGATCGCGAGGAGCGCCTTCGCGTGCCCGACGCTCAACAGGTTCTTGGCGATGAAGCCCTGGATCTCGGCGTCCAGCGAGAGCAGGCGCAGGGAGTTGGCCACGGCGGCGCGACTCTTGCCCACGCGCTCGGCGGCCGTCTCCTGGGTCAGGTCGAAATCGCGCACCAGGCTCGCGAAGCCCTGGGCCTCCTCGATCGCGTTCAGTCCCTCCCGCTGGAGGTTCTCGATCAGGCCCATCGAGGCCGCGGAGGCGTCGCTCGCCTCGACGACACGCGCGGGGATGGACTTGATCTTCAGGTGCTGGAAGGCGCGCCAGCGGCGCTCGCCCGCGATCAGTTGGAACTTGTCGCCCTGGCGGCGCACCACGATCGGCTGGAGGAGCCCCTCGCTGCGGATGCTCTCTGCAAGCTCGGCAACCTGCTCGGGCACGATCTCGCGGCGCGCCTGGTACGGGCTCGGCTCGACCAGATGCACCAGCACCTCCTGGTAGCCGGAAGCGGCCGGGGCGGCAGCTAGGGGCGCGGGAGCAGGTTGGGGCGGCTTGGCCGCGGAGATCAGGCCGCCTAAGCCGCGGCCCAGTCGGGATTTTTGTGGGGTTGCCATGAAGGAGGGGCCGGGCGGCTACTTGCCCCCGGGAATGAAGAGCGTCTGTCCCGCCTGGATGCGGGACGGGTCGAGCAGTTTGTTGGCGTCGATGATGTCCTGGGCCTTGGAGCCCGTCTTCTTAGCGATGGCGCCGATGGAGTCGCCCTTCTGGACGGTGTAGGTAATGCCCTCCTTGGGGTACGCGGTCCCGAAGTCGGCCTTGCCCGCGGGGGCGGGCGCGGCGGCAGCGGCCGAGACCTGGGCCGCGGGTGCCGCCTGGCTTCGGGCAAGCGCGTCCAGCGCGGCGTTGGTCTGCTTGGCCAGGACCTCCATCTGCCTCGCGACCCGGTGCAGGATCTCGTCGCGCGAGCCATCGACCGCCGCCTTGATCGACGTGTTCAGGTCGGCCACGGCGCCATTCAGCTGGGCCGCCGTCACGACGTCGCGACCGTGCTCGGCGGCGAGCCGGGCCCTGAGCTCGGCGTTGTCGTGCTCGAGCTGCTCGACCCTGAGCGAGAGCTCGCCCAGGCGCTGGGTGAGTCCTCGGACGTCCTCGCGCAGGTCGGCGACCTCGTTCTGAGCGCCGGCCCGCGAGGGCGCGAGCACGAGCGCCAGGGCGGCGCCGGAGATCGCTAGGCGGGGGGATCCTTTCCGGCCAAACATCGGTGCCGCAGATTGCCCCATGCCCCCCCTGAAAACAAGCGGCATGTGTCGCCGGCTCAGCGCCGGAAGGGCGCGGGTGAGACCAGCGCCGCCATCGGCTGGGACTCGACGACCGCGCCCGCGCGCACCGGGAAGCCCCTCAGGAACTCGGGGGCCTCGAGCATGCGGCCGCCCGCGCGCTGCAGGCGCAGGAGGCGCAGGACGCCCGAGGCGCACGCGATCCTAAGCCCCGCGGCGTCGGGCTCGAGCAAAGTGCCGGGTGCGGCCCGGTGCGTGTCCTGCCAGTCGGCGAGGCCGACCTTGACCGGCGTGCCTTCAAGGAGCAGGCCCGCGGAGGGCCACGGGTTGAGGCCGTTGATGCGCGCCGCGAGGAGCCTGGCCGGCTGGGTGAAGTCGAGCGTGCCATCTTCCTTGTCGAGCCTCCGGCAGAAGCTCGCCCGGCTGGCATCCTGCGCCACGAACTCCAGGCTGCCGTCGGCCAGCCTGGGCAGCGCCCGCGCCACAAGCGGGATCGCCGCCGCCGCCAGGCGGGTTTCGACCTCGAGCGCCGTGTCGAGCGGGCCGATCGGAACGCGCTCGACGTCGGCGACCGGGCCCGCGTCCAGCTCCCGCACGATGCGCATCAGGGACAAACCCGTCTCGGTGTCGCCCGAGGCGACGGCGGTCTGGATTGGGGAGGCGCCCCGGTAGCGCGGCAGCAGCGAGGCGTGGAGATTGAGCGTCCCGAGGCGGGGCACCGATATGAAGGCCTCGCGCAGGATCTGGCCGTAGGCGACGACGAGCGCCACGTCCGGCCCGAGGGCCGTCAGGGAGCCGAGGGCCTCGGCGTCGAGCTTCTCGGGCTGGAGGACCCTAATCGGGCGCCCCAGGGTCCACGCGCGCACGGCATTGGGCCTCACCGCCTGGCCGCGCCCCGAGGGGCGGTCCGGCCCGGTCACGACGCCGACCAGGCTCGCGGCCGACGCTCCCGGCCCCGCCAGCCAGTCGAGGAGCGGCAGGGCGATCGGGTCCGAGCCCATGAACACGAGTCGCAGCGGCCCGGCCATCGGCTCACCTCCAACCGCTGCGATCGACCTCCTCGCCGCGGGGCTTGCCCACCAGCTCGAACTCCACGGGGCAGCCGTTCAGCTCGAACTCCTTCACGAGGCCGGCCTCCAGGTAGCGTCGGTAGCTCTCGGTCAGGCGCTCCTCGCGGTTGCAGAATATCTTGATGCGGAACGGCCGGTTGCCGGTCTGCGTGGCGTAGTAGATCTTGAAGCGCCGGGCCCCGATCGCGGGCGGGGGCGTGCGCTCGGCCAGGTGCGAGAGCGTGTCGTTGAGCCGCGCCGTGGGCAGCTTCTTGTCGAGGGTGCGGTGGAGCTTGACGGCGGCGTTGAGCATCCGGTCCACCTCGAAGCCGCTCATGGCCGAGACGAAGATGAGCGGGGCGCCCGGGGTGAAGAACAGGCGCTCGAAGATGGCCTTCTCGTACTTCTCTCGGTAGTCGCGCTCGCTCTTGGCGCCCTGGATGCCGCCCGGCTTCTTGAAGGCCTCGTGCACCAGGTCCCACTTGTTGACGATGATCGCGATCGGCTTGCGCTCCTTGACGGCCTCGCCGGCGATCGCCTTGTCCTGCTGCGACACGCCGTCCAGGGCGTCGAGGACGAGGAAGACCACGTCCGAGCGCTGCATGGCGTCGAGCGAGCGCAGGCGGGCGAAGTACTCGACCGAGCTCGCGAGCTTGGTCTGGGCCTTGATGCCCGCCGTGTCGATCAGTCGGAACGGGTACATCTTCTTGTCGCGGCCCTTGAACTCGAAGGGCAGCTCGATCGCGTCGCGGGTGGTGCCCGCGAGGTCGTTGACGATCAGCCGGTCGCTGCGGAGCAGGCGGTTGGCGAGCGAGGACTTCCCGACGTTGGGACGGCCGATGAAGCTGATGCAGATCGGCCCCGGGGGGCGCTTCGGCGCGGGGCCCTCGAGGACGGGGGCCGCCGGCTTGGGCTCGGGCGAGCCGACGACGGACAGGATCGCCGAGCGCAGGTCGCTCTCGCCTCGCCCGTGCTCGGCCGAGACGCAGATCGGGTCGCCGAGGCCGAGCTTGGCGGCCCCGTTCAGGTCCGCCTTCTCGTCGCCGAAGTCCGCCTTGTTGACGACCAGGATGACGGGCTTGCCGCTCCTTCGCAACTCGCCGGCGATCCGCTCGTCAAGGGCCGTCACCTCCTCCAGGCCGTCGATCACGAAGAGGATGAGCGCCGCCGTGTCGACGGCGAAGCCGACCTGGCGCTCCGAGGCGGCGATGATGGCCGCCGTCGAGGTCTCGCCGGACTTGAGGCCCAGGCCGCCGGTGTCCATCAGCGTGTAGCCGTCCTCGACCTCGGCCGAGATCACGTCGCGGGTCACGCCGGGCTGGTCGTGCACGATCGAGATCCGCTTGCGGGCAAGTCGGTTGAACAGCCGGCTCTTGCCGACATTCGGGCGGCCTACGATGACGACGGAGCGGAACATGGTGTCGCGGTGTTCACGAACCGTTCGATCCGGTCGCATGCCTCCACAAGCTGATCATAGCCCGTCGCGAAGCTCGCGCGGACGAAACCCCGCCCGTTCTCGCCGAAGGCGGTGCCGGGCACGACCGCGACCTTCTGGGCCTCGAGGAGGCCGTACGCGAAGTCGCGCTCGCCGAGGCCGGTCGAGGCCACGCTTGGGAAGACGTAGAAGGCGCCCCCCGGGGGCCTGCAGGCGAGCCCGGCCGCGTTCAGTCGGGAGACTACCAGGTCCCGGCGGCGGTGGTACTGGTCGCGCATGGTCTTGACGCCGTCGGCGCCGTGGCGGAGCGCCTCGATCGCGGCCTCCTGCGAGAGGATCGGGGCGCAGAGCATCGAGTACTGGTGCACCTTCATCATGGCGTCGATCAGCTCGGCCGGCCCGCAGGCGTAGCCGATGCGGAAGCCGGTCATTGCGAAGGCCTTGGAGAAGCCGTGCAGGAAGATCGTGCGCTCGCGCATCCCCGGGAACGCCGTGATGCTCGTGTGGGCGTGGTCATAGACCAGTTCCGAGTAGATCTCGTCGCTGAGGACGATCAGGTCCTTCTCCACCGCGAAGCGGGCGATCTCGGCCAGACGGGCGCGGTCGCAGGTGCCCCCCGTCGGGTTGCATGGAAGGTTGATCATCAGCACCTTGCAGCCGGGCTGCCAGGCGCGCTGCAGGTCCGCCGCGTTGAGCGCAAAGCCGTCGTCGGCGCGGGTCGGCACCGCGATCCCCACGCCGTGCGCGAGGGCCACGCTCGGGTGGTACGACACGTAGCAGGGCTGGTGATAGAGCACCTTGTCGCCCGGGTTGATCAGCGCCCGCAGCGCCAGGTCGATCGCCTCGGACACGCCGACGGTCACCAGGATCTCGTCGTCCGGCCGGTAGGTGACCGCATAGTGCTGCTCGACGTACTCGGAGATCGCCCGGCGCAGCTCGAGCAGGCCCAGGTTGGACGTGTAGTGGGTCTTGCCCTTCTCGAGGGCGTAGATCGCCGACTCGCGGATGTGCCAGGGCGTGTCGAAGTCGGGCTCGCCGATTCCGAGCGAGATCACATCCTTCATCTTCGAGACGATCTCGAAGAAGTCGCGGATGCCCGACTTGGGCAGGCTGGCGACGTGGCGCGCGATGAAACGCTTCATGGCGAGACCTTCAGGCGGTCCACCTCTTGGGCGGGCCCGCCGATCAGGAACGAGCCCTCCTTGTAAGAGCGCAGCATGAAGTGCGTGCTGGTGGAGAGGACGCCCTCCAGGGTGGAGAGCTTCTCGGAGACGAACCCGGCCACCTTCTGCAGGCTTGGGCCCGTGACGAAGATCAGCAGGTCGTACGAGCCGGACATCAGGTAGCACGACTCGACCTCGTCGAAGCGGCTCAGGCGGTCGGCCAGGCGGTTGAAGCCCCCACCCCGCTCCGGTGTGATCTTCACCTCGATCACGGCCCGAACGGCCGCGGCGGACTCCCGGGAGAGGTCCAGCACCGGACGCCAGCCGAGGAACACGCCATCCTTCTTCAGCTGCTCCAGGTGCCCGGCGACCTCGGCCTCGGGGATACCCGCAACCTGCGCCATTTGCGCAGTGGTGAGGTGGCCGCCTTCGATGAGGAGCTTGAGCACGGGGTTCATGAGGGCGTCCATCGTCGCATGAACCCCCGCCCATTAGCCATCCCAAAAGAGATTCCCGGGATTGCGTCCGCGGGCCCAATGCTGCATCGGAAGGGTTCGCATGTTTGAAACCCTGACCGAACGCCTCTCGTCCGCGCTGCGCAACCTGCGCGGCGTCGGCAAGCTTTCCGAGGAGAACATGGCCGCGGCGCTGGCCGAGGTCCGCACCGCGCTGCTCTCGGCCGACGTCCACTTCAAGGTGGCCCGGGAGTTCACCGAGCGCGTCCAGGCGCAGTGCGCCGGGCAGGAGGTGCTGAAGGGCGTCACGCCCGGCCAGCAGATCGTAAAGATCATCCACGACGAGCTCGTGCGGCTGCTCGGCGAGGGCGAGAACGGGCTCTCCGGCGCCCGCCCCCTCAAGGTGATGATGGTCGGACTCCACGGCTCCGGAAAGACCACCTCCACGGCGAAGCTCGGACGGCTGCTGAAGAAGCGCGGCTACCGGCCGTTCGTCGTGGCCTGCGACGTGTATCGGCCAGCCGCCATCGACCAGCTGGAGATCCTCTCCAAGCAGGAGGAGCTCGGCTTCTACTGCGACCGGGTGTCGAAGGACGTGCCGGCGATCGGCGCGGCGGGCCTGGCGGCCGCGGCCGCCGCGGGTGCCGACGCGGTGCTCTTCGACACGGCGGGCCGCCTGCAGATAGACGCCGACCTGATCGAGGAGGTGCGCCGCCTCGCCACGGTCGTGAAGCCCGAGGAGGTGCTGCTCGTGGTCGACGGCGCGCTGGGACAGGAGGCCGTGAATGTCGCGAAGGCCTTCCACGAGGCGCTCAAACTGACGGGCCTCGTCCTCACCAAGCTGGACGGCGACGCCCGCGGCGGCGCGGCCCTCTCCATCAAGTCGATCACCGGCATCCCGATCAAGTTCGCGGGAACGGGCGAGAAGACCGAGGACTTCGAGCCGTTCTACCCGGACCGGCTGGCCTCGCGCATCCTCGGGATGGGCGACGTGGTGTCGCTGGTCGAGAAGGCCCAGGAGTCGATCGACCAGGGCGAGGCCGAGCGCATGGCCGAGAAGATGCGCAAAGCGGACTTCAACCTGGAGGACTTCCTGGCGCAGCTCCAGCAGGTGAAGAAGATGGGCTCGATGCAGAGCCTAGTCGGCATGATGCCCGGCATGAGCGGCGTGAAGATCGGCGACGACGCCGAGCGCCAGATGGGGCGCACCGAGGCGATCATCCGCTCCATGACGCCCCAGGAGCGCAGGAAGCCCGATCTCCTGAATGGGAGCCGTCGCCAGAGGATCGCCAACGGGGCGGGCGTGAAGATCGCAGACGTGAACCAACTGATGAAGCAGTTCCAGCAGATCCAGAAAATGATGAAGATGATGCGGGGTGGCGGCGGGAAGAAGCTGATGCGCCAGATGGAGGCCATGAAGGGAAGGGGCGGGTTCCCAGGGATGTGAGCCGTTGTTTCAAGAGGATCCGGGACTCGATTACGGCATCCCGTGAGCAAAGGAGACTTCGCTTGCGTCGGCCTTATGCGGCATCATGTTTTTCCATCATGCCCACCGTTGCGTTTGCTCCCCAAGTCTTCCAACTGACGAAGAAAAAGCGCCTTGAACTCGCTGAACGACTTTGGCTTTCAGTTGCCGACGAGTCTTCGATGCCGGTCCCGGAGTCCCACAAGCGCATATTGAGGAAGCGCGTGGCTGCCTACAAAGCCGGGCGAATCAAGACCGTTTCGCATGCCGAGCTTTTGAGGCGTGTCCGAGCTTCGTGAATAGTAAACGCGTCGATGCGCTCGCGGTCGTTGCCGAGGACCTTAGGCAGGCAGCAGCGCACTATAAATCGTGGCGATCAGACGGAGCGGAACAGATTCTTCGGAAATACGACGAGACGGTTAATTGGATTGCTTGGAATCCCGATCTCTTCCCGCGTCGGTTTGGGCGCATTCAGAAGGCGATCCTTAAGCAAACGTATTACATCGTCTATTTCATCCAGGAGAATGAGCGCTCAGTCGTTCTGGCTGTCTTGGACGGGCGTAGGAGTCCGGACGAAATTCGGGAGATCGTTTCCGTTCGGCGAAAGAACCCAGGCCAATAACCGAATCCGGGTGAAGCCGCGGGAGGCTTCCCTTGGCGCCGTGCCAACGGGATTGCCCTCAATCGTCGTCGAAACGGCTTGTGCCATGATGTGCCACTATAACCAGTCTTGCCGGGAGGAATCTCAATAGGGAGAAAGAACTAAGTCGTTGTCCTGGCAACACCCGCAGCAGATACAGAAGATGATGAAGATGATGCGGGGTGGCGGCTGGAAGAAGCTGATGCGCCAGATGGAGGCCATGAAGGGCAAGGGCGGATTCCCGGGGATGTAGGGGGTCTCGAAGGGTACGCGACATTCACCATGAAAATCCCGCATCGGCCGCGGGTGTTTCGTGGTGACTGTCGCCATCGGATACTTTGATCTTCGGACCGTCGGGAAATTCGCGCTTCCCAATATCGTCGCGTTGCCCGGACCCCGCCAAGACGGCAGGAAAACGCCGGCGCGGCAATTCGTGCGAGCGTATTGCCATGGATGCGAAACACCTCGGCTTCGCGTGCCGTGCCGCTCCCTCATTTCAGAACGTAACGACCCTTCTTCTGGGTTCCGATGCGCCGTACCAAACCCGACTCAATTGGCGGCCGAAGCAGATCCATAGACCCTTGCAACACATTAGGGTCCAAATGCATACAAAAGTCGGTTACGACCAGCGCGAGGTTGCCACATGAATTGAGGCGGAGGGTTGAGAAGAAGGCAGCTCCTTCGGGGTGTGGAAGGAACCGGATAATCCTCCAAGCGCTGGAACTTTATCTCTCTGAAGTTAAACAAGGTGCGTACGAAGTTGAGGCACGCCATCAGTCGCTGTCGACCGCGAGGCTTGATCCCCCTGATTCCGCGTGGGACCCGACGGTCGAGAGAGATTTTCCGGGCGCATCACGTGGAAGCGAGGAGACCTGGTAACGGCAGCCATCCCGGGGGACAATGGATGACTCCGGCCGGTCGTCATTATCCAGGCGGATGCCTTTGCAGAGCATCATGCTTCGGTCACGGTATGCCCCCGGACCACGCATACCACCGGGGTGCCTCTCTTCCGTGTCATGGACGCTCCTGACGCGCGCAACGGACTCAACGAGCCGTTCGAGATCATGGTTGATAACCTCCATTCGCTTCGGCGGGAGGGAATCCGACGCTTGATCGGAAGACGGTCGGTCATCGAGCTACGCGCAGTCGACGAGGCGCTGCGGCGGTGGCTCGCCCTCGAGCGAGGCAGGCACCAGCGCTGCACGAGTTGTGCAGCGAGGCCGCTTTTGGCCCAAAATCCCCAAGTCGGCGCGAAACTTGCGTTGGGGGTCCCTAGCCCCCTCTCTAAGGGGAGGATCCTTCATGTCGCTTCACATCGCCCTCCACCACCGCACGTCCTACCAGTACGACCGGCCCATCATGCTCGGGCCGCAGACGGTCAGGCTGAAGCCGGCACCCCATTGCCGCACGCCGATCCTGAGCTACTCGCTCAAGGTCGAGCCGGCCGAGCACTTCATCAACTGGCAGCAGGACCCGCAGGGCAACTACAGCGCGCGGCTCGTATTCCCGAAGCCGACGCGCACCTTCTCGGTGGAGGTGGACCTCGTGGCCGAGATGACGGTGTTCAACCCGTTCGACTTCTTCCTCGATCCCACGGCCGAGAAGGTCCCGTTTGCC
>CAIXHE010000156.1 GCA_903919205.1 uncultured Opitutaceae bacterium | reverse complement strand
GTTCGACCGTGCTCGACGGCGCGGTGATCGGGGCGCGCAGCATCGTGGGCGCCCACTCGCTCGTGCCCCAGCGCTTCCAGTGCCCTCCGGGCTCGCTGGTCTACGGCTCCCCGGCAAGGGTCGTTCGTGCGCTCTCGGCCGAGGAGCAGGCCGGCCTGCGCGGCTGGGCCGAGAAATACGCTGAGGTCGCCCGGGCGCACGCGGCGCGCGCGGCCGGCTAGCGCTCGAGCGTGAGGAACGTGTAGCGGTAGTGCGCGTCCGCGCTCTCGCGGCGCGCGGTCTCTCGCCAGGCGAGGTGCCTCCACTCGGGAAAGTACCGGTCGCCCTCGACCTCGGCGTGCACGAGCGTCAGGTGGAGGCGCATCGGCCGGTTTAGGGCCAGCACCTCCTCGAAGATCCGCTCCCCGCCGTTCACGTAGATCTCGCCCGGCATCGCCTCGGCGATCCCGAGGGCCTCGCTGACGGAGGCCGCCACCCGGACGCCCTCGCGCGCAAGCGAGGCGTTCGAGCTCACGACCACGAGCCGGCGGCCGTCCTCGCGCGCGCGCGGCCAGGTCTCGTAGCAGATGCGCCCGAGCACGATCGTGCGGCCCGCCGTCTCCTCATGGAAGAACTTGAGGTCCTCGGGAATCCTCCACGGCAGCTTGTTCGCGCGGCCCATCACGCGGTTCTCCGCGCAGGCCACCATGAGGTTGATCATCTTCGGCATCTCGTCCCTGAATGGGGCAAGTCCGCGCCGATTCCAAGCCGCGGCCGTGTCTTCCGCTTGCGCCTTGAACAGGGGCCCCGGCGCTTCATGATCGGCCCATGACAATCGGCGTACCTAAGGAGATCAAAATCGGCGAAACGCGGGTCTCGATGACCCCCAGCCTGTGTCGCAGGTGCGTATCCCTGGGGGCGAAGGTCCTCGTCCAGAGGTCGGCCGGCCTGAGCGCCGGCTTCACGGACGCGGAGTACCGGTCGGCCGGCGCTACGCTCGTCTCCGACGGCGCAAAGGTGTGGAAGTCAGCCGACCTGGTGCTCAAGGTGAAGGAACCCCTGGCGGCCGAATACGACCTGCTTCGGGAGGGTCAGACCCTGTTCACGTACCTGCACCTGGCCGCGGGTCCCGCCCTGGCCAAGGTGCTCCTCAATAAGAACATACTCGGAATCGCCTACGAGACGGTCGAGGGCAGCGACGGGGCGTTCCCGCTCCTCAAGCCCATGTCCCAGATCGCGGGACGCCTGGCCATCCAGATCGGCGCGTACTTCCTCCAGTCCCAGCACGGGGGCTCGGGCGTGCTGCTGGGCGGCATCCCCGGCACGCTCCCCGGCCACGTGGTGGTCGTCGGCGCGGGCAATTCGGGCGCGCACGCCGTGCAGATGGCCGCGGGCATGGGCGCCCGGGTGACCGTGCTCGACCTGGACACCCGCAAGCTGGAGTCGCTCGACTCCGAGTACCGGGGCCGCGTCGTGACCCTCATGTCCAACCCGGCCAACCTCGAGTCCTGCGTCGCCGATGCGGACCTGCTGGTGGGCGCCGTCCTGATACCCGCCGCCAAGGCGCCGATCGTCGTCAGCCGCAAGATGGTCGCCCGGATGCGCCCCGGCAGCGTGATCGTGGACATCGCGATCGACCAGGGCGGCTGCATAGAGACTATCCGGCCGACCTCGCACAAGGAGCCCGTGTACGAGGAGCACGGCGTGATCCACTACGCCGTGCCCAACATGCCCGCGCTGGTGGGCAGGACCTCGACCCAGGGCCTCACGCAGGCCACCGAGCCCTTTGTCGCCCTGATCGTGCAGAAGGGCCTGGCGGCGGCGCTCGCGGAGCACCGGGGCCTGGCCAAGGGCGTCAACACCCGGGACGGCCGCATCACCTACGACGCGGTCGCGAAGGCCCTCGGGTACGCCTAGGCGGCCGCGGGGACGATGCGCACGCTCTCGAGCGCGACGCGCTCGACGGGCGTGCTGCGCTCGGGACCGCTCGTCGGAACCCCCGCGATGCGCTCGAGCACGTCCTCGCCGGAGGTGAGGGAGCCGAACGCCGTGTACTGGCGGTCGAGGAAGCGGGCGTCGCCGTGGCAGATGAAGAACTGGCTTCCGGCCGAGTCGGGGCTCGCCGAGCGGGCCATCGAGAGGACGCCCTTCACGTGGGGCTTGGCGTTGAATTCGGCCTTGATCATGTAGCCCGGGCCGCCCGTGCCGGGCATGCCCTTCTGGCCCTCCTTGGTGTTGGGGCAGCCTCCCTGGATCATGAAGCCCTTGATGATCCGGTGGAAGGCGGTGCCGTCGTAGAAGCCTTCCCGTGCGAGCTTCTTGAAGTTCTCCACGGTCTTCGGTGCCACGTCGGGCCAGAAGGCAACCGTCATTTCGCCGTAGGACGTCTTGATGACGGCCTGTTCGTTGGGGGTCTTTGTTTGGGTCATGAAAAAGTGGTCTCCACCAGCTCGCAGAAGTAGTGGATTAGAAAGAGATGGCACTCCTGGGCGGCCGCCCCGGAGGCGCCCGGCACCACGATCTCGCAGGTCGCGAGGCCCTTCGCCTTTCCGCCGGACCTTCCAAGGAGGGCGATCGAGCGCAGGCCCTGCCTGCCGGACTCGGACAGGGCCTCCAGGATGTTCGCGGAGTTGCCGCTCGAGGTGATGACCACCACCAGGTCGCCGGGCTTGGCGAGACCGGCGATCTGCCGGGCGAACACCTGATCGAAGCCGTAGTCGTTGCCGATGCAGGTGACGAGGGGGCCGTCCGAGGAGAGGGCCACGGCCGGCAGCGACCGGCGGTCCGATCGGTAGCGGCCGACCAGCTCGGTCGCGAAGTGGGCGGCCTCCGCCGCGCTGCCCCCGTTGCCGCACACCAGGAGCTTTCCGCCGGCCTTGAGCGTCTCGAGCACCAGGGCCGAGGCTTGGTCGATCGCCGGCCGGATGTCCGCCAACGCCTGGAGCGTGCGGACGGTCTCGGACAGCGATTTCTCAAACGTCATTCCGCCATCAAAGTGGGATGGGGACTTGCCCGCGACAGAAATTTTCGACGTTTTGGGGTCATCCTGAACGCCCCCACGCCCCATGCTGGTACGTAAGCTCACGCTGCGGCACTTCCGCAACGTCGCCCTCGCTTCGCTGGCCTTCGAGGGCAGGCGCCAGTTCTTCCTGGGAGCCAACGGGCAGGGCAAGTCGAACCTCCTCGAGGCCGCGGGCTGCCTGACGGCCCTCCGGTCGTTCCGCACGCCCGAGAGTCGCCACCTGATCCAGGAGGGCCAGGCCGAGGCCGCGATCGCGTGCGAGGTGGAGCGCGAGGAGACGGGGCGCGAGCGGGTGACGATCAAGATCGGCCGCGACGGCAAGGAGCTCTGGTACGGCGAGGAGCGCGTCCCCCGCCTGGCCGACCACATCGGCAAGTTCCCGACGGTGGTGTTCTCGTCCCAGGACCTCCAGCTGGTGCGTGGTGCGCCCGCGCTGCGGCGGCGCTGGCTCGACTTGACGCTCTCCGCCATGGACAGCGAGTACCTCTCCGCCCTGCAGGCCTACAGCCGCGCGCTGGCCGGTCGCAACAGCCTGCTGCGCCGCCCGGGTCCGGAGACGGCGCGCCAACTGGCGGCTTTCGACCGCATCCTGGCTCCGGCCGGCGCCCGGATCGTCGCCCTCAGGGTCGCGGGCGTCGGCGAGCTGGGCCGGGACCTCCAGGATGCCTACGGGAGGCTGTGCGAGGGCGGCGAGGCCGCGGCGATCACCTACGAGCCGAGCCCGAGCTGCGCCTCGGGCGAGTCCCTCCAGGCCGCCCTAGAGTCCGGTCGCGAGCGCGACCTGCAGGCCGGCTCCACGCTCGTAGGGCCCCACCGCGACGATCTGGGGTTCCTCGTGCGCGGGGCCGATGCCAAGGACTTCGCGTCCGAGGGCCAGCAGCGCTCGTCCATGCTCGCCCTGCGACTCGCCCAGGCGGCCTGGTTCCGGCGCCGCAGCGGGCTGCGGCCCGTGTTGCTCGCCGACGACGTGCTCGGGGAGCTCGACCCGGGGCGACGCAGGCGGTTCTGGGCGGCGCTCGACCCCGAGTGCCAGGTGATCGCAACCGGCACCGAGCGCCCCGAGGCCGCGCTCGGCGCCTGGCAGGTATTCGCCGTTGCCGCGGGCGCCTTCAGCCCCGAGGCTGCCGCGATGGGGGAGGGACCTTGAATTTCCACGGCTGGGACTGGTTTCTCGCCGCCCTCGGCGCGCTTCTGATCGGCGTCGCCAAGACGGGCATCACCGGGCTTAGCCTGCTCTTTGTCTCCCTGTTCGCCTCCGTGATGCCCGCGCGCCGCTCGACCGGGGTCGTGCTGCCCCTGCTGATCCTGGGGGACCTGGTGGCGGTCTGGTCGTACCGCAGCCACGCGAACTGGCGCCACTTCCGGAGGCTCTTTCCATGGGCCGCGCTCGGTGTCGTCTGCGGGGCCGTGGCCCTGGGCCGGATGGACGACCGGCAGGCCCGGCTCGCGATCGGCTTGATCGTCGTCGGGCTCACGGTGATGCACGTGATCCGCAGGGCCCGCTCCCGCCCCTCGGACCCCGAGGAGCAAGCCGCGTGGTTCGCCCCGGTCTTCGGGGTCCTGGCGGGCTTTACGACGATCGTGTCCAACGCCGCGGGTCCGCTCATGGTGATCTATTTGCTGGCGATGCGGCTGCCAAAGATGGAGTACATGGGGACCGGGGCGGTGTTCTTCCTCGCGCTCAACCTCTTCAAGGTGCCCTTCATGATCTACCTCGGCCTGGTCAACTCAGGCAGCCTCAGGCTCAACCTCGAGCTCGCTCCCGCGGTCCTCGCGGGGGCCTGGCTCGGGCGCGTGCTGCTGGGTCGCATCAACCAGCGCGTCTTTGAGAACGTGGCGCTCGTCCTCACGCTGCTGGCCGGCGCCCGTATGCTCGCCAGCGCCCTCCTCTGAGCGCCTCCACCATGGGACGCATGACCACCCGACAGATGTGGGCCGCGAAGCTCGAGGGCCGCCCGCTCGCATCGGCCTCGACGCCGGCCGACCGGCGCGCCGCGGGGGAGGGCCAGACCCGCACGCCCTTCTCCGGCATGGTCCTCGGCGTCGACCCCTCCCTGCGGGGCACGGGCCTCGCGCTGGTTGAGTTCCCCCAGGGTCGCCAGCCGGTGCTTCTGCGCTGCCGCACCGTGTCCGTGCCCGCCCGGCGCCCGATGTCCGAGGCGCTGGCCGAGATCCACCGCGCCGTGACCGATTTTCTCGAGACGACACCCGGCGTGCGCCACGTGGCCTTGGAGCAGACGATCTACGTCCAGAACTTCCAGACCGCCCAGATCCTCGGGGCTGCGCGAGGGGCGGCCATCGCGGCCGCGGCCCTCCGGGGGCTTCCCGTCTTCGAGTACCCCCCGATGCGCGTGAAGCTGGCGGTGTCCGGCTCCGGCCGCGCGAGCAAGGACCAGCTGGCGCGCACGGTGCGAGCCCTCCTCGGCCACGGCCGCACGCTGGCCCTGGACGAGTCCGACGCTGCGGGCGTCGCGCTCTGCCACGCGTTCACCTGGCGCGCCTGAGCGGCCTGCCCGGCCCTACCCGAGCACCGACTTCAGGACCTTGCCCAGGTCCGTTACCCGGTAGGGCTTGGTGAGGTACCCGCAGAAACCCATGTCCAGGAACTGCTTGGCCATCTCCTCGTTGTCATAGCCGCTCGACACGATCGAGCGCACGTCGGGGTCGAGCTCGCGCAGGTACTTGAAGGTCTCCTCGCCGCCCATGCCGCCGATCACGGTCAGGTCCATGATGACCGCGTCGTAGGGACGCCCGATGTTCAGGTACCTCTTGTAGAGGGCGATCGCCTCCTCGCCGGTCTTCGCGATGTCGTACTTGTAGTCCAGGCTCTCGAGCATGTTGGCCGTCAGGCTGCAGATCTGCTCGTCGTCGTCCATGAAGAGCACGCGGCCCGTGCCGAAGCGCAGCGACGGGGCCGGGCGGGCCCGCACGTCCACCGGGGCGTCGGCCACCGGCAGGAAGATGCTGAACACCGTGCCGACCCCCTCGGTCGTCTGGATTCCTATCTCGCCCCCGTGCTTGCGCACGATCGAGAGCACGGTGGCGAGGCCGAGGCCCGTGCCGTGCTTCTTGGTCGTGAAGAACGGGTCCCAGATTTTCTCCAGGTACTCCGCCTTGATGCCGGTGCCGTTGTCGCGCACCTCGAACTCGACGTAGGCGCCGGTGGGCAGCGAGCCCACCTGGCCGGCCTCGATCTTGGCGTCGGCGGCGCGCAGCTGCACGCGGGCCCTGTGCGGCGAGGGCGGCATCGCCTGGAGGGCGTTCACGATCAGGTTCTGGAACACCTGGAGGATTTGGGCGCGGTCCACCGACACGGCCCCGGTGCCCTCGGGCACCTGGATCGTGATCTCCGCGCTGGAGCCGGCCGAGGCGATCCTCACCGACTCGTCGAGGATCTCCTTGGCGTCGCACACGGTCAGCGTGCCGGCGCTGCCCTTGGAGAACATGAGCAGCTGCTTGGAGAGGCCCTTCGCGGCCATGCAGGCCTTCTCGGCGTCGCCGAGCCGGCTGGCGTCGCGGTTGTCCTTCGCGAGCGAGATGCCTCCGAGGATCGTGGTCAGCAGGTTGTTGAAGTCGTGGGCGATGCCGCCGGCCAGGTGGCCGAGCGAGTCGAACCGGTTCGCCTTGATCAGCTCCTCCGGGGTGAGGCTCATCTCGCTCGGGTTGCGGAAGACGATCGCCACGCCCGCGGGCTTCATGTCCGTCCCGTAGGAAGCCCGGGCCGTCCAGACGATGGGAACCGGGCCGCCCGAGGGCATCACGAGCGCGTGCTCGGCGATCAGGGGCAGGGGCCCGCTCGCGGCCAGTGCGCGCTCCGACGGGCTGTCGCCGGGGTGCCCGGTCTGGCGGTCGACCAGCTTGAACACCTGGTCGACCTGGCGGCCGGGAAGCTCGGCGAGGGTCACCCCCAGGAGGCGGGCGGCCGTGGCGTTCGCGTAGAGGATGGCCCCGTGGGCGTCGGTCGCCACCACCCCCTCCGAGAGGGCGGCCAGCAGCTCCTCGAACACGCCCGTGGCGAAAGGCGACTGCGCGGCGGCGGGGGCGGCGGGGGCTGCGGGGCGGGAAGCCTCCGGCAGCGGCACGGCATAGCCCACGACGCGCGAGAGCACCCGCTTGCGCGTCAGCGTCCGGGTGATCCCAAGAAGGGCCGGGATCGCTCGTCCGTCCGAGGACTGGAGCTCCACGACGCGCGAGAAGCAGGTCTGCCCGGGGGCCTGCGCGAGCAGCCACGCGTCGATGCCCTCGGGGCACTCCTCCGGGGGGAGCGCCGCCGTCAGGGCGGCCCGGCCGTCCCCGTTCTCCGTGTCGCTGCCGACCAGCCGCATCCAGGCCTCCGAGAACCACGCGGAGCCCCCGATGAAGTCGAGCTCGAAGGCGGCTAGCGCACCCTCGTCGGACATCGCCTGGAGGCGCTGGTCGCTCTCGACGCAGGCCTCCTCGAGCTCCTTGCGCTCGGTGGCGTCGATGTGGATGCCGATCACCCGCTCGAGCTCCCCGGCAAGGCTCACCAGCTGGAGGCCGACGCACTGGATCCAGGCCCAGTGTCCCGCCTTGTGGCGCATGCGGAACTCGACGGAGAAGGGCCGTGCACCGACGGTGAGCCGCCGCCCCGCTTTGTCCGGGGCCGCCGCCGTGTCTTCGGGATGCAGCAGCTCAAGCCAGGCGTCGTAGGTATCCGCGAGCTCGCCGTCCGTGTAGCCGAGCATCCGCTTCCAGGCCGGCGAGTAGAACACGCGGCGGTCCTTGAGGGTCAGGTCGAAGAAGCCCACGGCGCCCTTCTCGGCGAAGAGCTGGAGGGCCGCGCCCTGGTCATCGGTCGGGGGCCCCTGCGGAGCCGGGGGCTCGACGGTCACGATGTAACCCCCCGCGGGGCCGAGCGCCCTCTCGGTGCGCACCGCGAGCGTCACCGGGGCGCCCTCCATCGGCTGCACGCTGAGCAGCGTCGTGCGGTCGAGGGTCTCGGACAGGAGGATCTCCCAGCGTGCCTCCACCATGGCCGGCTCGTCGGAAACGATGTCCAGCATGAACAAGTCGGGGAAGCACTCGCCCACCAGCTCGCCGCGCCCGCTCTGCCAAAGGTCCCGGGCCTTCTCGTTGGCCGAGGTCACCCGGCCCGAGAGGTCGAGGGTAAGGACGGCGATACGCGGGGTCTGCGTCCCTGTGTTACCTGAGGGCAAGGGGGAAGGTGTCGAGCGGAGCTTCACGGGCCGGAGCATCCAGCCACTTTTGCACACGATTTGCAAGAAAACCTATAAAGGCCGGGTGATCATTGGGGCAGGGCACCTTGATGAAGACCTCGCCGCCCGCCTCCTCGAAGGTCTCCCGGCCGGCCATCGCGATCTCCTCGAGCGTCTCCAGGCAGTCGGCGAGGAAGCTCGGGCACAGGACCAGGAGCCGCTTCTTGCCGGCCTTGGGCAGGCGCTCGAGCTCGAAGTCGGTGAAGGGCTGCAGCCAGGGTTCCCCGGCCAGGCGCGACTGGAACGAAAGCGAGAAGCGCGACGGGTCGAGGCCCGCCCGCTTGGCGAGCTCCTGCGTGGTGCGCACGCACTGGGCCCTGTAGCACGTCGCATGGGCGGTCGAGCACGTCCCGCAGCAGTCCGAGACCTTCATGCAGTGGGCCTTCGACGAGTCGGCCTTGCGCAGGTGGCGCTCGGGGATGCCGTGGTAGCTGAATAGGACGTGGTCGTGCGGCTGCGCGAAGCTCGGCGCCGACACGGCATGGAGCATCTCGATGTAGTCGGAGTCGCCGTAGAAGGGCTGCACGCAGGTCACCCTCATGGCCGGAGCCTGGCGGGCGGCCTCCTCGTAGACGCGCGCCACGACCGTCTCCCAAGAGGCCATCGCGTAGTGGGGGTACTGGGGGAAGAGGAGCACCTCCTCGGCACCCAGGGCGACCAGCTGGGCGACCGCCGCAGGGATGGACGGGTTGCCGTAGCGCATGGCGATCACGACCGGCAGGTCCGGTCCCACGGCAGCCGCCAGCTTCTCGCGGACGCTCCATGAGGTCGCCAGGAGCGGGGAGCCGGAGTCGGTCCACACCTTGGAGTAGGCGTGGGCGGTCTTCTTGGGGCGGGTCGGCAGGATCACGGCCTCGAGCAGGAGGACCCTAATCGGCGCGGGCAAATCGAGCACGCGCTCGTCCCCGAGGAACTCGCGCAGGTACCGGCGCACGTCCTTCACGGCGGTGGAGTCGGGGGATCCCAGGTTGGCGAGCAGAACGGCGCGCTTCAGCATGCCCGATTCCACCCGCGGGAGCGTCCGTCCGTCAAGCTGCTCCTCGACAGAATCGTATCATCCGGATCAGGCTGTGTACGTTCTCGGGGGCGATCCGGTCGGTGATCACGGTCCTCGGGTAGTTGTGCTCCACGTCCAGGTGCACCCCATCCTCCGAGCCGGGCCTGATGAAGTCCTCGATGAAGTCCATCCCGCCGCGGGGCCTCATCCATCGGTAGTAGGGGTCGGGGTCGTCCGACTCGATCACGATCTCGTCCCTCAGGAAGACACTGCAGTAGAGGGTGAGGTCCCTGAAGGACGAAAACCACGTCGGTGGATTCACGAGCTGGTCTCGGATGATGAGCGTCATCGATGTCCGCTAAATTGTTAGCGAGTTTCGTGCCCGTCCCCGGGGATTCTGCGAGTTTTTTTTCATCGCGGGTGTCGACAGCCCTCTGGCCGGCTGTATCGTCACAATTCTCCATGACTTCACCGCTCAAGCCGGTTCTCCTCATCATACGGGACGGTTGGGGGAAGAACCCCCACCCGGAGCAGGACTCCTACAACGCCACGGTCCTCGCCAAGAAGGCCTGCGACGACCGGCTCCGCGCGCGTTACCCGGTAACGCTGGTGCGGGCCAGCGGGCTCGACGTCGGCCTGCCCGACGGGGTCATGGGAAACAGCGAGGTGGGCCACGAGAACATCGGGGCGGGCCGGATCGTCGACCAGGAGCTGGTGCGCATCAACAAGCTCTTCTCGGACCGGCTCCTGGCCGCGAACCCCATCTGGAAGTCCGCCGTCGAGCAGGTGAAGGGGCGCGGCTCCAAGCTGCACCTGATGGGAATCGTATCGGACGCGGGCGTGCACGGCATGCTCGAGCACCTCTACGGGATCCTGGCCGAGGCCAAGGCGGCGGGCATCGCCCCCGAGCGGGTCTTCATCCACGCCTTCACCGACGGCCGCGACACCCCTCCGACGAGCGCGCTCGGCTACGTGCGACAGGTGGACGCCAAGTGCCGGGAGCTTGGGATCGGCCGCATCGCCACCGTGTGCGGGCGTTTCTGGGCGATGGACCGCGACAACCGCTGGGAGCGCGTCCAGAAGGCCTACGACCTGCTGACCGGCCGCCACATCCTGGCCACCGCGCCCGACGCGGCCTCGGCCGTGCAGGCCTACTACGACCACCCGCTGAGCGCGACGCAGAACGGGGACGAGTTCATCACGCCGACGGCGATCGTGGGCGCCGACGGCAAGCCCCTGGCGGCGATCGCCGACGGGGACGCCGTCATCTTCTACAACTACCGCGGCGACCGCCCGCGCGAGATCACGAAGGCGTTCGTGATCGACGACTTCAAGGGATTCGACCGGGGCCCGAAGCTCGACCTGTACTACGCCACCATGACCGAGTACGAGGCGGGCCTGCCCGTCCACGTGCTGCTCATGAAGCCCGAGAAGCTGAAGAACATCCTGGGCGAGGTGGTGTCGAAGGCGGGCATCGCGCAGTTCCGGTGCGCCGAGACCGAGAAGAACCCCCACGTCACCTTCTTCTTCAACAACTACCGCGCCGAGCCGTTCCCCGGCGAGGACCGGGCCTGCCCCGCGAGCCCCAAGGTGGCTACCTACGACATGAAGCCCGAGATGTCGGCGGCCGAGGTCACCCAGGCCGCCAAGGACGCGATCCTCTCGGGAAAGTACGGCCTGATCGTGGTGAACTTCGCGAATCCCGACATGGTGGGCCACACCGGCTCGCTGCCCGCTGCGGTGAAGGCCGTGGAGGCGACCGACGCCGCCGTCGGGGAGCTCCTCGCGGCCCTGGCGCAGGTGGGGGGCCGCGCGCTCATCGGAGCGGATCACGGCAATTGCGAGCAGATGTGGGACCCCGTCCATAACGCCCCGCACACCTCGCACACGCTCAACACGGTCGAGTTCTTCGTCGTGGGCGACGGGTTCGAGGTCGGCAAGACGCGCCTGCGCACCGGGGGCCGGCTGGCCGACGTGGCTCCGACCGTCTTGGACCTGATGGGCCTTCCGAAGCCCGCCGAGATGACCGGCGAGAGCCTGCTGCTGGGCTGACCCCCCTCGGGTCCCAAAATTCGGGTTGCCCCGGCCTCTCGGCGGGGGCTTTCTCTGTCATTTGCACGACCCACATCGCTCCATGAAACGTACCCACCACTGCGCCCAGCTCACGCCCTCCGACATCGGCTCCGCCGTGTCGCTCTCGGGATGGGTGGACTCCGTTCGGGACCACGGCGGGATCATCTTCATCGACCTTCGCGACAGGAAGGGCGTCACCCAGGTCAAGTTCGACCCCCACGGGACCCCGGAACTGAGCGCGCGCGCCGCGCACCTGAAGCCCGAGTCCGTCGTCAGCGTGGCGGGCACGGTGGTGCCGCGCCCGGACGGCACCGTGAACGCGGCGCTGCCCACCGGGGCCATCGAGATCGAGGCCACGGAGCTCGATATCCTGAACGTGTCCGAGACCCCGCCTTTCCCACTGACCGACGCGGGGGGCGACAAGGTGAACGAGGATCTGCGCCTCACCTACCGGTACCTGGACCTGCGCAGGCCCAAGATGCGCCACAACCTGGTCGTGCGCCACCGCGCGGCCAAGGCCATCCGGGACTACTTCGACTCCCAGGACTTCATCGAGGTCGAGACCCCCGCGCTCTTCAAGAGCACCCCGGAGGGCGCGCGCGAGTATCTGGTGCCGTCGCGCATCCACGCCGGCCAGTTCTACGCGCTCTCCCAGTCCCCCCAGCAGTTCAAGCAGATCCTGATGGTGGCCGGCGTGGAGCGGTACTTCCAGATCGCCCGCTGCTTCCGCGACGAGGACCTGCGCGCCGACCGCCAGATGGAGTTCACGCAGGTCGACGTCGAGGCGTCCTTCGTGACGCGGGAGGACCTCTACGCCCTGTTCGAGGGCATGCTCAAGAAGGTGTGGAAGGACGTTTTGGGTAAGGACATCCCGACGCCGTTCCCGCGCATGGCGTTCGTCGACGCCATGAACCGCTACGGCGTGGACAAGCCCGACACGCGCTTCGGCTTCGAGCTGAAGGACCTCTCGGAGACCTTCCGCGCGTCGGCGTTCAAGGTGTTCCAGGGGACGGTCGCCTCCGGCGGCTCGGTCAAGGCGCTCAACGCCAAGGGCCTGGCCGACCTGACGCAGGGAGAGCTGAAGGCGCTCGAGGAGATCGCCAAGAGCCTCGGCGCCAAGGGCCTGGCCTTCATCAAGGTCGAGGGGGGCGAGTGGAAGTCGCCGATCGTGAAATTTCTCTCCGAGGCCGAGAAGGCGGCCCTCACCTCATCCCTCGGAATCGAGGACAACGACATGGTCTTCTTCGCGGCGGCCCCGTGGGAGAAGACCTGCGCGATCCTCGGGCGCATCCGGCTCGAGGTGGCTTCCCTGCTGCAGAAGCGCGGCAAGCTCTCGATCCGCGCCGACGACTGGAAGTTCCTCTGGGTGGTCGACTTCCCGCTGATGAGCTACGACGAGGACAAGAAGAGCTACGTCGCCACGCACCACCCCTTCACGTCCCCGGTTCCCGAGGACGTGGCCCTGATCGACTCCGACCCGAAGGCCGTGCGCGGCCAGCACTACGACGTCGTCTTGAACGGCATGGAGCTGGGCGGCGGCTCGATCCGCATCCACCAGCCCGCCCTCCAGAAGAAGATCTTCGAGGAGGTGCTCAAGATCCCGGCCGACGTGGTCGAGAACCGCTTCGGCTACATGCTGAGGGCCTTCACGTACGGCGCCCCGCCGCACGGCGGCATCGCCTTCGGCCTGGACCGCATCGCGGCGCTCCTCTGCGGAACGACCAGCATCCGCGACGTGATCGCGTTCCCCAAGACCCAGAAGGGCCAAGACCTGATGGCGGGCAGTCCGACCCCTGTTACGGCCAAGCAGCTGGCCGAATTACACATTGCGGTGGTCGAGCCCCAGGTCCCCTTGGCATAGGGCGTGCTGATAAGGGATAGTGACTTTGTATTAACAACGACGCGCACGGGCCGAGCGGCCCGGAAGCAGTGCTTGCGCGCGCAAACTCCCTTCGCTATTTCTCGATTCCCAGCCCCGGTTCCGTACCCACCCCCTCCGAATGAAACTCATCATCGCCATCATCAAACCGTTCAAGCTTGAAGAGGTTAAGGAGGCGCTGGCGGAGGCCGGCATCGAGGGCATGACCGTCACGGAGGTGAAGGGCTTCGGCCGCCAGAAGGGTCACACCGAGATCTATCGCGGAAGCGAGTACACGGTGGACTTCCTGCCCAAGGTGAAGATCGAGATCGCCGTGGCCGACGACATGGCCGGCAAGGCCGTGGACGCGATCGTCAAGTCCGCCAAGACGGGCAAGATCGGCGACGGCAAGGTGTTCCTCCTCCCGCTGGAGGAGGTCATCCGCATCCGCACCGACGAGCGCGGCGAGGCCGCCGTCTAGCCGAGGGGCCCGGCTAGGCAGGCTTCTTCTTCTCGGAGAGCGCGCGGGTGCGTATCTCCTCCTGGACACGCGCCACGAAGTGGTCGACCGCCAGCACGCCCTCGTCGCCCCGGGCGCGGCTGCGCACGCTCACAGACCTGGACTCGGCCTCCTTCGCGCCCAGCACGAGGGTGTAGGGGACCTTCTCGATCTCGGCTCGGCGGATCTTGGCACCCAGCTTGTCGCTGTGCTCGTCCACCGTCGCGCGCACGCCGGCTGCCTTGAACTGGGCCAGCACCTCGCGGGCGTACTCCGAGGTCTTGTCGCTGATCGGCACGAGGCGCACCTGCTCCGGGGAGAGCCACACCGGGAAGTCGCCGCCGAAGTGCTCGATCAGCACCCCGCAGAAGCGCTCCATCGAGCCGAACGGCGCGCGGTGGATCATCACCGGCCGGTGGGGCTGGTTGTCGGCGCCGCTGTAGGTGAGGTCGAAGCGGATGGGCAGGTTGTAGTCGACCTGGACCGTGCCCAGCTGCCACTCGCGGCCGATCACGTCCTTCACGACGAAGTCGATCTTCGGGCCGTAGAAGGCGGCCTCGCCGGGCTCCTCGGTGAAGGCGACGCCGAGCGTCCTCGCGGCCTCGCGGCAGGCGGCCTCGGCCTTGTCCCAGTTCTCCGCGTGGCCGGTGTACTTGTTCGAGTCGGGGTCGCGCAGGCCGACCCGCACACGGTAGTCGCTCATCCCGAGCGTCGTGAGCACGATCTTCACGAGCGAGAGGCAGCCGAGGAGTTCCTGGGCGACCTGGTCCTCGGTGCAGAAGAGATGGGCGTCGTCCTGGGTGAACCCGCGCACGCGGGTCATGCCGTTCAGTTCCCCGGACTGCTCCCAGCGGTACACCGTGCCGAACTCGGCTAGGCGCACGGGGAGGTCCCTGTAGGAGTGCGGCTGCGAGGAGAAGATCTTGATGTGGTGGGGGCAGTTCATCGGCTTCAGCATGAAGCCGTCGAGCAGCTGGTCCTCCGGGAGGACTCGGCTGGCGGTGATGGTCTCCTTGCCCGTGCGCGCGTTCACCTGGGCGGCCAGGTTCTGCGAGACGGCGTCCAGCCGTACCACCATCTCGGCGCAGGAGCAGCCCTCCGCTAGGATCTTCGCGAGCGAGACGTTCTCGACGACGGGCGTGAACTGCGAGTCCTTGTAGTAGGGGAAGTGCCCGGAGATCTTGTAGAGCTCGAGCTTGCCGATGTGGGGCGTGAACACCTGAGAGTAGCCCTGCTTGCGCAGCTCCTCGCTGATGAAGTTCTGAAGCTCCTGGCGTATGATCGAGCCGGCGGGCGTCCAGAGGATCAGCCCCTGGCCCACGTCCTCGTCGATCACGAAGAGCTTCAGGTCGCGCCCCAGCTTGCGGTGGTCGCGCTGCTTGGCCTGCTCGGCCCTCTCCAGGTACTGCGCGAGCTCCTCGCGGGTCGGGAAGGCCGTTCCGTAGATGCGCTGCAGCTGCTTGTTCTTCTCGTCGCCGCGGTGGTAGGCGCCGGCGACGCTCAGCAGCTTGAAGGCCTTCAGCTTCGAGGAATAGCGCACGTGGGTGCCGGCGCACAGGTCCATGAACTCGCCGTTCTGGTAGAACGAGATCTTCTCGCCCTCGGGAATGTCGGCCAGGCGGCCCAGCTTGTAGCGCTCCTGCCCGCGCGAGCGGATGATCTCGGCCGCCTCCTCGCGGGAGACCTCCTTGCGCAGGAAGGGCTGGTTCTCATCGGCCACCTTTTTCATCTCGGCCTCGATCTTCGCCAGGTCCTCGGCGGTCAGCTTCCGGTCCAGGTCGATGTCGTAGTAGAACCCCGTGTCCGTCGGGGGCCCGATGTCGAGCTTCGCCTCTGGGTAGAGGCGCAGGACCGCGGTCGCCAGGATGTGCGACGCGGAGTGGCGGAGTTCTTCGAGCGGAGTCATCACGGGGAAGGGGAGGTTGGCCGTTGGGGGCGCGAATGCCAAGTCAGGCTTTCTTGGCCGGCTCCAGCCGGTACCCGTCCTTGCTGTCGAGCATCGACCAGCCGGCGGCGGCGATCTCGGCCCGGATATGGTCCGCCGCCGCGAAGTCCCGGGCCTTCTTCGCCTCCCAGCGCCGGCGCGCCAGGTCCTCGACTTCAGCGGGAGCGGAAGGGGCGCCCGAGGCGGGGGGCGTCAGGTCGAGCCCGAGGACGCCGAGCGCTCGGTCGAGGGCCGCGCGGTCCGCGGCCGCGTTTCCAGGCGCGTGGGCGTTCACCGCCGAGAAGAGGGCGCCGAGCGCCGCGGGCGTGTTCAGGTCGTCCTCGAGCGCGCGGATCACCGGGTCGAAGAGGGCGGAAGGCTCCGCCGAGCCCGCCGGCCCGAGCCCCTGCGCGAAGCGGCGCAGGGCCTTGAGGGCGCTCTCCGCCGCATGCAGCGAGTCCAGGGTGAAGTTGAGCTGCTTGCGCGGATGCCCGGAGAGCAGCGCGTAGCGCACGGCCGTGGGCGAGTAGCCCTTCGCGACCAGGTCGCCGAGCGTGTAGTAGTTGCCCTTGCTCTTGCTCATCGTCGTGCCGTCGACCAGCAGGTGCTCGCTGTGGTACCAGTGGCGCGCGAAGGTGGTGCCGGTGCAGCACTCGCTCTGCGCGATCTCGTTCTCGTGGTGGGGGAACAGGAGGTCCACGCCCCCCGTGTGCAGGTCGATCGTCTCGCCGAGGTGCCTGCGGATCATCGCGCTGCACTCGATGTGCCAGCCCGGCCGGCCCTCGAAGGCGCCGCCGGGGCCCGGCCAGCGCACGTCGCCGTCCTCCTCGGGCTTGTAGGCCTTCCAGAGCGCGAAGTCGCCGACGTCGTCCTTGTGGTCGGCGTCGAAGGCCGTGTTGGTCACCTTCAGCTCGCGCTCGCGGATGCGCGAGAGCGCCCCGTACTGCGGGAACGAGGTGATCTTGAAGTACACCGACCCGTCGGCCGAGCGGTAGGCGTTTCCCTTCTGCAGCAGTACGTCGATCATTTCGACCTGCTCGGGGATATGGCCCGTGGCGGTGGGCTCCACGTGGGGCACGAGGAGGTTGAGGGCGGCGCAGTCGGCGTGGAAGAGCGCGGTCCAGTGGCGGGTGATCTCGGCCAGGGGCCGGCGCTCGGCCCGCGCCTGCCCGATCGTGCGGTCGTCGACGTCGGTCAGGTTGCGCACGTGCTTCACCTTCCCCGGGAACTCCAGGTCGAGCAGGCGCCGCAGCACGTCGTTCACGATGAATGTGCGGAAGTTGCCGATGTGGGCCGGCGCGTAGACGGTCGGACCGCAGTTGTAGAAGCGGAACACGCCGTCCGGCGCGGCCGGGGCGAGTTCGCGGGTCTGCCGGGTCAGGGAGTCGAAAAGCTTGAGGGCCATGGGGGAGCGCAGGGTAGAGGGGTTCCGTGCCGTTTGTCCAACGTAGCCCGAGGGGCGGGCGGCCCAAATTCTTGTGGCGGGGTGGCCCCGCGCCTGCTTGGATGCCCGCACCCCCGAACAGATGCCCAACTCATTCAAGCTCAATCTGGTCCAGCGCCCGAGGCGGCTCCGCCGCACGCCGGCCATCCGCGCCCTGCTCGAGGACGTCGTCCTGCGGACCGAGGACCTGATCGCCCCCCTCTTCGTGATCGACGGCAAGGCGGCCCCCGAGGCGATCGAATCGATGCCCGGCGTCCTCAGGCTCAACCTCTCGGACCTGGTCAAGGAGTGCCTGGCGCTGCGCCGGCTCGGCGTGCGGGCCGTGGCGCTCTTCCCGAAGCTCGACGCGGGCCTCAAGGATCCCGACGGCACCGCGGCCCTTCGCGAGGACGCCCTCATCCTGCGCGCCGTGCGCGCCGTCAAGAAGTCCGTCCCGGACCTGGTGGTCATGACCGACATCGCCCTCGACCCCTACACGGTCCACGGCCACGACGGGGTGCTGAAGGCCGACGGCAGCGACGTGGACAACGACGCCACCGTGGGCATCCTGACGCGGATGTCCGTGCTGCACGCCCGCGCGGGCGTGGACCTGGTGGCGCCAAGCGACATGATGGACGGCCGCATCGGCGCCATCCGCAGCGCCCTGGACGCGGCGGGCTTCGAGGAGACGGCCATCATGGCCTACACGGCGAAGTACGCGTCGGCCTACTACGGGCCCTTCCGCGAGGCGGTCGGCAGCTCCAAGGCCGCCGGCACACGCAGCCTCGACAAGAGGACCTACCAGCTGAACCCGGCCAACCGGCGGGAGGGCCTCGCCGAGCTTCAGCTCGACGTGGCCGAGGGCGCCGACATCGTGATGGTGAAGCCCGCGGGCCTCTACCTGGACGTGATCCACGAGCTTCGGCGCGGGACCCACCGGCCCGTGGCGGCCTACCAGGTCTCCGGCGAGTACGCGCAAATCCAGGCCGCCGCCCGCCTGGGCTGGCTCGACCTGGCGGCCTGCCGCCGCGAGTCGCTGATCGCGATCAAGCGCGCCGGCGCCGACATGATCCTCACCTATTTCGCCAGGGAGATGGCGGCCGAGCTCAGGGGCTGACCGCCGGATCCAGCTCCCAGTACACGCTGTAGCGCCGGTAGCTGAGTTCCCAGAAGGGGCGCAGCCACACCGGAGGACCGCCGCGGGTGGCGGCCTGGAAGGCGAGCGAGCCGTCCGCGGAACGCTCGAGTGTACGGGCGGCGTCCGCTCCGCGCCGCACGAGCCGGGGCACCGCGACGGGGGCCGCGCCCAGGTTGGCCCGCTGGTCGGAGGTGTACGGGGCGGTCGCCGTTTCGGGTGCCGCCCCCAGGTCGCCCGCGAGCACGGCGGGCCCGTAGAGGAAGGCGACCTGGTGCGCGTCGCCGGCCATGGCCTCCGTCCGCACCGCCATCGGCACCTCGAAGGTGATGCGGTCGCCCCGGCGCCAGGCGTATCGAAGCTCCGCGAACGTCCCCGGCTCGCCCACGGCCACGCGCCGGCCGTTCACCTCGAAGGCGGTCGGCCCGGCCGCCCAGGCCGGGCAGCGCACGCGCACCGCCAGCGCCCGCTCGGGCGTGGCCCTCACCGTGAGCGTCACGCGGCCGCTGCGC
The DNA here is from genome assembly GCA_903919205.1 of uncultured Opitutaceae bacterium. GTDB lineage: Bacteria > Verrucomicrobiota > Verrucomicrobiia > Opitutales > Opitutaceae > Palsa-1447. Next base: position 389 of record CAIXHE010000156.1, on the reverse strand, counting down.
GGGAAGTCGGTCTCCTGCCCGAGGACGAGGCCGGCCTGCCTCCACGTCACCTCGGACGGTATGAAGAGGTTCACGTAGAGGCAGTCGGCGCCGTGGAAGTAGATCGCCCGTGCGTAGCGGGTGGGATTCTCGATGCCCGTCCCGACGCAGCACCAGAACGAGTCGTAGGGCGTGCAGTAGGTCCTGAAGAGCCCCGGTTCGAGCGACATGAAGTACGTGAACATGCCCTTGCGGGGCTCCTGGGAGGCCAGGATGTCGTTGTAGAGCGCCCGCTCGTAGTAGTCGGCGTACTCGACCCGCGGGTCCCAGCCGAACAGGTGCTCGGTCAGCTTGAGCATGTTGTAGGTGTTGCAGGTCTCGGCGGAGCTGGCCCCGATGTGCTTCGGCGT